>CABROZ010000015.1 GCA_902472795.1 uncultured Bacteroides sp. | reverse complement strand
AACCAGCCGATAAAATTGTCGTAGCGGAAAATAGAATGGTTACTATGGAAAGCACTGGAAGAAAAGCCGCTGTGGTGGAGGAATATCCTGAACGACCCCGAACTTTATGTGGAAGTACGCAAAGACAATTATATCAATGTCTATTATTATGGCGGATGCGTAGCCCTTATCCAATGGACGAATGGCCATACAGTAGCAGAAATACATAAAAAATACACGACTGACAACTTCAATACAAAAGGGCAGACTATAACCTCCAACTACTATGATTGCCAAGAATTGTTCCAAAGTCAAGAAGGATTGGAAGCAATAAAAAGAAGAATTAACCAAGTATATCACAAACTTCCTGCACAAGAAGACGTAAACAACCGGAAGAACATCCATATATCCAGTGAGAAAATTGTGCAAGGAGAATTGATACTGTGCAACAGAAACCGCTACATTGATTCTGAACTGGCTCATCAGACCGAAGGAAGGAAAACCATGCGTATCGACTTAGTAGAGTTGAAACATCAGGCATTGTTTTTCGTAGAGCTGAAACTTATCACCGACAGCCGGCTCAGGCACTTAGACAATCAGCCTGAAATCATAGCGCAAATGAAGAAATATCACGATTTCATCAATAGCTATCAGGAAGAAATTATCTGTTACTACCAGAAAATACTGCAAATCAAAAAGAGAATAGGCATATGGACTGGCGAACCTATCATAAAAGAAGTATCACACAAACCCGAACTGCTGATTATTGATACCTATTCCCAAATGACGAAAGGCAGAGAAACAAGAATAGCAAATATTCGCAAACTACTGGAAACGGGACAACAGCATTTTAATTTTTCTATTCAGAAATACCAGCAATTATACCCTTAGTCACCTCCTTCCGCCCACCGGCGCGCCTCCTCCACTACTTCCGCAGGATAACCGTACAGCTCGATGATACGTATGGCATTGCGTTCGGTCACGGGGCCGGGTTTCAGCAGATAGTCGAAAGATAACTTATCGTCGGAAATGGTTTCGCAAAAATGGTAGAGGCTGTATTGTCCGGCAAGCAGGCTGGCCAGTTCGATGTCGTGCGTAGATGCGAAAACGATGTTTCTTTGGGTAGCCAGCGCAGCAAGTACAGCCTTTGCGATGGCAATCCTTTCGGTAGTATTGGTTCCCTTGAAAAGTTCGTCCAACAGAAAAAGGCAGCTGCCTTGTTTGCTCTGTGCCAACATCTCTTTCATCGTCTGCACTTCTTGGAGGAACAGGCTGCGCCCGGCCATCAGATCGTCCTCCACATGGATAGCCGAATGAAGTTTCGTATCAGGTAACAGGCAGAAAGCCTCGGCAAAGCAGGTATCCAATGCCTTACCACACAGCACACTGACACCAACAGCACGGATAAAGGTGGTCTTTCCCGACATGTTAGAGCCTGTAATCAATACCGATTGCCCGCAAAGTGTCAGACTGTTGGACACGCAATCTTCCACCAACGGATGATACAGTCCGTCGGCATGGAACCTTTCCCCCTCCTTGCAGGTATTTAGACGAGTATGGTAAGGAAGCTCATCGCGCAACACTGACACCGAACAAAGCACATCGACCATCCCCAAAAAACAGAAAACAGAATGAAGTGCCTCGCGTCTGCCCTCCAGCAAACGGAAAACCTTTGTCACGAAAATAACTTCACGCAAGAATATGATATTCAGCACCTCAACCAGCAGCCATGCCAGCAGAGCCGCATCGCTCTCCAACCGGACATGAAAACGGAAAGCTGACAATTTTTCCTGCAACGGGCTCAACACCTGCAACGTACCGGCTATATCAGCATCGACAATGCGAGCAAAGGGATACTTCAACAACTTTTCGCTCTGCTTCAACAAACGCCAAAGACAGGGAATAGAAAAGAAATAGATCTGCATCCACGACTTGTTGCGATAGTGCAGCCACAGGTTTCCCATGAGCGAAACCGACAACAATCCTATAAACCAAGGAGATGAAGTCAGATAAAGCAAACCTAAAAACAGAATGGGAAGCAGTTGCATCACATAAAGCCAACCCACCGGCCAGCCAAAAGGCAACACTTTCTTTTCGTCAATCAGTTCAATCACGCGATAAGCATCGGAAGTATCCAATTTACGTAACAACTGCCGTACCTCCTCGCGCAAAGTTTTATCTGCCGTGAAACCGTCCACCACTTCTTCACAGCGACTGACGCCGGACACACGGTCGTAGCGCAACAGGCTGTAAAGATACTGTCTGCCAATAGCCGACGAAGTCCTGTCCACACGGGCAAAGAGCGCTTCGCCGTTCAGGTCGTCCCAGGTTTTGTCAGACAACAGTTCCTCCTTATCCGTCGCCGAACGATGACGGAAGTAAAGCATCTTTTCTTCATCGGCCGTTCCCATCGCCTATTCCTCCTCTCTGTATTCCAGAATATCTCCCGGCTGGCAGTCGAGTACCTTGCAAATGGCTTCGAGGGTAGAGAAACGGATGGCTTTTGCCTTACCCGTCTTTAGGATGGAAAGGTTGGCGGGAGTGATGTCTATCTTCTCGGCCAGCTCGCCCAAAGAAATCTTCCGGCGGGCCATCATTATATCTAAATTCACTACTATCGGCATAGGCAAAGTTTAAATGGTTAAGTCCTGCTCCTCCTGCATCCGTATGCCGACTTTGAACAGGCAGGCTATGAACAGGAAGAAGACACCCAGTAACAGATAAACCATCGGAATGGTGTTTCCACCCACAGCATCAGACAAAAAAGCATTGAGGACCATCTGCAAGATACCATTACACTCCAGCACTACCCCAATGGCCATAATAAAATCTGAATTTAGCTTGGTAAAGACCTGCCCTTTCTTCACGTTACGCAGCATCAGATAAATAAGCACACTGCATACGGCCATCGCCATCAGCGTCACATTCTCGGGTAGCAGCTTCACAATCAAGTTGTCGGTATCGTCCTTCCCCAAATCGTAGCATAAATTCAGATTACGAAAAAAGACGAAAAGCAGACAGCTGACACATACTATCATCAGACAAAACATCACAAACTCCAGTTCTTCCTTCGAATTCTTCTTTATTCCGAAAATCCCTTTCATATCTTTATTCCTCCTTTATATAGTCAAATCCTGCTCCTCCTTCATCTTCAGCCCGATGGCAAAGACTTCGGCCACAATGAGGGAAATCAGTCCCAACAACAGATTGGTCACCTTGACCGAATCGGAAAGTATCAGCTCGTAAGACTCTAATGAGAACACCTCGCGCAGGTTGCAAAGCGCCATGTATTCGGGCAACAGGACGCAGACAAAACCTACGATGAGCAGAATGCCCAAACGACGCAGGCGACGGACGTTGCGCCAGTTGAAGATATCCGAACGGTTGACCGACACCACGATGCGGATGAACAGCACCAATGCCCAGACGTTGGCCACCAGCACCAGGAACCCCATCACCGTAGATACGACCTTCTGCCAAACGGGTGTCTCCACCGGCACACTGATCATCAGGTTCGAGTAGGCCATCGGGACGTAGCGACCCGTCTTCTCGTTGCGTATCGAGTCGGTGAAAAACTCTCCCTTCCATTCACTCAGGAGTTTGGGAAGCAAAGAGACGGTTCTCATGTTGTTCACCTCTTCCAGTTTGACACTGCTTTTACCTTCCTCCATTTCGCGCGCAGCATCCAATCCCATCTGGACGCCTTTTGTCATACCTAACCCCATGTAGTAGAGCGACACGCCTACCGACCAGCTCATCAACAACAGGACGATGGCACAAAGTATGTTCAGTCTTCTTTTCATAGCTTGTTATCTGTTGTTGTTTTCGTTGCAAAAAGTTGAAAGGCACTCAGTTTCTTCACCGAAAGGAGGAACAGGACAAGCGCCACAACCGTCACAGCCACCACCAACGGTGTACCTAACAGTTCGGTCATGCTGCCGGCCTCGGGATAGTTCAGACTGAGGAAAACCGAGAGGCTGTTGTTCAGAATATGAATCAGGATGCAGGCCACCAGACTCCGCGTACGCCAGTAAAGCCAAGCCAGCAGAATGCCTATCAGCGCTGCACTGACCACCTGAACAGGATTGATATGGACAATGCCGAAAAGTAAACCCGAAATCAGAATCGCCTTGGTCGGAGCATACTTCTGCAACAGGGTTTTCGTAATGGCTCCACGGTAGAGCAGTTCTTCCAATATCGGCCCTAACACGGCGATGCAAAGAATACCCAACCAGCCGGACTGCAGCGCGTCGAACGTCTGCTTCATCAGGTCAGGCAGAAAACCCATTTGCGACACCAGCGCGTCGGTCAGGAAAAGACCGGCCACACCGGCCAGCAGACTCCACGTCAGGCAAGACGGAGTAGTAAGCGAATACATCAGCCCGTCATCGTCCAAGTGGCCTTTTCTCCACAAATAAAGCATCATGTAAACGATTCCCAACAACAGGGTCGGAGCCACAGTCAGCTTCTGCGCCACTTCCGCATCCATGCTGCCGGTTGTGATATAGACATAAAGCATACAGAACGGGCCTGCGGTCAGTGCGCCCAATATCTGCATCAGAAAATAAATCAATGCCAATTTTATCGCTGTCTTCATTGTCGTTCTTCCTTTTTAAGTGATGTCTGTAAAAACACAATTATTACTTTAATCCGTTACGAAGCACTTACTTTACAACCAACAGCTGTACGTAGCCTTTACTCTGTCCCACTTTTACCCCCGCATGGCCTTTGCCTTGCTGCCATGCATTGATGGCAATTACATTGACCAGTCCTGCTACCGCTATAATCGCCGTCATAACCAAAGCCTTCATATTACTACCTGTTTAAATAAATAATGTTTTTTGTTTTCAATTTCGTTTTTCGATAATCATTTATCGTTTTTCGATATGCAAATGAAAGACTATTTTAGGAGAAAACAAAAGAAAAACAGAAAAAATTTATCGAAAAACAATAAATTTCATCTGTTTTGCAATAAAACGAGGCAAAGAAGAGAGAAAACAGGCAGGAATATGCCGGTTCAACCACAGCCACATCCATCAGGTAGAGACGCAAAATTTTGCGTCTCCCCAACACGCTACAGCTACAAACACAGCAATAGAAAGGCTGCGCAAAGGGTAGAGACGCAAAATTTTGCGTCTCTACATGATTGCCCCTGCGTCAACGTTTAGCAAACACCAGATTGTGAAGCTCGCAGAGGGAGCGGTCGGCCGTGGGCGACGAAAAGACGAAGTACAATGCTTGTTTGCCCTTGAACTCCTTGGCCTTGGAGACACTGATACGCATCTCGGTAATCTGCTGCGGAGCATCTTTGCTGAGACGCAGCGTACCAACCTTCACTCCGCCACGACTCGTCCAGGGACTGCCCACCATGACATCGATGGTTCCCTCCACACCCAACGGCTTAAGGCTGAGCAGCAGTTCCACATCCTTATTGGAATCGAGAAGATCGAAGTTGAAGTATTTGTAGCCTACGATGGAGCCTGCCGTATTGTTCACTACCGGATTGCTGTTGACACGCAGGTTGTAGGGATCGTCGAAGTTCGTGGCATCGCCATAGGTGGGCTGCACGTACGAACCCGAGAAGTAGAAGTTGGGCCACTTCTGATAAGCCGGACGCGGCCCCGTATAGTAACAGGCAATGCCGGCCGAATAGCGTTTGTAGGGATTCAGCCCGTCCGTCTCGAAGCCTTCGGAGGTGTATTCTCCTTCCGTGATCTCCACCTTGCCGCCTGCTCCTTCAGTCACCTTTACCTCGATAGGAGCCACCATGGCCTGACGGGCAAACTCGTTGGTGCCACACTGACGATGGTAGAACACATACCAGCGACCATTGATTTCGACGATACTGCCATGCGTATTTCCACCCGGCGTAGCTGTCAGAATGGGCTTGCCATCGGCATCCACATCGCGACCGCGACCGTCGATCAGCGTACCGCCGTAAGTGAACGGCCCCAGCGGATTGTCGCTATAGGCATAGGCCAGCGTATAATTGGTGCCAGGGAAACCGAATTCGCCTTCGGCCGTCCAACGGCTGTAAATGAATACATATTTATCCTTAATCTTACGGATGGACGATGCCTCGAAGAAGCGGAACACGCCGTCCTGTTTGTAGTTCGACACCATGTCCTTCACGGCCTGAGTACCGGGTTTCACGGTAGCCATCGTAGCCGGATCCAACTCTGCACCCCACGACTCCTCGAAGCCCCAATAACCATATACCCGTCCGTCGTCATCGACCAGCACTGCGGGGTCGAAAGCCAGTATGCCGTCCGTCACTTTGGGCGACTGCTTGCTCCAGTTGCACACCCGGAAAGGACCGTCGGGACGGTCGGCCTTGGCCACCATGCCGTTACGTCCGCCTGCCTGATTGTTCGGATAGAGATAATACGTCTTCTTCCCGTTTTTGTCTTTCACTTCCACCACGTCGGGCGCATAGAGCACGTCGCCCACACCGCCGGCACTCAGCCATTTGCCGCGGGCGTCGGTCTTCGATTCGAAGATGATGCCGTCGTAGCGCCAGTTGTTCAGGTCGTCCACCGGAGCCGACCACACCACCTGCTCGCGTCCGCAGTACTCCGTCTTCATGGAGTCGTGCGAACCATAAACATAAACACGATACTTGCCCGGATGGTCGGGATCTTCGAACACGTAAGGTTCACCGTCGGGGATGTATTCCCACAGAGGAAGGAAAGGATTGGCAGCCTGCGCCACATTGGCCGGGAACCAGGACAAGGCTCCTAACAGAGCCAGCACAATCGTACGGATTGAGTAGTTTTTCTTGTTCATGAGTATTATAATTAAGTTATTCAAGTCCCCCACATTCATCTACCGCAAATATAGCAGATTTCTCCGGATAACGTTTCACATCCGGAATCTTTTTGGCAACGTTTCAACGCAAACGACTGTCCTGCTGCGCATTACTGTGAAAGGTGAAACATGGGGCATGGTAAACTGTGGCTGTGTGAAGGGTGAAACGTGCTTTCCGAAGCCCTCTTCCGAAAGGCTTTTTTCAGACGCGTGCTCCCCTCGTGAGCGACACTTGCAATCCATTTGTTGGACACTTGCACGGCTCGCGAGTACAAGTGTTGCTCGCGAGCCGTGCAAGTGTCTTGGAAAGCCCTTGTCTAAGGGCGTGAAATACGGATAGAAGATTCGACTTCCGCACCACGATTTACTCGGAAAGTATCTGCCTTGCCACCGCTTCGTCCTTGTGAAGCTGTGTCACGAGTT
The DNA here is from genome assembly GCA_902472795.1 of uncultured Bacteroides sp. Lineage (GTDB taxonomy): Bacteria > Bacteroidota > Bacteroidia > Bacteroidales > Bacteroidaceae > Bacteroides. The sequence goes on along the minus strand of CABROZ010000015.1, from coordinate 22,836 downwards.
CGTCTATCGAGGCAAACTTCAGTTCCTCGCGGAGGCGACGCACGAAAGAAAGACGGAGCGGATGATTGTAAATGTCGGCATGAAAATCGAAGATATAGACCTCGATGCTGCGGTCGGGGCCGTTGTCCAACGTAGGGCGATAGCCTATGCTCAGCATACCGCCATACTGCCTGCCATCGACCGTCACCCGAACGGCATACACCCCGTCAGCAGGAATCAGCTTATCGGCCTCGTCCACCCGAAGGTTGGCAGTAGGGAAACCCAGCGTATGCCCCACCCGATAGCCACTCACCACCGTGCCCCGCAGAAAATAATCGTACCCCAAACCACGCGCTGCCCCCGACACGTCGCCAACGCTGAGCAAACGGCGGATGCAGGAAGAACTGACTTCGCTGCCATCCTCGCAGTAGTAGGCCGAAGCCGGAAGTACCTCCATGCCCAGTTCGGCACCGTAGCGCACGTAGTCGTCGAAATCTTCGCTGCGGTTGTGCCCAAACCGGTGGTCGTATCCTATCACCAAAGCCTGAATCTGATACCGTTCTTTCAGCAGGGCCATGAAGTCGTGTGCCGAACAACAGGCCAGTTCGGGAGTGAAATCGAGCATCAGGCAATAATCGATACCTGTAGCAGACAGCAGTTCTTCCTTTTCGCGGCAGGTAGTCAGCAGCTGCGGACAGAATTCGGGCTGCATCACCTTGCGCGGATGCACCGGAAACGTCACCACAGCCGACGCACAACGACGCTCGGCGGCCATAGCACGCACCTGTCCGATCAGGAACCGGTGTCCCCGATGCACCCCGTCGAAGAAGCCGATGGTAGCTACTTTCGGGCAGTTATCTGAAAAGTGGTCTCCAATCTTCATGAGGTTTCGGAGTATAAGTAAACAGCCCCAGCGATGCGGCCGACCGGCAATTCTCTGCCGAGTCGTCGATAAACAGGGTTTCTTCGGCACGCATACCGGCATCGGCCAGCACACGGCGGAAAATCTCGACATCGGGTTTGGCCAGACGCATCTCGTAGGACAGATAAATACGTTCGAAGTAATCGTTTACTCCGTAGTCCTTGTAGCGGAACGCGTTGGCGCACGCCCACTGCCAGTGAATCTCGTTGGTGTTGCTCAGCAGGCATACCCGGTAATGACGGCGCAGCTCCAGCAACATGTCGAGCTTATAGGAAGGAATGCTGACGAGGAAGCTGTTCCAGGCATCATCTATCTCGGCATCGGTCAGCGGACGGATAGACTTCGCACGGATTTCGTCGCGGAACGCGGCACTGCTGATCAGCCCTTTCTCGTATTGCTGGAAGAAGTCCTGCTGGTAGTACAGGCCCAGCATCTCTTCGACCCGCTCCAGCCCCAGCTGTGTGAAGCGTTCGACACAACGTCCGCGGTCAAGGTCGATCAGCACACCGCCGAAGTCGAAAATCAGATTCTTTATCTCTTTCTGTATCATTGTTTTTTCTGCATTAAACGGCGAACTAAACGTACAATCTCGCCTACCCACAATACCAGCGACGACGAAGCAATGATTGCCAGCCACGTCATTCCGTCGAGCGGCTCGGTACGGAATACCGGCCCACCAAACTGTACAATCAGGAACTGTCCTACCAGAATGGCCAGTACGATGAACTCCATGCCGTAGGATTTGGAGATACCCTTAAAGGCCGAATCGGTTGTACCGAACACACGGGCGTTGAAGAGGTTCCAGAACTGGAGCATCACAAAGAAGGTGAAGAAGATGGTCAGTTCGCGCACCGTCATACCCTCCTGTTCGAAGTAGAGTAGCATACCCATCAGGATGCAGGCAAAGGCCAGTCCCACGCCGAAGATCATCCGCTGCATTCCCGGAGTGATGATAAAGTCGGTCGGCTTGCGGGGTTTCTCCTTCATTACGCTTTCACTGGGCGGAATGGAGGCCAATGCCAAAGCGGCAAAGGTGTCCATGATGAGGTTCACCCACAGCATCTGCGTCACGGTGAGCGGCAGGTCGGTGCCCACTAACGAACCCAGCAACACGATGAACAGTGCCACGAAGTTGATGGTCAGCTGGAAGACAATGAAACGTTGTATGTTCTTATAGAGCGAACGGCCCCACATGACGGCGGTGCCGATACTGTTGAACGAGTCGTCGAGCAAGGTAATGTCGCTGGCTTCCTTGGCCACGGATGTACCCGTACCCATCGAAAGGCCTACCTGTGCATGGTTCAGGGCGGGAGCATCGTTCGTACCGTCGCCCGTCACAGCCACCACGGCTCCTTTCTGCTGAAGCAGTTGCACGAGGCGTTGTTTGTCCGTAGGCCGTGCACGCGACATTATTTTCAGATCCATCACGCGATCCAACGCTTCTTCGTCGGTCAGGGCGGCAAAGTCGGCCCCGGTGATGCGGTTGCGTTCGGTGTCTTCCGGTTTCCAGAGTCCTATCTGACGGGCAATCTCGGTAGCGGTGCCCGGCGTATCGCCTGTCACAATCTTCACGGCAATGCCGGCCGACTGGCACTTCTGAACGGCGGCAGGCACATCGGGACGGATGGGGTCGCTGATGGCTACCACACCTACGAAGGAAAGATCGCCGTCGGCAGCCAGCGTGGCGCAGTCGCGCGTATCGTTGTCGGCCACGATCTTATAGGCAAAGCCCAACGTACGCATGGCCATATTCTGATAACCCAGCAGCTGAGCCTCGACTGTCGGTCGGTAAGCTGCGGCATCGGTACGTCCGCTGTCCAGCACTACATCCTTACACTTGCTTAAAACGATTTCGGGCGCACCTTTCACATACAGCACTTTCTTACCCAACAGAGGCGACTGAACCAGCGTAGCCATAAACTTGCGTTCGGTCGAGAAAGTCAGCTGATCGACCACCTGAGCCGCCTCGCGCAACTTCAGATAATCCTTTCCCTGCGCATTGAGCCACAGCAACAGGGCTACCTCGGTAGGATTACCCACCCCTTTCACCTTCTCGCCAGGCGCAGCTTCTTCGAGGAAGGCCGTCGAGTTAGCACTGATACCTTCCATCACCACACGGCTCAATTCATCGTCGGCCAGGTCGCTGCGGTTCTTCAACCCATAGAAACCGGCCTCATATACCTGCATCTGGTTCTGCGTCAGCGTACCGGTTTTGTCGGTACAGATGACGGTAATGGCACCCATCGTTTCGCAGGCGTGCATCTTGCGCACCAGATTGTTGGTAGAGAGCATACGACGCATGTTCAGCGCTAAGCTCAGCGTGACACTCATCGGAAGACCTTCGGGCACAGCCACCACAATCAGCGTAACGGCCATCATGAAGTATTTCAGCGTGGCCTGCAAGGCAGGCAGCCAGTCGGCAAAGGTATGGAACGAAGAAAAGTCGTAGAAGAGGATGACATCCTTCACAAAGAAGATGGCAAAAGCCAGTCCGGCAGCCGTGAAACCAATCTTGCCGATCAGGTTGGCCAGCTTGGTGAGCTGTATATTAAGAGGTGTAGGTTCGGTGCTCTGTTCGGTGCTCTGACGGGCCACCTTACCAATCTCGGTCGCATCGCCTACCGCCTCGACACGCATCATGCCGTGGCCATCGACCACCGTCGTACCTCGCAACACGCGGTTGGATGCATACGTGGCTTCCTTATCGAAATCGGCTTCGACAGTTGTCTTTGAAACAACCGGCTCACCGGTCAGGTTGGATTCGTTGACCTGCAGGGAAACAGACTCCAACAGTTCGCCGTCGGCAGGTATTTCTTCACCGGTTTCCAACAGTACGACGTCGCCTACCACTACATCCTTGCGGGGCACTTCCTGCACGTGTCCGTTGCGCATTACCTTGACCAGCGTTTCTTCGTTGACGGCGTTCAGCAGGTCGAACTTCTTGTTGGCATCGTATTCGAAGAAGAAACCGATACCGGTAGCCAGCAGAATGGCAGCTATGATACCGATGGTTTCAGCATACTCGTTCTCGACAATCGAGATAACCAATGAAAACAAGGCGGCGACAAGGAGCACTTTGACGACGGGGTCTTGAAATTTCTCCAAATAGAGTTTGAAAAGAGAAGGGCGTTTGGGAGGGGTCAGCAGATTCACCCCGTGTTCGGCACGACTTCTGCGCACCTCTTCATCGGTCAACCCGACGTGATTGACATTTTCTTTCATTGCGCTCATGCAGATTGTTCATGTTTTAAATTAACTGAGCACAAAAATACAACAATAATTCAGACTGTTAATGCTATTAAATCTTTTTTAGGAAAGAGATATGCAACTGTCAGTGAACAATCAGACAGTTTTCTGTGTTTATAAACTGAGATTAATAAATTAAATTATTTACCACTTAAAAACGAATAGAAATATGGATAAATACATCTGCACCGTATGCGAATACATTTATGACCCTGAACTGGGTGATCCGGAAAACGGCATTGCGCCCGGTACCGCATTCGAAGACCTCCCCGACGACTGGGTATGCCCGCTGTGTGGCGTCGGTAAAGAAGATTTTGAGGTAACTCACTAAACCAGATTGAAATAACCGCAAAAGTCAAGGAAGAAGGCTTCGTCGTTACGAAGCCTTCTTTTCTTTGATATCACAACTGGCCTCTACCACATTCACCACATAGTCGCCCAGCTTCTCGCATTCGGCTATGATATCCATGTAGTGTACACCCATCTGGTAGCTATACTCCTTGTTGTTGACATCTACTATATTCTGATTCTTCAACTGGTTGCGATAGTTGTTGATTTCGTTCTCCAGGTTGTATGACTGGTTCACGTCGCTGCTCTGGTGATCGGTATGCTCGATAATCACAATCATCCGCTCCAGAGCCTCGTTCGTCAGATTCATCATCGTGTGAATGTGTTCGTACTGGCTTTCGGTAAAGTCCTGATTCGACTGCCGCTTGCGATTGATGGTACGAGCCAGATTGTAACAACTGTCGCCGATACTCTCGATCTCGGTCACCTCGCGCAACATGGCCCGTATCTGCAGTTTGCTTTCCGAGCTCAACCGCCCCTCAGAAACCGAATTCAGATAGTTGGCGATTTCCAGCTCCATGCTGTCGCTGATGTTTTCGTATTTTTCGATCCGACTGAACAGTTTCATAAAGTCGTCATCCTTCTCGGTATGAAGCAAATCGCGCACCATGCCAAACATACGGTGAGTACGCTCGGCAAACAGGTGTATCTCCTTGCTTGCCTGCAGGATGGAGAGCTCTGCCGTGGACAGCATACCGCCCGAAATGAAACGCAAGCGGTATTCCTCGTCCTGCTCCTTTAAAGGAATGATGGCACATACCGTACGCTCGATGAACTTGACAAACCAAATCAGCACCAGCACATTACAGATGTTGAAAGCCGTATGGAATGCCGAAAGTTTGAACGAAACAGCTACCGCAGGACTGTTAGTGCCCATCACATTGTCCACAAACCAGGATACGGCGTTAGTGAAAGGCACAAACAGACATAACACCCATATCACACCAAACACGTTGAACACCAAATGGGCCAATGCCGCCCTTCGTGCCTGCGTATTTCCCGTCAATGCCGCCAGATTGGCCGTTATCGTGGTTCCAATATTCTCGCCCAGCACAAGAGCCGCACCCAACTCAAAGCTGATCCAGCCGTTGGCACACATAATCAGAGTAATGGCCATCGTTGCCGCCGATGCCTGCACAATCATGGTCAGAACAGTACCGATAAGCACAAACAACAGAATGGACACAAACCCCATATCCGTATAGTTCTGCACAAATGCCAGCATATCAGGATTATCTTTCAGGTCGGGAGCATTGCTCTGAAGATAGGAAAGTCCCATAAACAGGAACGAAAAACCAAAAATAAACTCACCAACCGACTTTCGGGAACTTTTTTGGGAAAACAGTAGAGGAATACCAAAAGCTAACAAAGGAAGGGCAAACGCTGCTATATCCACCTTAAAGCCCAAGGCCGATATGATCCAGGCCGTGACCGTGGTACCGATATTGGCTCCCATAATAACGCCGATGGACTGCGACAAGGTCAACAAACCGGCATTAACAAAACTAACCACCATTACGGTTGTAGCAGAAGAAGACTGGATAAGTGCTGTGATCAGCATACCCGTAAGAACACCTGTCACTCGGTTTGTCGTCATGGCGGTCAGAATCTTACGCAACCTGTCGCCCGCAAACTTTTGAAGCCCCTCGCTCATGATTTTCATTCCATACAGGAATAAAGCCAATGAACCTAGCAGCTTTAAAAAATCATAAAAAGAATATTCCATCTATAATTAATTATGAGGTTTCATTGCTTCATGCATTATTAAGTCCTATATTTAGCGTATATTTACCATTAAAAAGGACATTATGAAACACATGTTACAAATATGTTGCAAAAATAATAATATTTATAAAGAATTTCCTATCGGGAGCTCACTTTTGGATATTTATTACGGATTTAATCTTAATTTTCCCTATCAGGTCGTCAGCGCCAAAGTCAACAACCGCTCCGAAGGCCTGAACTTCAGGGTGTACAACAACAAGGATGTGGAGTTTCTGGACGTCCGCGACCCATCAGGTATGCGCACCTATGTCCGCTCCCTGTGTTTCATTTTGTACAAAGCTGTCAGCGAGCTGTTTCCCGAAGGCAAACTGTATGTCGAGCATCCGGTTTCGAAAGGCTACTTCTGCAACCTTCGTATCGGACGACCCGTCCAACTGGAGGACGTACAGACCATCAAGAAACGCATGCAGGAAATCATCGCCGAAGACATTCCCTTCCACCGCACCGAATGCCATACGTCCGAGGCCGTCCGCGTCTTCAGCGAACGGGGAATGGACGATAAAGTAAAACTGCTGGAAACGTCGGGCTCGCTCTATACCTATTATTATACATTGGGCGACACCGTTGACTATTACTACGGCAACCTGCTGCCAAGCACAGGATTCATCAAGCTGTTCGACATCATCAAATACTATGACGGCCTGTTGCTGCGCATCCCCAACAAAGAAAATCCGAATGTTCTGGAAGAAGTGGTGAAACAGGAAAAGATGCTCGACGTATTCAAAGAACACCTGCGCTGGAACCACATCATGGGACTGAGCAACGTAGGCGACTTCAACCTGGCTTGTGAAAACGGACATGCCACCGACCTCATCAACGTGGCTGAAGCTCTGCAGGAGAAAAAAATCGCCCAGATCGCCGATGACATTTACCACCGGGGCGAGAACGGGAACCGTGTCAAACTGGTACTGATCTCCGGACCGTCCTCATCCGGCAAAACGACCTTCAGCAAAAGGCTCTCCGTACAGCTGATGACCAACGGACTGCGCCCTTACCCCATCTCGCTGGACGATTACTTCGTGGATCGCGAAGACACTCCGCGCGATGCGAACGGGAACTATGACTACGAATCGCTGTATGCACTCGACCTCAAACTGTTCAACGAACAGCTACAGGCCCTGCTGAGAGGAGAGGAAGTGGAACTTCCCCGCTTCAACTTCACATTAGGGAAAAAGGAATTTAAAGGCGATAAATTACGTATCGACGAGCACACCATCCTCATCCTGGAAGGTATTCACGGCTTGAACCCGGAACTGACTCCACAAATTCCTGCCGAAAGCAAATATAAGATCTACGTCTCGGCACTGACCACCATTTCGCTGGACGACCATAACTGGATTCCTACGACCGATAACCGACTGCTGCGCCGCATCATCCGGGACTTCAACTACAGAGGATATTCGGCGCAGGAAACCATTTCGCGCTGGCCAAGCGTACGCGCCGGCGAGGACAAGTGGATATTCCCTTACCAGGAAAATGCCGACGTCATGTTCAACTCGGCCCTGCTGTTCGAATTTGCCGTACTCCGGTCACACGCCGAACCGATACTGAACAGCGTACCGCGCAACTGTCCGGAATATGCCGAAGCCTACCGGCTGCTGAAATTCATCAAATACTTCATACCCGTGCAGGACAAAGAGATTCCGCCAACCTCCCTGCTCCGTGAATTTTTGGGAGGAAGCAGTTTCAAATACTGATTCACAAAGTATCAGAACATACAAAGGAAAAACATTAAATACATAACAAAATGAAGAAATTAGCAATAGCCGCATGTCTGCTCATGATGCAGACGGCAAGTTGGGGAAAAGTTGTCCTGCCCGACATACTAAGTGACAACATGGTATTGCAACAGCAAACCGAAGTGAAACTTTGGGGAAAAGCCAAAGCCAATGCCCAAGTGAATATTCGCCCTTCATGGGACAACCGCACATACACGGTTACGGCGGATAAAGACGGGAAATGGATAACCAAAGTACAAACCCCAGCAGCCAGCTATAATGCCTACAGCATCACGTTCTCGGATGGCGAAGAGACACAGCTGAACAACGTGCTGATAGGTGAAGTATGGTTCTGCTCAGGACAGTCGAACATGGAAATGCCCTTAGCCGGATTCTGGAACTGCCCGGTAGCAGGTGCCAACGAAACCATTGCTACCTCGGCCCAATGGAAAGGCATAAGGGTAGCCACCATCGAAAAGAACGGCCAGGTAGAACCGGTTGACAATTGCAAAGGAAGCTGGAAAGTCAGCTGTCCGGAGAATGCACCGGCTTTCAGCGCTACCGGCTTTCACTTTGCCATGATGATGAATAAAGTGCTCGACATCCCCATCGGCATCATCAACAGCAGCTGGGGAGGCTCTACCGTTGAAGGCTGGCTTCCACGCGACATCGTAGCACAATATCCGGACATCAACTTGGAGCGTGACATCCGCAAGGAAGAAGGTCACGACTGGTGGCACTACATGAGTCCGACACTGATGTACAACGGCATGGTGAAACCCCTGCAGAACTATACCATCAAAGGGTTCCTCTGGTATCAGGGTGAATCGAACGTCGGAAAGCACAAGACATACGCCGAACGCCTGAAAACCTTGGTTGAACTTTGGCGAAAAGAATGGGGACTGGGCGAATTGCCGTTCTATTATGTTGAAATAGCACCGTACGGTTCCAGCGAAAACTACTACAGCGCACTGCTGCGCGAAGCTCAGTTCAATGCGCAGAAGATAATCCCCAACAGCGGAATGATCTCGACCAATGATCTCGTGGAAAACTACGAGCAGTACAACATTCACCCGAAAGATAAAAGCGACGTAGGGAAACGACTTGCCTACATGGCTCTCAGCAAAACTTATCAGATAAAAGGTATCGAAGCCGTCGGGCCGATGTACAAGTCGATGGAAGTAAAAGACGGATCAGTCCTCCTCTCGTTCGACCATGCCGGCGAAGGATTCAACCGCATGACCGACATACAGGGATTTGAAATAGCCAGCGAGGACAAGGTATTCTACCCGGCAAAAGCCGAACTGAACGGAGGACAGATCAAAGTAAGCTCTGACAAGGTGGCAAACCCGGTAGCCGTACGATATGGCTTCCGTGACTTCAAACCGGGCAACGTTGCCAACATCAGAGAGCTTCCGCTCTACCCCTTCAGAACAGACAACTGGGAATAACAGCAACTTCTGCCCACAGAACCATAAACATACAGCATACAACTATCCAAATCAAAAAATAAACAAAAACAAAACAATGAGAAAAACAGTAATCATGTTCCTTCTGGCAGCCTTGTGCTGCCTCGAAGGAACCTATGCCCAAAACCGCGCTGACGACCTGATGAAACAAGCGCAACAAAACCTGGCACAAAAGGAATACATCAAGTCGCGCTACCTCTTTCTGCAAGCCTATAATGCTTATGCAACACAAGGAAACTATGAAAAAGCCGTGGAATGCGGTGTCAAAGTGAGTGCTCTTTACCATCGGGAAAACTATTATAAAGAAGCCTTCGACATGCTGAGAGGTGCCGAAGCTGTAGTCTATACCGGAGAACAGAAAGAAAAGAAAGCATTCCCCGAACTCCGTTTTCCCATCGTCAAAGAGCGGCTGCAGATGTACATCAACTTGAAGAATCCTTCACGGGCCAAAGAACAACTTACCCGCCTGGAAGAGACTGCGCAGGCTGCCAAGAACGACTCACTCAACAATGATCTGCTCTACACTCAGGCAACCTACTACTATACCTTTGGCATGAACGCTCAGGGCGACGAAGCCATCAATCGTCTGATAGGAAAATACAAAGATCAGAAAAACTATGCCAAAGTGGACGAATGCTACAAAACGCTGATCGGTATAGCCCGCAAAGCCAACAATGCCGGACTGGTGGCTCGTACATACGACAAATACATCGTATGGAACGACTCTGTAAAAGCCCTGACCGCACAAGACGAGCTGAATGCCCTGAAACGCAAATATGACGAAAGTCTGACCACCATTCAAGACAAGGACGACTCGCTCAATGCCAAACAATACATCATCATCGGACTGTGCGTACTGGCTGCGATTCTGGCTGCTGCACTGATATTCGGTGCCATTGTCCTGCTGCGCTTCATTGTGCTGACACGTAAACAAAAGAAAGCCATCAGCATCGCCAACGAACATAATGAGCTGAAAACTCAATTCATACAAAACATCTCTGCCCAGATGGAACCTACCTTGGACACCCTGGATGCCAAGCTGCCCGGAGTGAAAGCGCTGCGTACATTCAATGCACACATACAGGAACTGTCGGAACTGGAAAGCAGCTTAGACGAACCTTACGAAATGGAAGAAAAAAATATTTCGAACTTCTGCGAAAACGTAATGGATAAGATCAAAGGCCAGACCAAACCGAATGTTACCCTCACTGTCAATGCTCCGAAACTGAATGTGAAAATCAATGCCGAACAGCTGGAACACATCCTGCTCCACCTGTTGCAGAATGCCGCCGAATATACGCCGGCCGAAGGTAAAATATGGTTGGATTTCAAGAAGCGTGGCGCACACACCCACCAGTTTATCGTAAGCGATACCGGATGCGGCATTGCCGAAGAGAAACGGGCCAATATCTTCAAGCCATTTTCCGAAGTGAAGGACCTGACAAAAGGCGACGGCCTGGGATTGCCCATTTGTGCCTTGATAGCAACCAAAATGAACGGTTCGCTGACTTTGGACGAAAGTTATACCAAAGGAACACGATTCGTGCTTGAATTGCATGCCTGACCCCAAAAAGGCAGCGGGTGACAGCATGCGATACGGTTTTGCCGCATCTGCATTCATGTCACCCGCTGTTTTCTCCGGCAGTCTCCCGCGAATTAGATCCGCATCAACGCAATGCTTCTACTTCATCGGGAGTCAACGGAATCTTCTTACCCAAACGGCGTGCGCCTGTTTCGGTAATCAGATAGTCCTCCTCGTTTCGGATACCTCCAAAATGACGATACTCTTCTACCTTATCGTAATTAATGAAGTCGGCGAACTTTTTCTCACTCTTCCAAAGATCTATCAGTTCGGGAATAAAATAGATGCCCGGCTCTACCGTATGTACAAAACCCGGTTCCAAAGGAATGGCCAGACGCTGGCTCTTGCGGCCAAACTGAGTACTCTTCGGTTGCCCATCGTAACCAACCCATTGTTCGCCCAGGTTTTCCATGTCGTGCACGTCGAGCCCCATCATGTGACCCAGCCCGTGAGGATAGAACAAAGCATGAGCACCTTCGCGTACAGCATCTTCGGCATTGCCCTTCATCAGTCCCAGATCCTTCAATCCCTCCACCATGACACGAGCGGAAAGATCGTACACCTTCATGTAAGGAATGCCCGGACGCAATGCTTTAACCGACTCTATATGCATGGCATTCTGTATCTCGTAAACAGCACGCTGACGCGGCGTAAAGGTCTTGTCGGCAGGAATTGTGGACGACATATCGCCGCAATAGCCCGAAGGCAGTTCAGCGCCGGCATCAATCAGGAATAAATCTCCCGGCTTCACCTTATTTCCATAATAATGGTTATGAAGCGTCTGTCCGTTGATGGTAGCAATGGTGGCAAACGAAAGGTCGCAATTGTTGCGCTGCGCCACGTGATTCATTTCAGCAACGACCTCATACTCGTACATGCCAGGACGGAGCACCTTCATGGCTGTAATATGCATATCGGCTGTCACATTGCAAGCCTTTTCTATTTCTTCTATTTCTTCGGCCGACTTGTGGTTGCGTTGTGCTACCACGGCACGAATAAACGGAACGGAACCTTCCTGCAATGCAGGAGCCACTCCTAACCAATTCATCAGCTTCAGCTTATGTTCGGCACGATAGGGCGGCAGATAATGAACGGTACGCCCCTGCGATTTGGCTTTCTTCAAATAATCGGCGATCTCGGCATAAGGGCGAGTCTCGGTAATCCCGACTGCCGCTGCTTTCTCGTGCAGGGTGGGTTGTGTCCCCATCCAGACAATGTGATCTATGGTAAGCTCGTCGCCGAAAATAATCTCCCGGTCCTCATCAACATCGATGATGGCAGAAAGACCTGCAAACGACAAACCAAAGTAATAAAGAAAAGTGGAGTCCTGGCGGTAACGGAAAGTGTTATCCTCGTAGTTCAGACCTTGTTCGTCGTTACCCAAAAACAGTAATATCCCCGAACCCATATTTTTCTTCAGCTGGGCTCTGCGCTGTACATAGGTTTCTTTAGCAAACATGACGTTTCTATTTTAATAATTTGATTGCAACAAAGATAAGCAAAGGTGACCGCAGAAACAAATGAAAGCCTAAGTTTTCAACCTGCTTAGTTGCTACTCCTCATCTTCTTGCCCCTGCCGTTTCTCATAACTATGAGAAAGCTATTCTCACAATAATGAGAAGAACATTCTCACAACTATGAGAAAACAATTCTCATACTGATGAGAATACAACTTTCAGGTAAGAACACGAACGGAAATCAATTGTTCTCCGTTCACGCCGATCCGACAGAGCGGCAGATACAAGTAAAGCCAGCCCGGCCTACTCGAAAATATAACGGGCGAAGATTTCACATTACCGAACTATTCACTATTTTTGCGGTGAGAATCATAACTGGATAAAAATATGGCACAAGGATCCCGACAGATACAGACTCAGGCGCAGCAACAGATACAAACCCTGTCGCCGCAGCAAATTCTGGTAGTAAAACTGCTCGAACTTCCGGCAGTGGAACTGGAGGATCGCGTACGTGCCGAACTGCTGGAAAACCCCGCACTGGAAGAAGGAAAGGAAGAAACTTCCAATGACGAATACTCCGAAAGCGACGAAAACGGAACAGACAACAACGATGAAGGCGATACCAGTTACGACTCGTTGAGCGACTATCTGAACGAAGACGACATTCCCGATTATAAACTTCAGGAAAACAATCGCACCAAAGGCGAGCAACCCGAAGAAATACCATTCTCGGACTCGACCTCGTTCTACGAGACCCTCAAGGAACAATTAGGCGAACGCGACCTGACCGAACATCAGCGCGAACTGGCCGAATATCTGATAGGTTCGCTGGACGACGACGGTTTGTTGCGCAAATCGCTGGATAGCATCAGCGACGAACTTGCCATCTACTCGGGAATCAATGCCAGTACCGAAGAACTGGAACAGGCACTGAAAATCATTCAGGACTTTGACCCGGCAGGACTGGGAGCACGCAACTTGCAGGAATGCCTGCTCATCCAGATACGACGAAAAATAGAGCAGCAGCATCCGGCAAAAGATTCCGTATTATATATCGAAGAGAAAATCATCACGGAATGTTACGACGAATTTACCCGTAAGCATTGGGACAAGATACAGCAAAAGCTGAACCTCGACGACGACACATTCCAACAGGCTATTAAGGAAATATGCAAACTGAATCCACGACCCGGCGCATCGCTGGGTGAAGCCATTGGCAAAAACATGCAGCAAATCGTCCCCGACTTCATTGTGGATACATACGACGACGGCACCATCAACCTCACCCTGAACAACCGCAACATGCCCGAACTGCGCATGAACCGTGACTTCACCGAGATGGTCGAGGAACACACCAAGAACAAGGCCAACCAGTCGAAAGAATCCAAAGAAGCCATGATGTTCCTCAAGCAAAAAATGGATGCGGCTCAAGGTTTCATCGATGCCATCAAGCAACGGCAAAATACCCTGATGACTACCATGCAAGCCATCATCGACCTGCAACGCCCCTTCTTCCTCGAAGGTGACGAATCGCTGTTGCGCCCCATGATACTGAAAGATGTAGCCGAACGTACAGGACTGGACATTTCGACCATATCGCGCGTCAGCAACAGTAAATACGTACAGACCAACTACGGCATTTACCCCTTGAAATTCTTTTTCAACGATGGCTACACCACCGAAGAAGGTGAAGAAATGTCGGTCCGCGAAATACGCAAGATTTTAAAAGAATGTATTGATAACGAAGATAAAAAGAAACCTTATACCGACGATGAGCTAACTGAAATGCTGAAAGAGAAAGGTTATCCGATAGCACGGCGCACCGTAGCCAAATACCGTCAGCAAATGAATATACCCGTTGCCCGGCTAAGAAGATAAGCTATGGAGAGAGACAATCGTCTGCTTCCTTAGCCGCAAGGAATGCAACTCGTCAGAATAAACAACAATGGAATCATGATAGAAGAACGTATCATCGCAGACAAAACCCTAATAAGGATTGCCAAAGTGATTTCGGCTGTATTTACGCCGTTCTCCATCCCTTTTTTGGCATTCCTGATTCTATTTATTTTTTCTTATCTGCGCATCATGCCAATACAATACAAGCTGATTGTATTGGGTATCGTCTATTGTTTCACTATCCTGATGCCCATGCTCACCATCTTCATCTTTAAGAAAATCAATGGGTTTACTGCTGAAGACTTGACCGATCGCAAAAAACGTTATGTCCCGTTTATCCTGACCATTGCTTCCTACGTATTCTGCCTGCTCATGATGCACCGTCTTAACATCCCGTGGTACATGACCGGCATCATTCTGGCTGCACTGATCATGATGATCATCTGTGTCGTATTGAATCTATGGTGGAAACTGAGCGAACACATGGCCGGTTCCGGAGCTATCGTCGGAGGATTGATATCTTTCAGTGCCCTGTTCGGCTACAATCCGGTATGGTGGTTGTGCCTGTTTATCCTGATATCCGGCATATTAGGAACGGCACGGCTCATACTCAGCCATCACAACTTGGGCGAGGTGATCGGAGGATTCGCAGTCGGACTGATTTGCTCATTGCTTGTTCTGCATCCATTAAGCAATATCCTGTTCCGCATCTTCCTCTTTTGATTGGCAGAAAGATCAGACACTCCGTGATATACAAGGAATAAAATATGAAATTACAATTAACAAGAATACTAACCCCTTAAAACTAAAAATTATGAATTTTCCGACAGATGTTAAGTACACGAAAGAACATGAATGGATTCGCGTAGAAGGTGACGTAGCTTATGTAGGCATAACCGACTATGCACAAGAGCAGTTAGGCGATATCGTTTTTGTAGATATTCCTACAGTGGACGAAACTTTGGCTGCCGGCGATACATTCGGTACCATCGAAGTTGTGAAGACTATTTCCGACCTGTTTTTACCGGTATCCGGTACCGTATTGGAACAGAACGAAACACTGGCCGACCAACCGGAACTCGTCAATCAGGATCCTTACGGTGAAGGCTGGATCATAAAGATCAAACCGTCAGAAGACGCCGATTTCAGCCAGTTGCTGGATGCTGAAGCTTATAAGGCATTAGTCAATGCCTGACGAACGTTTCATTGTCGAAACGAAATAGGGTGAACCGTACACACAATGGTTCACCTCAATCATACTAATATCTATTAATAAAAAAAGAACATGTATTCACCGATTGTCAGTATCATCATGGGCAGTACCTCCGACCTTCCCATCGTAGAAAAGGCCGCACAACTGCTCAACGACTTACACGTACCGTTCGAAATGAACGCCTTGTCGGCTCACCGTACCCCCGAAGCCGTAGAGGACTTTGCCAAAAATGCCGGCAAACGAGGTATTAAAGTTATTATTGCCGCAGCCGGCATGGCTGCAGCACTCCCGGGAGTTATTGCAGCAAACACCACACTACCCGTCATTGGAATTCCTATTAAGGGTTCTGCATTAAGCGGAATGGATGCTCTGTATTCCATCATTCAGATGCCTCCCGGCATACCGGTAGCAACTGTTGCCATCGATGGCGCCATGAATGCAGCAATCCTGGCCGTACAGATATTGGCATTAAGCGACCCTATCTTAGCCGAAAATTTCGCGTCTTACAAAGAAGGACTGAAAAAGAAAATTGTCAAGGCTAATGAGGATCTGAAAGAAATCAAATACGAATACAAGACCAATTAAACCTATATTTCCCATCTATCAGACGAAATATAGATTGTATTTGTAACAACTTATAGAGGGTGTGTCACAATAGGGCAGTTCTATGTGGCACAGCCTCTACTTATATTACTATAATACTAATCTCTAATCACCTACATACGTGGACTTATTCAATTATTCTCGCCGAGAAACTTCGGAAGTTAACATTGGAGCAACTCCCATGGGAGGATCGAACCCCATCCGCATACAAAGCATGACCAATACGGCAACACAAGACACCGAAGCCTGCGTTGCCCAAGCCAAACGCATCGTAGATGCCGGAGGAGAATATGTGCGGCTCACTACTCAAGGAATCAAAGAAGCCGAGAACCTGAGAAACATCAATGCTGCATTACGCCACGATGGCTACATGGTACCCCTGATTGCCGATGTACACTTCAACCCCAAAGTAGCAGATGTAGCAGCACTTTATGCCGAAAAAGTCCGTATCAATCCGGGCAACTACGTAGACTCCGCCCGAACATTCAAGCATTTGGAATATACAGATGAAGAATATGCCAAAGAGTTGCAAAAGATCCGCGACCGTTTCGTTCCTTTCCTCAATACCTGTAAAGAGAATCACACCGCAATCCGAATCGGAGTGAACCACGGTTCATTATCCGACCGCATCATGTCACGCTATGGCGATACACCTGAAGGAATGGTTGAATCGTGCATGGAATTTCTCCGCATCTGTGTAGAAGAAGGATTTACCGATGTTGTCATCTCCATCAAAGCTTCCAATACAGTCATCATGGTACGCACTGTACGCCTGTTGGCCGAAGTCATGGAAAAAGAAGGCATGCATTTTCCGCTTCATCTGGGTGTAACCGAAGCCGGTGACGGAGAAGACGGACGCATCAAGTCGGCTTTAGGCATTGGAGCATTGCTTGCCGACGGGCTGGGAGATACAATCCGGGTTTCACTGAGTGAAGCACCTGAAGCAGAAATTCCGGTAGCCCGCAAATTGGTCGATTACATCGAACAACGCCAAAATCATCCATACATTCCTAGTGCTGCAGCTCCGGCATTCTCTTACCTTAATCCTACACGCCGGACGACCCACCCCATACATAATATAGGTGGTGAACAACAACCCGTAGTAGTTGCCGCACGATTAGAAGGGAAGCTGGATTTCAATCCTCCATTCATACCCGACTATGTATATATCGGACACAGACAGCCGGAAACCTGCTTGACAACAGAAGATAAAAGAGAATCAGACGTACAGTTCATCGTCGATGCTGACATCTGGCAGAACCAACCCAACACATGGCCTGCCTTCAAAAGCGACCAGCTGCCATTCCTTAGCGCTTGTACCGCCCCACTGAAGTTCCTTTTCATCACATATTTAGGTCTGAATGATGAAGTCATCGCCTGCCTGAAATATCATCCGGAAATGGTGCTCATTACACAAAGTAATCATCCTAACCGTTTAGGAGAACAACGCGCTTTAGTACATCAGTTGATGAACGAAGGCCTGAAAACTCCTGTTATTTTCTTCCAGCATTACGCTGAAAAAAACACAGAAGATTTCCAGCTGAAAGCTGCAACCGACATGGGAGCACTGATTTTCGACGGTTTCTGCGACGGCATCTTCCTTTTCAACCAAAACAATCCGGAAAAAGGCTTGCACATTGACGATAAGTTAATTGATGCTACCGCTTTCAACATCTTACAGGCCGGCCGGTTACGTACCAGCAAAACCGAATACATCTCCTGCCCCGGTTGCGGACGTACTCTTTACGACCTTACCCAGACAATAGCCCGAATCAAAGCGGCTACCAGTCATCTGAAAGGATTGAAAATTGGAATCATGGGGTGCATCGTCAATGGTCCCGGCGAGATGGCCGATGCCGATTATGGATATGTAGGTGCCGGACGCGGCAAAATCAGCCTGTACAAAAAGAAAGAATGCATTGAAAAAAATATCCCCGAAGAAGAAGCTGTAGAGAAACTGATAGAGCTTATCAAAGCCAATGGAGACTGGACAGAAGAAAGTCAGAGTTGCTAAATCATTTTCCCCAGCCCCAATAAATGTTGAGCGGGAGTGTCCTTCTTTCAGACACTCCCGCTCATCATATATAAACAAACACTTTCATTAAATGTCAGACGGAGTCTTCTGCTTGCTTAAAGGGAAGGAAATTCCGATATATGCATTCACATTCTTCGAATTCTCACCCAAATACATATAATCTGTACCCACAAAGAGAGGCCCAAGCTTCACTGCCACACCAAAAGTCTTACCAGAACCCTGCAGAACTGAATAGCTGGCAGCCACATTGAAGTTGTTAGCAGGACGAATGTTCGCAGAGAAGGTCAACTCATTCAACGTTTTAGGCTTGGCAAAACGGCTGGTATATAAAGCACCTACAGTCAACCAATCACCCAACAAAGCATACTCGGCTCCAATCACCAAAGTTGAAGTCAAACTGGTTGAACGAGATTTGGCTTCGTTTTCATCTACTTGCATCTGCAACATATCATAGTTCAGCACTTCTCCACTACCTACGACATTCGCAAAACGCTGAACTTCATCCAGCTTACCCTGTAATGTAGGCTGATTAAAATCAAAGTTCAAATCTTCCGAGCTCCTGGCTGTCGCAACAGAGGTACTGCTTTTACTCCACTTCATAAAACCCAAGTCAAGAATTGAAGCCGACACCGTCAAACGGTCAAGTAATTTATATGATGCACCTAAATCAATGCCTACACCGTAACCGGCAATGCCAAGCTTGTCACTCTCAAATTTTATTTCATCAACATAGCCATTTTCATTCTCCTGCAGTTCCAATCCCTTAAACGAACTTTCCAAACGAGCTTCTACGTCAACACGTCCTGTTCCGCTAATTTTCCCGGCCAATTCATTCGCATATTCCTGATCGTTTGCTACACGACTCCAATCGAGGTTCTCCACATCTGCAATTCCTTGAAGATTGGTATTAACAGCCATTCTGTTAATATCCAATTTCATATTGCCAATACCCAACAACGCTTTGACACGTCCACCAACCGTCAGGCGAGATGTAATATCGCGTGCAAAACCTATACCTACTTCAGCGTACGAATTGATATTCAGACTTTCCTTACCTACCGTGCGGTTATAGTTCGACCAATCTATCGAATTGATGTCCACACCATTCATTTCACGCATAAACTCAAACATCGTTTTAGGTACGGAGGCTCCAATATCATTGCGCAAACCAACATTAAAAGACCAGAAATTCTTGCCTTTATACCAACCGGCAGATATAATATCCGTACTCAGATTGACATTTAAATCGTTGGTAGCATCCAAACGATTGATAAAATCACTACTCAAAAAATAGTCGCCATCACTACTGTTATCAATAATGTCTATCACATCCTGATAACCCAATGAAGAAGAATTGACCGAAGCATTGAATGAACCTATTACAGGGAAATTAAAATAACCACGCCCAGGAGTCAACGCCGGATTTAATTGCATACGATAATGGCTTCCTTCCATAAAATAAGAAGTACGAAGGAATTGAGCCTGAACAGAAACTGAAACGAGCAGAAGCATCACAACGATCAGCCATCCTTGCTGAGATTTGAAGTTTTTCATAATTTTGTCTGTTTACATATGCCTATGGGTTCCTTCATTCGGCATAAAGAAAACTCTGGGCGCAGGAACCACAAAGAATTTCTTCTTAACGTCCATTTGTCTTTTTTTGCAAATATATATAATATAGTGTGGAAAAACAAGACAAAATAATGGAGAATAGAACATAAAAGCCCGAATAGCGTACTATTCGGGCTAAAATAAGGATTAAGCTGATTTATTATTCCTTCACGTCCGGCGAACTAAGCATTTTATGATAATCATCCGGATGGGTCAGAATCTCAACCGCTTTTTTCAAATCATCATCATCTTTCAACTGTTCGATAATGGCTCCACGCTGATAGTAATAGCGCTTCACGATCTCCAGAGCAATCATACTCTTAATATCCTTAGAGAAATAATCCAAATCACGATCAAGGTTATGCGTCAACTTCTTCTCTAAAGCATTGAATTCCTCGGATGCGTCAGTCAGATAGCCTTCAAATTCGGCCATTTCTTTCAAACTCTTCAGAATTTTTTCCGTCTGCTGGTCGTACTTGAAATCGGCCTTCTTAACCATTTCCTTAAAGTCTGCATAGTCAGCATCAGTTACCACAAATTTTTCGGGTTCCGCTATCGTAGCGTGTTTCAAGCAATACTGAGTGGCATAATTGAATATCAAATTATCGTTGACCAGGTAGAACAATATGTTAGGAAGTTTTTCCTGTTTAACTTCGATATCAGGAGTAACGCCGCCACCATCACGCACTTCACGTCCCGCAGCAGTATGGAAAACTGTAGTCAGACTGTCAGGAATACGTCCTACACTACCATCTTCATTACGATGTTTGTAATCGATTGCCTGCACACAACGACCACTTGGAATATAATATTTGGAAGTTGTCAGCTTCATCGTCCCCCCATAAGGAAGCATACGGGTAGTCTGCACCAGACCTTTACCAAACGTACGATTTCCCACAATTACTGCACGGTCAAGATCTTGTAAGGAACCTGCAAGAATTTCGGATGAAGAAGCTGTCGAACTGTTTACCAATACAGCCAGAGGAATATCGAGATCCAGTGGTTCACGCAACGTCTTGTAAGTATTGCTTGCCTGCTTGATTTTTCCTTTTGTAGTTACCAAAACCTTTCCGCGAGGAACAAAAAAGTTGGCAATTTCGATAGCCTCATCCAACAGACCTCCACCGTTATTACGCAAATCGATAACCAACGAAGTAATACCTTTTTTCTTCAAATCAAGAAAAGCCTGCTTGAACTCCTTCGAAGGATTGCCTGAAAAGGTACTTAAGTTGATATAACCGACATGATTGTCCAAAGCAGTATAATAAGGTATAATAGGTAACTGGATAGACCGGCGTACAATATCAAAATCAAGCGGTTTTTCTGTACCCGGACGCTGTACGGTCAATTTGAACCCTGTACCTACCTGTCCACGAAGCATCTCGCTCACTTCCTGATTATTTTTGCCCGCCAAATCTTTCCCATCAATGGCCATCAACACGTCACCAGCCTTCAAACCGGAAGTAGCAGCCGGCATTCCTTCGTATGGTTCGGCTATCACCGAACGCTTCAGTTTAGCATCCCAGGTTATGATGGAGCCGATGCCTCCATACGTATTTTTCAGCATCTGCTCCAATTCGCTTTGGTCGTCTTCAGGATAATACTCCGTATATGGGTCGAGCGAATAAAGCATGGCATCAATGCCTTCACGGATTGTTTTGTCCGGATCGATGGTATCTACATAAAACAAATCCAATTCTTTGACTATCGAATTGAATACATCCAAATTCTTCGCTATCTGAAAACTACGGCTATCACCGCTTTTAAAGCCCCAAAAGGCCAACGCTCCCAGTATCAATACCACGACTACCGGCCAGCGCAACTTAAAAATCTTTCTCACGTCCATCAGTTATTAAGTTCTAATTTTCTTTTTATCGCATTCCATACCTTGCCCGGCAGTGTTGTCCCGATGACTTGAATCACTTCACCCGAAACCAAGGTCCCAATTTTGGCACAGCGTTCCAAAGAGTATCCGCTTGTCAGCCCAAACAAAAAACCGGCTGCAAAATAATCTCCCGCTCCGGTTGTATCCACTACATGAGGAACTGTACAAGCATCTACTACCACAACTTCCGTGCCTTTACGGACAAGCGCACCACGTGCTCCCATCTTCACAACAGCTACACTGCACATTTCAGCAATCACATCCAACGCCTCTCTTGCCTCTTTACCGGTAAAAGACTTGGCTTCTTCTTCATTGGCAAATACAATATCTACATATTTATTTACCAATAATGAAAAGAATTTCTGGTCGTGCTCGACAATATTAAAGCTGGCCATATCCAGACAAACCTGTAAACCGGCCTCCTTGGCCAACTCAATAGCACGCAAAATAACGTCGTGATCCTGCACCAAATATCCTTCGATAAACAGATAAGAATACCCTCGAAACATATCCATCGTAAGTTCCTCTGCCTTCAATGCGGCAGCGGCTCCTAAATGCGTGGCAAAAGTACGCTCTCCGTCGGGAGATATAAAAGTAGAAGCTACGCCCGAAGGCAAGGTATCGGAAGTGAGCAAATAGGTTTCCGTTCCCCGCTTCTGAAAACTTTCCCGGAAAAAATTGCCATATCGGTCATTTCCTATCTTTCCTATCAGTCCGGTGACGGCACCAAGAGAAGCCAAGGCACTTATAGCGTTCCCCGCAGATCCTCCTGTTGCCAAGTGAGTTTCCTTCTTACTAAGAAATTCATTTATTTTCAGCAATTTATCTTCATCAATCAATGTCATGGCTCCTTTTAACAGCCCCATTTCATCCAAAATTGCATCATCATCAAGGGTCACCAACACATCGACTAAAGCATTCCCTAAACCAAGTATTTTATCCATTTTCTGAAAAATTTTCTGCAAAGATATTGCATATTTCAAAATATCCTATTACTTTTGCAGCGCATTTGAGAAAAAACAACATTCTTCGTTAGCTCAGTCGGTTAGAGCATCTGACTGTTAATCAGAGGGTCCTTGGTTCAAGT
>CABROZ010000014.1 GCA_902472795.1 uncultured Bacteroides sp. | reverse complement strand
TTGCCGGTGTTCACGATTTCGAGGTCGCGCAGGGTGAGGTATTCCGAATTGAATATGCGTACGGCATAGAGGGAGGTGTCGTCGCCTACGATGCAGGGCTTGGGCAGTGTGTTCGGGCCATAGGCACCGACGGTGACGAGGCGTCCGGCAGTGCCCTTAGCCGAGATTTCCAACTGTCCGTTCAGGGTGGTGCCCCGCTTCAGCAGCAGTTGTTCGCCGGGCATGAGGC
This sequence comes from uncultured Bacteroides sp., assembly GCA_902472795.1. Classification (GTDB taxonomy): domain Bacteria; phylum Bacteroidota; class Bacteroidia; order Bacteroidales; family Bacteroidaceae; genus Bacteroides. Next base: position 29,857 of record CABROZ010000014.1, on the reverse strand, counting down.
TGACTGCATTGGCTTTTTCCAGCGTCTGCCAGGCCTCTTGCGGCGAGCGGCCGGAGTTGGCGTCGTTGCCGGCGACGGGGTCGATGTAGTAGGCTACGGGCCTGTCGGCTGAGCATGATGCCAGTTGCATTCCTCCGCATAAGCAGGTTGCCAGCATGAGCAGGCCTGCTACGAGCGGTAGCCTGTGACGTTGGGAGGAAATTGTAGTTTTTTTCATATGTAATCTGTTGTTGTAACAATGCTGAAAGGATGGCTCGGGCCTTCTGGATATTTGTAGCCCGGCCATCCTTTACTTGCCTATTGATAACTGAAAAGTGTTATTTCCAGAGCTCGTGTTGTTCGAGCAGGTCATTGGAGTCGAGTTCGGCGGTAGGAATGGGCCATACATAGTCGCGTTCGCCGTTGTATTGGCGCGGTTCGTAGGCCAGTCCCAGTGTGGTGCGCTCCTTTTCGATGTTGGCTACTGCCTTGTCGAGCATCTTCCAACGATAGACGTCGAACAGGCGCAGCCCTTCGAAAGCCAGTTCGACGCGGCGTTCGTGCCTGATGACTTCCAGCATTGCCTCCTTGCTGAGGCCGGTTCCTTCCACAGCTTCTACCTTCGGCATGTTTACGTCGCCGCGCTGGCGCACCTGGTCGATGAGGCCGCGTACTTCGGCATCGTCATATCCACCCTTCTGTACCAGTGCTTCGGCCAGCGAGAGCAGTACTTCGGCATAGCGTACTACGTAGAAGTCCTGCCCGTTGTCCCACGAGTTGCTGGTGTCGGTCGGGTCGAAATACTTCATGACATATACGGTCGAGAGGGAAGCGGCTGCACCTCCGTACCATGCGTCTTCGCCACCTTTACCGTTCCACTTCATGCCGGGCACGAAGAGGGTGGCATAGAGACGTGGGTCGCGGTTCTCCCAATGTGCGGCATTGGGTTTGCTTACGTCCAGTTTTCCGTCTTTCATTTCGCCATAGTTCGTATCGGTTGTCTTCTTTCCGTCGGTCAGGTAATAGTCGTCGGCCAGATCGATGGTGCCGTTGATGAATTCACCGGGTGTATTCCAGTGGGCGTTGAACGAAGCTCCTTCGCTCATACCCGGTCCTTCATAGCGTACGGAGAAGATGATTTCGGGCGAAGTCTGTCCGGCCAGGGTAAACAGTTCGCTGTACTTCGGGTGCAGGCTGTAGCCCAGCTTCATCACTTCGCGATAGGCGTTGATGGCTTCGTCCCACTTTTCGTTGTAAAGGGCCAGACGGCCGAGGATAGCGTATCCGGCACCGCGTGTCAGGCGACCCAAGTCGGCTTTTTCGGGCAGGCTGTTGACGCAGGCTTTCAGGTCGGCAATGACGTTGTTGACGATGTCGGCCCGTTTGCTCTTTTCCTTGCTGGGGCTTTCGAGGGTCAGAGGTTCGGTCAGGTAGGGCACGTCCTGATAGGTCATGGTCAGGTTGGTGTAGATAAGAGCGCGGAGTACGGTAGCTTCTGCTTTGTAGCGTGCCTTTTCCGTTTCGCTCATTTCTACGCGGTCGATATTGGCAATCAGGGCATTGCAACGGCTGATGACTTCGTAATTCGCCTTCCAGTAGTCACTGAATACCCATGAACTGGGGTTTTGGATGCCCATGGCCACGTCGTAGCCTTCGATCCATCCGCTCCAGTTGAAGTGTCCGCCGTTGTCGCTGACGCATTCCATATAGAGCGGCCCGAAGGTGTATTGGTCGGAGTTGTAGAGCTGGTTGCTCTGGAGGGCGTCGTAGCAGGCGGCCAAAGCCATCATGGCGTCGTTGGAGGTCTGCCAGAAGGTAGAAGAGGACGATTCGGTCAGTGAGTCCTTCTGCAGGAAGCTGTCTGAACAGGAACTCATCATGGCACCGGAAAGGAGTGCCAGGCTTATGTATTTATTAATTAGTTTCATGGTGCTCAAATAGTTTTAGAATTTAACATTAATACCGAATGAGTAAGTCTTGGTGTTGGGGTGAACGTCGTTGCGAGTGTCTCCGCTTTGCTTTTCAGGATCGTAGTCGTCCAGCGAAGTGAAGGTCAGCAGGTTGGTACCGGCTAAGTAGAGACGCAGGCTTTGTACGCCGATTTTGTTCATCCAGGCTTCTTTTCTGAAGGTATAGCCGATTTCGATGTTCTTCAGGCGCAGGTAGTCACCTTTGGTCAGCCAGAAGGAGGACATCGTGTTGTTGATGGTTCCGCCCATGCGCGGCATGCTTCCATTGGGGTTTTCGGGCGACCAGCGGTCGAGCCAGCGTGAAGTCTTGTTACCACCGTTCGAGATGGTGGTTTCGTCCCAGTTGAAGCGGTTCAGGCCGGCAATACCTTGCCAGAAGGTTGTTACATCCAGATTCTTGTAGGTGAAACCCAAGTTGAAGGAGTATTGCAGTTTCGGGAAGGGATTACCGATGACCTGACGGTCGGCGTCGTTGATGTCGCCGTCATCGTTGAAGTCCTCGTACATGATGTCGCCCAATTGCGGAGCCTGCCCGTTCTGCTTGATGACTTCACCTTTCGAATTGGTACGGTTCAGGTCAGCTTCGGTGCGGTAGATGCCGATGGCTTTCCATGCATAGTAGGAACCGATGGCTTCGCCTTCGCGGTTGATGGTGCTTCCGCTGATGCTTTCTAATCCGTTCATGTTCAGGATTTCGTTCTTTACGCCTGCCAGTGAGAAGCCTGCCTGCCAGCTCCAGTCGCCTTTCTGGTCATAATAGTTGGCGGCAAATTCCCATCCGCGGTTGCGTACCTTTCCGGCATTCTGGTAAGGGGCAGCCAGCGAGCCGAGGAAAATGCCCGGCATAGGCAGTTGCAGCAGGATGTCGGATGTGGTCTTGTCGTACCAGTCGAATACGATGTTGATGCGGTTTTGCCAGAATGATGCATCAAGGCCGAAGTCGGTGATGGTGGTGGTTTCCCACTTGATGTTTTCGTTGGCTATTTTCGAAGTCTTCATACCTACATATTTCGTATCGCCGAAGTAGTAGCTGCCTTGTGCCGAGAGGGTAGAGGTGTAGGCATAGTTTCCGATTTCCTGGTTACCCAATTTACCCCAGCTGGCACGCAGTTTCAGGGAGCTCAGCCAGTTGATGTCCTGCATGAAGCTTTCGTTCGAGATGAGCCATGCACCCGAGAATGAAGGGAAAGTAGCGTAACGATTGGCCTTGGGCATGCGCGAAGAACCGTCGTGGCGGACATTGATTTCGAACAGGTAGCGTCCGTCGTAGTTGTAGTTGAGGCGTCCGAAGAACGATTGCAGGGCAGTTTCTTCGGCAGAACCGGTTACCTTGTCGTTTTGTGTACCACCGTCCATTTCGTAGATGTTGTCAGTGGGAAATCCTTGCTTGCTTCCTTGCATCTTGTCCCAGCGTGTGCCCTGGATAGAGTGTCCCAGCAATACACCGATTTCGTGCTTGCCGAAAGTATTGTTGTAGGTTAGAATGTTTTCGTTGATGTAGCTGGTTTCTAAATAGTGGTAATCGGTCAATGTGTTCTGGGTACCGGCAGGAGCCAGTTCCTCACCTTCGGCGTTGTAACGGGCAAGGCTACGTGGGTTGAAGGTGGTCACGTCGTTCATATAGAATTTGTAAGCTAAGCTGGAACGGAATTTCAAGCCTTTGAAGAGGTCGATCTCGCCGAAGAATTTGCCGTCGAAGCGGTAGTTCTTGTTGTCCTTGTAACCATTGTTCAAAGCGTAGATGGGGTTCTTGAATACGGATTGACCGATGGTCGAGTTGCCGTCAACATAACCATAGTGTCCGTTGGCGTATTGTACGGGTACTGTGGGGCGTGTATACCAAGTAAGATATCTCATTAAGCCATCGCCTGTGACAGGTGTGCCCGGCTCGTCAATGCTCTGGCGGCTGCCCGAAAGGTTCAAGCCAATCTTTACAATGCCCAGTTGTGCATCGATGTTCGAGCGGAAGTTGAATCGTTGGTTGGCTGTGTTTTTCAGAATACCTTCTTGTTTGAAGTATTGGGTAGAGAACATATAGTGCACGTTTTTGCTACCGCCGGATACGGACAGGTGATGCTGATGCATGGGAGCGGTACGGAACATTTCTCCTGCCCAGTCGGTATTGGCAAAGTGGTCGGGGTCGGAACCGGTTCGCAGTGCTTCGAGCATTTCGGGCGTATAGGCTTTGCCGGGGTTGCATTCGTTGTACATTTTGGCCCATTCGTAAGAATTCACGTAGTCGGGCAATACGGTAGCCTGTTGGAGGGCGATGCTTCCGGAATAGCTGATGGTAGGCTTTTGTTCTTCGCCCCGTTTGGTTGTAATCAGGATGACGCCGTTGGCTGCACGTACACCGTAGATGGCTCCGGAGGCTGCATCCTTTAGTACGGATACGCTTTGGATATCTTCCGGTGCCAGTTCGGAAATCTGGCTGATGGAACTTTCAACTCCGTCAATCAGTACCATCGGATTGTTCTTGCTGGCATCGCCCAAGGTGCCGACACCACGTACACGGATCTCCGGATTGTCTTTACCGGCCTGTGCTCCGTTTCCGGTAAGCATTACGCCCGGCAACCGGCCTTGCAGCATGTTGGCGGTGTTGGCAACCGGCATATTGGCCACATCGTCGAAGTTGACGGCGGAAACGGAACCGGTCAGGTTTTCTTTCTTTTGTACGCCGTAGCCTACTACCACTACTTCGTCAATCAGTTTGCTGTCTTCTTTCAGCGTTACGTTCAGTTGCATGTTGTTGCGTTCGATTTTGAACTCTTGTGTGGCGTATCCGATGAAGGAGATGACCAATGTAGAATTGGGTGTGACGGAAAGGCTGAAATTACCGTCCATGTCGGTGATAATGCCATTGTTTGTACCTTTTTCCAAGATACTGGCACCAATGACTGTCTCGCCGGTAGCATCTTTCACCGTACCTGTCACACGATAGGTGCCGGATTGTTGGGTACTTGCAAACAGGTTCATCGGGGAGATGAAGAAGCAAAGCGCTAATAGTAATAATCCTAAGGCTCTGCTTTCGGTTAGAATTTTACTGTTCATAATATTGTTTTTTAAGATTAAAATGAATTGTTGCCGCAAAAGTATATTAATGAGCAAAATGAAAGGTCGAATAACTGCCGGAAAAGGGTGATTGATGTTTTTTCGACCTTTTCTGGCTGTTTTTCGACCTTTTTGGCGTTACTTTGTAGCCTGATACCGTTCTTTAGGCTGAATCACTACAAAGTGGTTATTGTATTTGAATGCAGCAATGTTTATTCTTCGTTCGTCTTTTCTCCTTCACTTTTCATGTCTTTGGGTGATAGACCGAATTTCTTGCGGAAACAGAGACTGAAATATTTCGGATCGTTGAATCCTACACTGTAGGCCAGTTCGGAAATCCGGATTTTCTTTTTCTCCTGAATAAGTTTGAATGCGGCTTGCAGGCGTACATTCGAAATGAATACGGCCGGTGTAACCCCTGCCAGTTGCTTCATTTTCTCGTTGAAGGTGGTGCGGGCCATCCCCATCTCGTTGGTGAAGAGGGTTGTGTCAAATTGCTGGTCGTCGAGATGGCGATTCACAATGTCTAATGCCTTTTTCAGGAATTCTTCATCCTGTGGGGTGTAATCAACCTCTTTGGCTTCAAAAACCAGTTTTTTGCGGGCATCGTTGTTTTTGCCTGATTCCTGCTTCTTAAGCAGATTGTTTATTTTGGCATTCAGTACGGACATTTTCAGCGGTTTGCAGATGTAGCCGTCGGCTCCGGCGTCGTAACCTTCTACACGGTCGGTATCGCTGATGCGTGCCGTGATAAGGATAACGGGAATATGGGCCGTCTCGAATGTCGCTTTTACTTGTTTGCATAGTTCTATACCACTGATACGGGGCATCATAATGTCGGATACGATCAGGTTGATTCTGTCTTTCCTTATTTTTTCCAAGGCATCCTGTCCGTCTTTGGCTTCTATGACAAAGAAATGTCTGGACAGCATTTTGGCCATGCTGTTTCTTAATTCTTCGTTGTCTTCGGCCAGCAGAATGCGGATGTCGTGGTTGGGCGTAACGGGGAATTTGTTGTCTTCTTCCGTTGGAGTATCAGTCTCTTCGGCTTCTGAAGTTTCTACTTCGTCATCTATATAGTTATTGAGTGTATCATCGACCTCCGTATTGCTGAAATAGTTTCGTCCAAGAGGCAGTTCGACAGTAAATGTTGTTCCTTGTTCCTGATTGCTTGTCACATGTATGTGTCCATGATGCAACTTGACGAGATCCTTGGTGAGCGACAAGCCGATTCCGGTACCTATGGTATGGAATTTGCGGTATTCACCTTCGTAGAAACGTTCGAACAGGTGTTCGAGTTTATCTTCCGGGATCGGTGCTCCCGGATTATTGACACTGAATGTGTAATGCCCGTCGCTGTTGTCGTACCGTTGCTTTAGGGTGATTGTTCCCCCTTCGAGGGTATATTTGGCTGCGTTGGACAGCAGGTTGTAGAGGATCTTGTCGAGTTTGTCGGAATCGAAATAACCGGTATAGGCTGTATTGAAATCTTCCAATACGATGTTCAGCTTCTTTTTTCTGACCAAGGGGGCAAAGGCTATGACAGAACGTTTGATGAACAGGGTGACATTACCTTCTGATACGCGCAGTTGTTGTTTGGCATTTTCTACTTTGCGGAATTCAAGTATTTGCTGTATCAGTCTGATGAGGCGCATGGAGTTGTCCGATATGCCTCTCAGTTGACTTTTCATACGTGGATATTGCAGATTCAATTCTTCGACTGAAGCCTGAATGACTGAAAGTGGCGTAAGCAGTTCATGGGTAATGTTGGTAAAGAATTGCAGTTTGGCATGATTCACTTCTTCAAGTTTCTGTCGTTGCAGTTTTCCCAGTTCGATGGCACGACTCATTAGAATACGCTTTCGTATGGTAAAATAAAGGTAGGTTATAATGCCTATTGCCACCAAAATATATAGGCAATATGCCCACCATGATAACCATGGCGGTGGAAGAACAGTAATGCGAATGCTGCGTTCCCGGTCAGACCAGTTGCCGTTTTGATTGGCTCCTTTTACTTTAAATAGGTAGTCTCCGGCCGGTAGATTGTTGTAATAGGCAAAATGTCGGCGGGCGTTAGTCGATATCCATTGGTTATCGTATCCTTCCAGTTGATATTTGAATTTGTTTAATAGCGGATTGATGTAACTCAGAATCGAAAAGTCCAGGCTGAAATTGTTTTTGTCGTATGGCAGCACGATGTGGCTGGCATAATCCAGCGGCGCATTGAGTATTTTGTTTACTTCGGCAGGAGATAAATGCTGAATGGAGGTGTTGTGTATGCGCAAGTCGGTAATGACCACCGGATAAGAAATGCTGTCGTAACCGATCTGGTCGGGATGGAAACTGTTCAATCCCCGCGCACCGCCGAAGTACAGGGTACCGTCCTCCTTCTTGAAACACACATTGCGGTTAAAAATATGATCCTGCAGTCCTTCTTCCATGGTATATGTATGGATGTGGGCGGCATCAATATGATTGATGTCGATATGATACATCTTGGTGTTGGTCGTAAGCCACAGACCTTGTGTATTGTCTTCTATCATGGAAAATACGACGTCGCCTTGTTCAAACTGGTCGTTGAGTACAGATTGGAAGCAGTCGTTCTTTTCATCATATAAATCGAGACCATTACCATTGGTTCCGGCCCATATCTGATTTTTGCTATCGGCACACATTGTCATGGCACCTACAGATTGCGAGTTGCCGTGAGAAGCGGCATAAATCTTTCCATGATATTTGTTCCCGTCAAATGTAATGCGCCAGATGCCGTTGTTAGGTGTCGCTATCCAAATATCGTGGTTCTTGTCTTCAATGATTTTGAATATGGGAACTTGCGCCCACGCATGTTTTTCGTTGGGTATAAGCATATCTATGGTTCGCATTTTTCCTGCTGGGTCAAGCATGCACAATCCGGCTCTTGTTCCGATCCAAAGGTTGCCCCGTTCATCTTCCAGTAGCGAATAGATGCATACATCGGTTAAGGCTGGGTGGGTCTGTGTATTGATGACTTTAGTTTCTTTCCCATTGTATAGCCATATTCCGTCATCCCAAGTTGCAAAGCAAAACGAACCGTCGGACCGCCGGATGATGTCGTTGACGGTCGAAATGTAGGGCAGATGCTTGAAAGCGGGATGTTGCTTATAATGTATTATCTCTTGTTTTTCTGTATTGTATTCGATGAGCCCGTATCCCATAATCCCCATGTATAGAGATTGTTCTCCAGCCGGATATACACTGCGTACCGAACTGCTTGGAAACTGTTTGAGCAAAGGCGTAATCGGGTCATAATCGAATAATTTCTTTCTGGTATTTGCCGTATATACTCCTCCTCCCAGCATGCCGATCCACATCAGTCCGTCGCGGCTGTATAGCAGGGCATCTACTTCGTTGAAGGGTAAAGGACTTTTTCCTTGGTTGGGTAAATAGTTTGTGAATGTTCCTTTTCCGGCTTCCGATTCAAGAATGCTGAGTCCACTCCGTGTTCCAATCCATAATTTTCCGGTATTTCGGTCTTGCGTAATGGTATAGATGATATTGTCACATAGACTTTCTTCCCGCTCCTTTTCGTGTTTGAAGCAAGTGAGTTTATAATGATTCATATCGTATGGATTCTCCATTTTGAGAAGCCCGTATCGCCAGGTCCCTATCCAGATGTTTCCTTTATTGTCTTGAAATAAAGTATGGGCCGACTGCGAAGGATTCAGATTTTTGTAAGTATAGAATTGGTCGCTTTCCGGGTTGTAGCGGAGCAAACCTTGTTCCCAAGTTCCTATCCATATGTGTCCGTTTGCATCTTCGATGATGGATTTTACATCGAAATGAGGCTGGTTGGTCTCTTGTATTTTGGGGTCGCATAATTCGAAAGTATTACTTCCTGCTTTTTTCCTGAAAATACCTTTGTTAGCTCCCACCCATATTTCTCCTTTGCTGGTACAGGTTAAGGCTTCGATATGGCTGACTTGCAGGAGAGGAGAGATGACTTTTTCAATAGTTCCCTGACGTTTGTCAAGCACATACAGGCCACTGTTGGTTCCTATCCATAGCTTGTGATTGTTGTCTTCGGCCACAATGTTTACAAATCCGTTAATGTTATGCTTGGGATCAATGCCATTCGGGCGGTAAACGATGCTGGAATATCCGTCAAAGCGAAGCAATCCGTTGTAGGTGGAGATCCAGATGTAGCCTTCACGGTCTTGATATAAATTGCGCACTTCGTTGGTCGGAAGGGAAGAAGCAGTCAGCGGAATGAATTGTAAACTGTTGTTGGCGTGTAGTGTGATGTTGATTATAGGGAGGAGGATTGATATAAGGAAATGCTTGAGTCTCCTTTTAAAGAAAAAAAAGTGTACCATAGCTATAGACATTAATTAGAATAGGTTAATTGCAGGAATGCAAGCCTCAGGAAAGAGGAATAAAAGTTTTTTCAGGTATTGCGATTAGGCAACAGGATTGCACGTCGTTGCGCAAGGATGGGGGTACGCTATAACGTGCAATCTGTTTTTAACTTGGGTCTTGTTTTTCCCTATCAGAAGATAAACCTCAGTATATCATTGAAGTTGGCCCATAAGAGCAATGCGAATAACAGGAACATACCGACCATTTGTGCGTGTTCCATGAACTTATCGCTCGGTTTGCGGCGAGCTATGATTTCATAGAGCAGGAACAGTACGTGTCCGCCATCCAGAGCGGGGATAGGCAGGATGTTCATAAAGGCCAGGATGATGCTGAGGAAAGCCGTCATGTACCAGAATTGATGCCAGTCCCATGTAGCCGGGAAGATGCTTCCGATAGTGCCGAAACCACCCAGCTGCTTGGCGCCTTCCTTGGAGAAGAGATACTTCATCTGTCCCACGTAGCCTTTCAGCGTATTGACACCTAAAGCGACTCCTGCAGGGAAGGATGCGAAGAATGAGTATTCCTTTTGTACTACGGGTAACAGACGGGCGGTGCGCATTTCAGCCGTGACACCGATTTCATAGAGTGAGTCAGTAGTCAGGCTCAGCGTGTCGGTTACACCGTTGCGTACATAAGTCAGGCGGATGTCGTGCGAGGCCTGACCGGATTTCTGGCGGTTCATCATATCTTCTTTGAAGTCGAAGTAAGCGATGTTGCGTCCGTCGAGTTGGGTGATGCTGTCACCCGGCTGCAGCCCGGCCAGTGCGGCAGGGCGTCCGGCTACGACGCTGTCGATGACGAACGGATAGCGGAAGTCGGCAAAACGGGTACTGTCGGCCAGCAGGCGGTCCATCAAATGTTCGGGAATATAGACCGATGTCTCTTTTCCGTCGCGCAGTACGGTTACCTGACGGGCATCGACGATGGAAGTCAGTAGGTCACTTCCCATACGATCGAAGGGTACGCCGTCGGCTGATATCAGTACATCGCCGTCGCGGAAGCCCACCTGGTGCATTGTCTCGTTGAAGTCCATGCCGAGTGGAGCCTTTTGTACGGGGATGTAAGAGTCGCCCCAGGCAAACAGTATCATGGAGTAGATGAACAGTGCCAAAAGGAAGTTGAACAGTACACCGCCCACCATGATGAGCAGTCGTTGCCATGCCGGCTTGGCGCGGAACTCCCACGGCTGCATGGGTTGTTTCATCTGTTCGGTATCCATCGACTCGTCTATCATACCGGCTATCTTGACATAGCCGCCCAAAGGCAGCCAGCCGATGCCGTATTCCGTCTCGCTGTTCTTAGGCTTGAATTTGAACAGAGTGAACCAGGGATCGAAGAAGAGGCAGAACTTTTCCACTCGCGTCTTGAAGAGGCGGGCAAAGAGGAAGTGCCCCATTTCGTGTATGACGACGAGCAACGAAAGGCTCATAATCAGTTGCAGGGCACGAATCAAGAATGTTTCCATTTAATCTGAGTTTGTAAGTTTTTAAGTTTATGAGTTTTTGGGTTTTAAGATTCTTGAGTTTATGAACTCATTTTCTTATTATTTCTTCTGCCACCCGCCTTGCTTCGGCATCGGTGGCTACATAGTCTTCGTAGGTAGGCTTGCTGATGAAAGATACACTTGTCATGGTCTTTTCAATCACCTCGCTCATACCGAGGAAGGAGATGCGGTCGTGCAGGAAGGCTGCTACGCACACTTCGTTGGCTGCGTTGACAATGCAAGGCATGTTTCCGCCACGATGCAGAGCTTCGTAAGCCAAGGCTAAGTTGCGGAAGCGGGTGGTGTCGGGTTGTTCGAACGTCAACTCCGTGCATTTCGTGAAGTCCAGGCGGGGGAACGAGGCGTGCAGGCGGTCGGGATAGGAGAAAGCATACTGGATGGGCAGGCGCATATCGGGCATGCCGAGCTGTGCTTTTACAGCTCCGTCCTCGAACTGTACCATGCTGTGGATGACCGATTGCGGATGTACCACTACTTCTATCTGATCAGGGCGTACACCGAACAACCATTTGGCCTCTATCACTTCGAAACCTTTGTTCATCATCGAAGCAGAGTCGATGGTTATTTTGGCACCCATTTCCCAGTTGGGGTGGTGCAGAGCCTGTTCTTTGGTTACGGATTTGAGTTGTTCGTGGGTGAACGTGCGGAAGGGGCCTCCTGATGCAGTCAGAATCACTTTCTCGATGGCATTCCCATTTTCGCCAGCCAGACACTGGAACACGGCTGAGTGTTCCGAATCGACAGGAAGAATGGAGGTACGGTTCATGCGTGCCAGGTCGTTGATCAGTTCGCCAGCCACGACGAGTGTTTCCTTGTTGGCCAGTGCAATGGTTTTGCGGGCACGGATGGCATTGATGGTAGGTTTCAGTCCTGCATAGCCTACCATTGCAGTCAGTACCATGTCAACAGGCTTTTCGGCAACAATCTGGCAGAGTGCTTCTTCGCCGGCATATACCTTGATGGGCAGGTCGGCCAGTGCTTCTTTCAGTCGGGGGTATTTCGATTCGTTGGCTATGACGACAGCTTCGGGCATGAACTTGCGTGCCTGTGCGATGAGTTCCTCGACACGGTTGTTGGCCGTCAGTATATAGGCCTCGTATTTGTCGGGGTGCTCTTCGATGACTTGCAGGGCTTGTGTCCCGATGGAGCCGGTAGAACCTAATATGGCTATCTGTTTCTTTATCATTTTTCAGATCTGTTTTTGGAATATTTCTTCTCTATATATAATGTATATTCGTTGCAGTTGTTCAGTTTAAAATACAATGTACAATTCAGGATCGACGGCTCGGCCTTTGTGCCATAGCTCGAAATGCAGGTGTGGTCCCGTGGTCAGTTGTCCGGTATTCCCTACCAAGGCAACTGCTTCACCTCCTTTTGTCTTATCGCCGGCTTTTTTGAGCAGCGAGCCACAATGCTTGTATATCGAGACAAATTCCTGATTGTGCTGTATGGCTATCATATAGCCTGTCTCGGTGGTATAAGTGCTCAGTATGACAGTACCGTCGAGCGTGGCCAGAACACTTTCGCCGGGATTGGCGGCGATGTCGGTACCGTAGTGTTGCTGTTCGGCATCGAACTTGGCCGAAATCATGCCGCGGGTGGGTCGATAGAAAATCAATCCGTCGGCTTCGGTGTGAGCGGTGATGTTCGTCAGGTTATACTTTTCGGCTTCTTCGTACTGCTTGCGGAAGTCAGTTTCGCGTTGGGTACGTTCCATCAGTGAGTCTTCGCGGATAATGGCCAGTGAATCCATGGAACGAACAGTATCAGCTTTGATCTTGCCGAGGAAGATGTCCTGAATGTTCATGATGTAGAGGTTTTGCTGGTTGACCAGTAACTGCAGGGAATCTACTCGCAAGGCATTCTCTACAACCTGCGCCCGTATTTCACTGTTCATGTAGCCGGGCAGATAGTTGCGCAGGGGAGTAGCGACGATGATGAGGGCAGCAATTACGAACAGGACGATAAGTACGGAAAGCAAAACGGAAATGCCATTCAGTTTGGACACGTGCAAGCCGAAGACCTCTTCCAGCGTATTTTCGTTGATGACGGTCAGCTTGTACTTGAACTTGATGTCTTTCCAAAAGGCTTTTCTTCGTTTCCTGTTTTTCTTTATCATGATTCGTTTCCTGTTTTTCGGTTAGGTTTTCCGTTGTGGCTTTTATTCTTCTTCGGCTTCATCGAGGTTTAGCAGGCCTTGTGGCAAATCTACGGTGATGACTTTATGCTTCTGGTCGATATCAACGATAAAGTCCTCCTGGGCAGGGATGAGCAGTTCTTCTCCCTGACGATCCACGATGAAAAGGGTATTGAGGGTAGAGTCGTCCACGTCGGTCACTTCTCCCAAGTGTCCGTGGTGTATCTCTTCCATGCGAAAGCCTACGAAGTAGTTCCAGGTCAGTTCGTCCGGGGCGGCTTCATCGGCATGTTTTACGGGGAAGTAAACTTCTACGTTGGTGAACATGCGGGCGCGTTCGGCTGTATCGACCCCTTCGAGTTTCATCAGGGCGGTGGTGTCCGAACGGAAGCGGTACTCTTCGATGAAGAAGGGGACGAAGATGCCGTCCAGCAGGCAGATGATGTATTCTGCCTCCACGCGGTCGAAGATGTCGTCGGTGAAGGTGAATTGCAGTTCACCGTGAATGCCGTGAGGCTTGTTGAATATTCCTATTTTATATACTTCTTCTCGTTTAATCATATCATTGTTTATATTCTCGTAATCCGTGCCCCCAGTGCATTGAGTCGTCCTTCAATGTTCTGGTAGCCGCGGTCTATCTGTTCGATGTTGTGGATGCGGCTGATGCCGTCGGCGCTCATGGCTGCTATCAGCAGGGCGATACCTGCCCGGATGTCGGGCGAAGTCATGTTGCCTCCACGCAGCTTGAAGTTGTGGTTGTGCCCGATGACGACGGCGCGGTGGGGGTCGCAAAGGATGATTTGCGCTCCCATGTCGATCAGCTTATCGACAAAGAACAGGCGGCTTTCGAACATCTTCTGGTGGATGAGTACACTGCCTTTGGCTTGTGTGGCAACCACAAGCATCACGCTGAGCAGGTCGGGGGTAAGTCCCGGCCAGGTGGCATCGGCAATGGTCATGATGGAACCGTCGATGAACGATTCTATTTCGTAGCTGTCCTGGGCGGGGATGTAGATGTCGTCGCCCCGTTGTTCCATCCGGATGCCTAACCGGCGGAAACTGTAGGGGATGATGCCCAGATTCTCGTGCGACACGTTTTTAATGGTCAGTTCGCTTCCTGTCATGGCGGCCATGCCGATGAAACTGCCTACTTCGATCATGTCGGGCAGCACGGTATGTTCCGTGCCGTGCAGTTCTTCTACGCCTTCGATGGTCAGCAGGTTCGAAGCGATGCCCGTTATTTTGGCGCCCATGCGGTTCAGCATTCGGCACAGTTGTTGCACGTAGGGTTCGCAGGCGGCATTATAGATGGTGGTTTGTCCTTTGGCCAATACGGCTGCCATGATGATGTTGGCTGTTCCGGTGACGGATGCTTCGTCGAGCAGCATGTAGGTGCCTTTCAGCTCGCGGGCGGTAATCTCGAAGATTTCGCGCTTGTCGTTGTAGTTGAAGTCGGCACCCAGTTTCTGTATGCCGATGAAGTGGGTATCCAGCCGGCGTCGCCCGATCTTGTCACCACCGGGTTTGGAAATCAGTGCCCTGCCGAATCGGGCCACCATGGGACCTACCAGCATGACGGAGCCTCGCAGGCTGGAACACTTCTTCAGGAAGGCATCGCTTTCCAGATAGTCCAGATCGACATCGGCAGCCTTAAAGCTGTAGGTATCTATGCCTTGTTTGGACACCGTTACGCCCATGTCGCGCATCAGTTGAATCAGGTTGTTGACGTCCAGTATGTCGGGAACGTTGTGTACGATGACTTCTTCGGGGGTGAGCAGGGTGGCACAGATAATCTCCAGTACCTCGTTTTTGGCTCCCTGGGGATAGATGTCGCCGGAAAGTTTGTGACCTCCTTCAATTACAAATGATGCCATGGTGTTGCAGGGATTTAGAATTTCCGTTTATTATTGTTCTTGTTGTTCCGGTTATTGTTGCCGTTGTTGGACTTGCTGGGGCGATAGTTCTGCTCAATCCGTTCGGCCATCAGGCGTACGATGTCGTCGGTCATCTGCAGTTTCCCGTTCGATAGTTCGGCAAGGTCGTCGGCTATCTTCCGGTCGTCCACCGTGTCCTTGTTCCATGTCATGTAGTCCTTTTTCATGTGGTTGCAGATCAGGGCTACCAGATTGCGCTTTTCGTCGCCTTCGGGCATTTCGCAGGCTTTCTGTATCAGTACTTCCAGCGTGCGGCCATAGTGGCGATAGCGTATTTTGGTGCTGGGGTAGGGAATAGGCTCGGGTTTGTTGTCCAGGTTGTCCTTGCGGATGATTTCGAACGGATAGTCGATATCGAGTTTGAAGTCGGACATGATGGCCAGGTGATCCCAAAGCTTATGTTTGAAGTCGGGCACGTCGCGCAGGTGGGGGAACATGTTTCCCATGATGTTGATGATGGTGTTGGCACAGCGTTGGCGCTCGGCACGGTCTTCGATGGTCAGAGCATGATCTACCATGTTCTGGATGCTGCGTCCGTATTCGGGGAGGGGCATCCGCTTCTGTTGAGTATTATATTGCATTTCGTTAATGGATAATTGACAATAGATATTGGGTAATGAATATTTTATTGGCAGCATTTGCTTACAGCAGCTTCTTGGGCTTGCTGGCCACGAACTCTTTCAGGTAGAAAGGCTCGAAATAGGCTACGTCCTTGAAATCCAGTTCGGCCATTGCCTTTTCGGCCAGGGGGAACATCATGCTGGCCAGCGGGCGGATGTTGTCGAGGAAGTGCGCGTTGGGATGGGTTATCTTTTCCTTGCACTTGGCGGCTCCGTCGCCGAAGAAGTAAACGGGATGTTCGTTCAGAAATTCCGTGTACGAGTTTTCGTCCACAATGTCGGCGGCAATGTCGCGCACGGGTCTGAGGGCGCGGTCGTAAATGGCGGCATAGACTTCCATGCGGCGGGCGTCGATCATGGGGCACAGCAGGGCGTCGTCGGGCAACTCGTCGTGATAGAGCAGGACGGGGACGCTGAGTACCTTCAGCGTAGGCAGGCCGATAAGCTTCAGGTCGCGTCCGTAGCACACGCCTTTGGCCATGGATACGCCGATGCGCAAGCCCGTATAGGAACCCGGTCCGCAGCTGACGGCTACTGCGTCGAGCGGCATGGCATGGCTGTCGGTAAACGACAGGGCTTCTTGGACGAATACTCCCAATGAAACGGCGTGAGATGGGCCGTTCAGGTCTTCTTTTGTAAATACGTTTTGTCCGTCTTCGCTGACTGCCACCGAGCAGGCGGAAGTGGACGTCTCAATATGTAAGATACATGACATAGTTTCTAATCTTTTAATCAGCAGACAAAAATACATGATTATTTTCAGTATTTAAAATAATCGTGTAATTTTGCGCAAAACTTAAGAAGCATTATGATACAGTCAATGACGGGTTATGGCAAGGCAACAGTCGAATTGCCCGATAAAAAAGTGAATGTTGAGATAAAATCGCTTAACAGCAAGGCAATGGATTTGTCAACACGCATTGCCCCGCTTTACCGAGAGAAAGAGATAGAAATCCGTAACGAAATAGCCAAGACACTGGAGCGCGGAAAGGTGGATTTCAGCTTATGGATTGAGAAGAAAGACGCCGAACAGCTGGCTACCCCCATCAATCAGGAATTAGTGACAGCTTACTACAATCGGATAAAGGAAATATCGGCTGCAACGGGTATTCCCGAGCCCGAAGACTGGTTCGCTGCTTTGCTGCGTATGCCGGACGTGATGACCAAGAACGAAACGACCGAGGTGAGCGACGAGGAGTGGAGCGTGGTGGCAGATGCCGTGCGCGAGGCCATCGGTCATTTAGTGGACTTCCGCAAGCAGGAAGGCGCCGCCCTCGAAAAGAAATTCCGTGAGAAAATAGCAAACATCACCCATCTGCTTGAAACCGTTGAGCCTTACGAGAAGGAACGGGTCGGAAAAATCAAGGACCGCATTACGGAAGCTTTGGAAAAAACACTGAGCGTGGATTACGACAAGAACCGTCTGGAGCAGGAACTCATCTACTACATCGAAAAGCTCGACATCAACGAAGAGAAACAACGTCTGGCCAATCACCTGAAATACTTCATCAGCACGCTGGAAAACGGCAGCGGACAGGGCAAGAAGTTAGGATTCATCGCGCAGGAAATGGGGCGCGAAATCAATACGCTGGGCAGCAAGTCCAACCATGCCGAGATGCAGAAGATTGTCGTTCAGATGAAGGACGAACTGGAGCAGATCAAGGAACAGGTCCTGAACGTGATGTGATGAAAATGAAGAATTCTTCCTTTCTTAATTTAACTACTTAGATATTTAAATTTTTAATTGAATCGTTGTGGCTAAACTGATTATCTTTTCAGCTCCCTCGGGTTCGGGCAAGTCAACCATCATCAATTATCTGCTGACGCAGCACCTGAACCTGGCTTTTTCCATATCGGCTACCAGCCGTCCGCCGCGCGGAACCGAACGCGACGGTGTAGAATACTTTTTCCTGACGCCCGAAGAGTTTCGCCGCCGCATTGCCAACGGCGAGTTTCTGGAGAACGAGGAGGTCTATCACGACCGCTTCTACGGCACGCTGAAAGCGCAGGTCGAGAAACAGCTGGCCGACGGACAGAACGTGGTGTTCGACGTTGACGTTGTGGGCGGATGCAACATCAAAAAGTTCTATGGCGACCGCGCCCTGTCGGTATTCATCCAGCCACCTTCGGTGGAAGAACTTCGTCGCCGCCTTATTGGACGAGGCACCGATACGCCCGAAGTAATCGAAGACCGTGTGGCAAAGGCCCAGTACGAGCTTTCGTTTGCTCCGAAGTTCGACAAGGTGATTGTGAACGACGACCTGGAGAAAGCCAAGGCCGAAGCACTGGAAGTAATCACCCAATTCTTGCAGTCATGAAGTCGTTGAATAGAAATACAGGCAACAGGCCTTCGCCGATGGCGGGACGCACGAAGTTGAATAAAGTGCTGTTGGTCATCAACATTGTGCTCTGCCTTGCATTGATTGGTCTGGCGGTGGGGTACTACTGTTATTCGGATTACGAACTGACGGTATGCATGTTGCTCATGGCGCTTTTCACAGGCTATAACGCCTTTTTGGTGGGGCGCACTTTGCGTGGCGGCAGGAAGAAATAAGGCATTGCGACGGACTTCCTTGTTTAATTTCCTAATTTCAGTGATACAGATGAACATCGGCATTTTCAGCGGCTCCTTCAATCCCGTTCATATCGGACATCTGGCTTTGGCCAACTACCTTTGCGAATACGAGGGACTGGACCAGGTATGGTTTATGGTCAGCCCCCGCAATCCGCTGAAAGAGGCCGACGAACTGATGGACGACTCGTTGCGTCTGCAGTTGGTTCAGCTTGCCGTCGAGGGCTATCTCAAGTTTCGGGCGTCCGACTTCGAGTTCCGTTTGCCGCGACCTTCGTACACGGTGCATACGCTTGACGAGCTTCGGCGTGCCTATCCTCAGCACGTCTTTCATCTGATTATCGGGTCGGACAACTGGCTGCTGTTCCCGCGCTGGCGCGAGTCGGAACGTATTCTGGCCACGACTCCGCTCATCGTATATCCGCGTCCGGGCTATCCGATTGAGCCTCGGACACTTCCTCCGACGGTCAGGATGACGTCGGCTCCCGTCTTCGAAATCAGTTCCACTTTTATCCGGCAGGCCATTGCCGAGGGACGCGACATCCGTTACTTCCTCCATCCGCGGGTGTACGAGGCGTTGTGCAAAGAGGATGATCGTACGGCTTCTCAAGTCGTGAAGCCGGAGTGACAGAAAAACTTCTTCTTTGTTTGTTTTCCTTTCAAAATGATATGATTAAGCCGTATTGGCTGACACGGCCTTTTTCTGAAACTTCCGAAATAGAAGTTGAACCGGGCAAAAACTGTCTTTAAATTGCATATATATGCGGATAATAGTCGAAAATAGTGTCTTTCGGAGCAGAAAAATGCTTGTTCGCCGCTTCCGGAACACTTGTTCGGCTCTCGTGGATTGCTTGTTTGGCTCCCGCAGAATGCTTGTTTGGCTCGCCAACATTGCTTGTTACGTTCGTCAACAAGGTATTTCGGAACCGAAATCATGGTTTTTTCCCGTCGGGCGGAGTGTTTTTCTTCTATTCTGAATGTCAATATTTCGCTATCGTGTTGTAGAAGAGACGAATGCGGAAAAACGCTTCGGAAAATGGAAACAAAAACACCTGCGGTCGGAAATATCGCATTCTCGCCGCAGGTGAAATACAAAGTGTCAAAATGTTAGTTACTCTAAACAGGCGTCTAAGTCGCGTGTCAGCTGCTCCTTGTCTATGTGCTGGCCGATGAAGACTAACTTCTGCATCCGGTCGCCATACTTCTCGTCCCAGTCGCGCATCAGTCCCGGCTCCTGCTTCATCAGTTCGATGAGGTCTTCTTCGGGGGCAGTGGCATACCACAGTCCGGCTTCGGTCAGCTTCTTCTGCACGCCGGCCTGCTCGAAGAGGTAGGACATGTCGCGGTTGTGGCTGAAGTAGCACACGCCCTTGGTACGGATGATGTTGCTGGGCCAGCGGGTGGCGATGAACTGGTCGAGCTTGTGGATGTTGAACGCCGGACGGCGGTAGTACACAAACGTCTGGATGCCGTATTCCTCCACCTCGCCGCCTTCGTGGTCGTGATGGTGGTGGTGATGGTGTCCGTGCTCGTCGTCCTCGTCGTGGTGATGTTCATGTTCTTCATCATGATGGTGCTCGTGCTCCTCGTGGTCGTGGTGGCCGTAGCTGTGCGCCTCGCGTTCTTCTTCGGGGGTAGCCTGACGCTCTATCTCGCGTATCCATCCGGCGGAGGTGGCCACGCGTTCGAAGTTGAACATGTGGGTGTTGAGGATGCGTTCGAGGTCGATGCGCCCGTAGTCGCATTCGATGATTTCGGCAGCCGGCTGCAAGGTCTTGATGATCTGCTTGATGCGTCCCAGTTCTTCGGGTTTCACTTCCGAAGCCTTGTTCAGCAGGATGATGTTGCAGAATTCGATTTGCTGGATGATGAGGTTTTCGATATCCTCTTCGTCGATGTGCTTGCGCGTCAGGTTGTCGCCGCAGGCAAACTCGCTCTGCATGCGCAGGGCGTCAACCACGGTGACGATGCAGTCGAGCCGGCAGATGCCGTATCGGGTATATATGCCGCCCATCGTCGGTATCGAGCAGATGGTTTGGGCAATGGGCTCGGGTTCGCAGATGCCGCTTGCTTCGATGACGATGTAGTCGAAGCGCTGCATCTTCAGTATGTCGCCAATCTGTTCTACTAAGTCCATCTTCAGCGTACAGCAGATGCAGCCGTTTTGCAGGGCTACCAGGCTGTCGTCCTTCTTGCCCACAACGCCGCCTTTCTGGATGAGGTCGGCGTCGATGTTCACTTCGCCGATGTCGTTGACGATGACGGCAAACTTGATGCCGCGCTTGTTGGCAAGAATCTGATTGACCAGTGTGGTTTTTCCGCTGCCCAGATAACCGGTGAGCAGCAGTACCGGAACTTCTTTTGTATTCATCATTTTGGTATGCTTTAGAATTGCGGGTGCAAAAATACGCTTTTTTTCATTATGTTATTCTTTCCCTTTTGCTGCTCCGGCATTTCCCTCGGATTTGTGCCGGAGCAGTTTCTTCGTCATACCGGTTTATGCCAGGCGGTCTGTCAGTTCCTTGGGCAGCACGGGCATGGCTCCCTGCTGCGTGCAGACGTAGGCCGAAGTGGCTACGGCCAGTTTGTGGGCTTCGTCCACGGGACGTCCGCGAAGAATGGCGGCGGTAAAGGCAGCGGTGAACGAGTCGCCTGCGCCCACCGTGTCGGCTACCTGTACCTTCGGCGTTTCGACGAACGATACGTTTCCCGGTGTAAAGACGTAGCTGCCGTTCACGCCGCAGGTCAGAATCAGCATTTTCAGGTTGTACTTGGCCAGCAGAATCCAGCATTTGTCCTGCAGGTCGATGCCCGGATAGCCGAACATGCGGCTCACGGTGACCAGCTCTTCGTCGTTAATCTTCAGGATGTTGCAGCGGTGAAGCGATTCGCACAGTATTTCCTTGGTATAGAAGCTCTGACGCAGGTTGATGTCGAAGATGCGCAGTGTGTCGTCATCGTCGGGCATGGCGTCGAGAAAACGGTGAATGGTCTGGCGCGACACGATGCTGCGTTGTGCCAGCGAGCCGAAGCAGACAGCTCCCGTCTGATGGGCCAGCCCTTCGAGGGCTTGCGTGTAGGGGATGTTGTCCCATGCCACGCCTTCCTTGATGTCGTAGCAAGGCACGCCTTCGGCGTCCAGTTCTACCTGTACCGTACCGGTGGGGTAAGGCACAGTCTCAATCAGTCCGTACAATTCCTTTTGACGGAAGTTTTCCAATATTTCGGCACCCAGTTTGTCCTGTCCCACGGCGCTAACCACGCGGCTTTCCAGTCCGAATTGTGATACATGATAAGCAAAGTTGGCGGGTGCTCCACCCAGTTTTTTCCCTTCGGGCAGCACGTCCCACAGTGCTTCGCCCATTCCGACTACATAACGGTTCATAAAGCTGATTTTAATGAGTTGTTTTAAATTTCATGGTATAGTATAAAAGGTAGATGACTCCGACAGTCATGACGGCCACAGCTCCGTTCTGTCCCATGGCGTCGCTGGCAAATCCCATCAGCAAGGGGAAGACGGTTCCGCCAAAGAGGCCCATAATCATCAGACCGGAGACCTCGTTCTTCTTGTTGGGAACAGAAAGGAGGGCTTGGGCAAAGATGATGGAGAAGATGTTGGAGTTTCCGAAGCCTATCAGGGCAATGCATACGTAGATGATGCCGATGCTGTTGAAGGCAAACAATCCGATCATGGCAATCAGCATACACACCACGCTGATGGCAAAGAACCGGCGTGCATTCATCCGTTGCAGGATGAAGCTGCCCGAGAAACAGCCGATGGTACGGAAGATGAAGTAGAGGCTGGTGGCAAATGAAGCTTCGTCCAGCGTCATGCCGCCACGCTCCATCAGCAGCTTGGGGGCGGTGGTATTGGTGCCTACGTCGATTCCCACGTGGCACATGATGCCCAGGAAGCACAGCAGGATGAAGGGATGAGCCAGCAGCTTCAGACAGTCGGCAAAGCTGGAGGCACGGTCAGGACGTTCCTCCTCAATGGGAGTGGCACCCAACCACAGGATGGCGATGATGGCAATAATCATATAGACCGGGAACAATACGCGCCATTCCAATCCGAAGGAAGGAATGCTTTGCGTGGCTCCCCACATGGCAATGTAGGGTGCCAGAAACGAAGCAATGGCTTTGACAAACTGGCCGAAAGTAAGCGAGCTGGCCAGACGGTCGCCGCTGATGAGGTTGCTCAGCAAGGGGTTGAGCGACGTCTGCATCAGCGCGTTTCCGATGCCCAACAGCGAGAAGGAGCATAGCATCAGTCCGTAGCTGTCGCCGAAGATAGGCAGTAAGAGGGACAATGCCGTGATGATGAGGCTGAGCAGAACAGTCTGCTTGCGCCCGATGCGGTTCATCAGCATTCCGGTCGGCACGGAGAAAATGAGGAACCAGAAAAATACTAACGAGGGGAAGATGTTGGCCTGAGCGTCCGTCAGCCCCAAATCTGCTTTTACATAGTTGGAAGCGATACCCACAAGATCGACAAATCCCATGGCAAAAAAGCAGAGCATTACCGGTATCAGTTTGATATTCTTTGTTGACATCTTGTTATTTGATTATGAGTTTATAATTGGTTTCCTGTTTTTTAGTATCCTGCATTTTGTACGTACAGTCCCGGAATGTAGAACAGCTGGTTGTAGGGGATGGGGAAGAATTCGTTTTTCCCTGCAGTGTAGTGTGCATCTTTGTAATACTGGCCGTAAGTCTGTACGACGACTTCTCCGGTTTCGGGATGTACATACGAGTAAGAGTCGTTCTGTTCACTGGCAAAGAAAGCGTTCAGCGTTTCCGAGGCAATACCCCAGCGGCGGAGGTCAAAGTAGCGGCTGCCTTCCATGGCCATTTCCAATCGGCGTTCCCAACGGAGGCATTTGCGTGCAGTCTCCTTGTTCTGGAAATAAGATTCAGGATAGAGCGATATTTCGCATTGGTCGGCTGCGTAGGCAATGTGCTTGCTGACAGAGTTGGCGGCACGTTGACGGATGTTGTTAATGATGGTACGGGCTTCTTCCAGGCGGTCAAGCTCGATCAGTGCTTCGGCACGCATCAGCATGACGTCGGTGTAGCGGAACACATAGTCGTTCATGGCAAAGGCCTGCCAGCTGCCGTTGTAGGTTTCGCCTTTCGAACGCTGCGGAACTTCCTTCATCGATGAGTAGTAGCCGTAAACGCTTGCTGCGCGGGCATTCTTGCTGGCGTCCAGCGTATATTCGGCTTCGTATTTGTAGGGGAAGGTAGGCATACCGACAGTGTGGAACAAGCGCGGATCCCACTTCTGGTCGGTAGGTTCGCCGTTGACGGGATAGTCTATTTCATCATTGAAGTCATCAAACATCGGCAAGCCGTTCCGGGTCTTGAAGGCATTGACCAGGTTTTGCGAAGGCTTGTGGCAGTCCCATCCGCATGACCAGATGCCCCAGCATCCGTTCAGCATATTCGACCAGTTGGCACGTCCGTAGGTTGTGTGGTCGTCGGCATAGTCCGAAGTCTGTACGGCAAAGATGGATTCCTTGCTGTTCTTGTAATCGGGCAGGAAGATGTCGCCGAAATCCTCCAGATAGCCGTAATCTGAACTTACTACGGCGTCGGTATAGTCGATTACTTTCTGCATATAGTCGCGGTTGATGTGGTCAACGCCCGTGTTGGCTTCGTATCCGTCGCCCCACGCCAGGTTGAGGTAGCATTTGGCTAAGTAGGAAGCGGCGGCAATCTTGTTCACACGGCCTCCGTCTGTCTGCTTGGCAGGGAGTACGTCGTAAGCTTCCTGGAAATCGTCAATGATTTTGCCGAACAGTTCTTCGTAACTGTATTGGTCGTTACGAACTTGTTCTACCGTGTTGTTCTCGAATACTACTTCGTCAATCCAAGGCACTTGACGGAAGACGGTGATAAGTTTGTAATAGAAGTGCGCGCGAAGAAACTTCACTTCGGCCATGCGCTGGTTGGTGACATCCTCTCCCAACTTGGCAACGCCGTTCTGCTGCAGTGCGACGATGGCACGGTTGCAACGCGAGATGGCGCAATAGAGGCGATACCACAGTTCGTCCATGTGGTCGGGATTGGTAGCCGTCAGCGAAGTCCATATCTCCAAGTGATGGTAGTTGGTGTCGCCTGTTCCCCAGCCGCCTTTCAGACAGTCGTCCGAAGTAAGGTCGCCGTAAGGCCACAGATTGAAGGGATAGGTGTACCAGCAATCGCCCAGCATGGCGTAAGCAGCCGTTACCATGGCTTCGGGGTCAGAAAATGCTTTGTCTTCATCGATGACTGCAGTCGGATTGTAATCCAGAAAGCTATCGCAGTTGGTCAGTGTCAGCCCCATAAAGCAGGCGGCGAGCACAGTATATATTTTCTTTTTCATGATTTTCTTGTTTTTGAATGTATATATAGTAGGATGTAAACCTGAACTTTTTAATTTTAAAAACCTAATTGAAGGCCGAACGAAACAGAGGTGGCAAGGGGATATGCCCAATTCGGATTTTCGGGATCGGTGCATGTCAGACTCTTGCTCTTGATGGTAAGCAGATTCTGTCCTGCTACATAAAAGCGGGCACTGCTCATCTTGAATTTCGACAGGAAGTTGGCCGGTACATTGTAGCCAATCTGCAGGTTACGGAGTTTCAGGTACGAACCGTTTTCTACAAAGTAGCTGGAAGCTCGTCCCTCGTCGGCGGTGTTCAGGGTGCTAAGAGCCGGAATGGTGGAGCTGGTGTTGGCAGTGGTCCATGCCTGGAGCACACGATCGCCTTTGTTGGATCCCGGGTCGTTTACACCCCAGAAGTCGGTCTGGAATTTCTGGTTGTTATATACATCCTGGTTGCAGACACCCTGCCAGAACATGCTTAAATCGAAGTTCTTGTAATTGAGTGCGATGTTCAGACCGTAGGAGAAAGCGGGGACGGGATCGTATATCCAGGTCTGGTCGTCGGCGTTGATTTCGTGGTTACCGTCCAAGTCGGCATATTTCAGTCCGCCTACACGGGCATTGGGTTGTCCGGAAGCATCGACTTCTTCCTGATTCTGGAAAAGCCCTTCTACTACATAACCCACGATGGAGCCATAGGATACGCCGGCTTCCACCAGGTTTTCTTTGGAGGTATGGGCATACGAGCCGGTTGTCGTCTCGGGCAGGTAAGTCACTTTGTTGCGGAAGAAATCCATGTTGGCATTGATGTCGATGCCCAGTCCGCAAGCCAATGTCTTACGGTAGCCCAAGGCAAATTCCATACCCCAGTTGCGAAGCGAAGGACCGTTTTGCCAGGAATTTCCACCTTCGCCCAGTGCACCCAGAAATGCGGGGCTGATGAGCATGTCGTCCACATCCTTCACATAGCCGTCGATGCTACCGTAGAGGCTGCCTTGCAGCAAGGTGAAGTCAGTACCGACGTTGAACTGTTCTGCCGATTCCCATTTCAGGTTAGGGTTGGCATATTGGGTGGCACGATAGCCCGAAGGGAAGGTTCCCGAACCTTGCAGATAGAGGTCGTAGGCGGTGGATGTCACGCGATCCAGTCCGTAGTCGGCTACATAGAGTCCGAATTGTGCATTGTTGTCGATGGCTTGGTTACCGGTCTGTCCCCAGGAGAGGCGTACTTTCCAGTCGTCTAACCAGTCTTCCTGCATCAGTCTGGACAGACGGAAACCTAATGTGGCAGCAGGGAAGGTACCCCAGCGGTGGTCTTTGCCGAATCGCGAAGAACCGTCGCGGCGGATGGTGAAGGAGGCAAGAATAAAGTCGTCGTAGTTATAGTCTATTTTGCCAAAGAAGGAAGCAAGGCGGTAACCTACCTTGGCTCCGGAGTTCCGCATGGTGCCGGTAGCAGCGTTGGGCCACATATAGTCGGGGTCTTCTAATGCATATTCTTCGGAATAGGCAGAGTAATCGACAACGGTCTGTTTGTTCATTTCCGTACCCAGCAACACGGTGATGTCGTGTTTGTCGGCAAGGCGGAAGTTATAGTTGGCAGTGTTGCTCCATGTCCAGTTCACTTCATTGTTGTGCGAGAGGGTTGTTTTGGCAATATCATTGTTGACGATGTCCGAATGGTAGGTGAGCGTCATGGCATTGATGAACGACGAGTAATAGTCTATGCCGAAGTTGGTGCGTAGCGTCAGTCCCTTAATGGGTTTCAGTTCGGCATAGGCATTACCGAACAGACGCCAGTAGTTCAGTGCATTGTTCCGGTTCTGATAGGCTTCACGCAACGGGTTCTGACGGTCGCTCATGCTGCCTACCGGTCCGCTGAATGTCGTTCCGTCCTCTTCGTAAACCGGAAGAATCGGCGCCATTTTCAAGGCATTTTCCATCGGGGCCGTGTCCACCTGGCTCGAATAGGTTACGGTGAAATTCTCGCCTACGGTGAAGTATTTATTAATGTTGTAGGACGAATTCATACGGGCGGCGATGTTCTCGAAATCGGTATATTTGATGATACCTGTATTCTTCTTATATCCTAAGGAGAACATGGTGGAGTGCTTGTCGGTGGCATTCGAGATGGAGAGGTCATAGTTTTGCGAAAAGCCGGTACGTGATATCTCGTCCAACCAGTCGGTATCAGAGTATCTCATGGTTTTATTGGCATTGACAAATCCGTCATACAAGCCGTTTACCGTATAGTTGACATAGCTGTTGGTAGCGGGGTTCCATACTGTGATGGGGGTACCCTGTGAGGCATTCAGGTTCAGTCCGTAACTGCTGGCATAGGTTACGGGATCCAGTCCGTCATTCAGAGCTGCCTGAGCCATTGCCGTAGCATATTGGGCGGAGTTACACAGGTTCATCACCGATTGGTTCGTGTAGAACTGAGCAGTCAGATTGGCCGAGAAATCTACTTTTACTTTTTCAGCTTTCTTACCTTGTTTGGTAGTGATGATGATGACACCATTGGATGCACGCGAACCGTAAATGGATGCCGATGCAGCATCTTTTAAGACTTGCATGCTTTCAATATCGTTTGCGTTCAGAGAATTCAGCGCGCGGGTAGTCGGTACACCATCCACAATGTAGAGTGGGTCCTGTGAAGAGTTGAACGAACCGATACCACGGATACGGACTGTACCAACGCCGCTGGGCGAACCGTTGGCAGTGATGGTCATGCCCGGCACTTTGCCTTGCAATGCACGCATGGGGTCGGTGTTCGATGTCGTTTTGATGTCGTCAGTGGAAACAACGGCAATGGATCCGGTCAGGTCTGCTTTGCGTTGTGTCTGATAACCGACTACTACTACTTCCTGTAGCAACTCGTTTTCTTCTTCCATGATCACATTCATGCCGTCTGTTGCCGGCAGTGTAACGCTCTTATAACCTACATAAGAAAAGGTAAGTTCGGCATTGGGTGCCACACTGATGGTGAATTCTCCGTCAAGATTGGAAATCACTCCGTTCGTAGGATTCCCTTTTTCAACAACGGTTGCTCCGATAACAGGGAAATTGTCTGTTTTCGATAGAATCGTGCCCGATATTTTTTTGTTCTGGGCCTGAACAGTCGCGCTTCCTATTATAATCATAAGAAGAAGGCGGCACAAGAATTTCATAGCTTCCTTTTTCATGGCGTTAGTTAATAATTTAGTTTTCTGCCAACAAAATTAGGGGCTGAGGTAACTGAGGAATATAACAGATGATACATTAACTGGCATTTTTATTACATGTATCATTTGTGATAGCATATGTAACATAAGTTGTTGTGGTGGGGGCGAGCATGTGCCTGTCAACAGTTATAAGATTGGTAGTACACGAGTGATTATGTATTTTGTTGTGTCGTGTGGACAAAAAAAGTGGAGACCGGTAAAAGTCTCCACTTAATCTTGCTTTGTCTATGTTGTGTTATACTATGGCTTTTTATTGCTTTTGCATTATACAATGCCTTGAGCCATCATGGCGTTGGCTACTTTCATGAAGCCTGCTACGTTGGCACCCTTTACATAGTTTACGTAGCCATCGGGTTCGGTACCATACTTCACGCAGTTTTCATGGATATTTTCCATGATGTAGTGCAGTTTGGCATCTACTTCTTCGGCACTCCATGACAGACGTTCCGAGTTCTGTGTCATTTCCAGACCCGATACCGATACACCGCCTGCATTGGCAGCCTTACCCGGAGCGTACAGAATCTTGGCTTCCTGGAATACGCGGATAGCTTCCGGAGTAGAAGGCATGTTGGCACCTTCGGATACGGCAATCACACCGTTGGCAATCAGCTTGCGGGCATCGTCGCCGTTGATTTCGTTCTGAGTGGCCGACGGCAGTGCAATATCAGCTTTTTCACCCCAGGGACGTGCGCCCTCTACATATTTAACGCCCGGATATTGTTCGGCATACTCGCGAATACGTCCGCGATAGAGGTTCTTCAGTTCCATGATGTAGTCCAGTTTCTCGCGGTCGATACCATCCGGATCGTAAACATAACCGTCAGAGTCGGACATGGTCAATACCTTACCACCCAGTTGCAGAACTTTTTCAGCTGTATATTGGGCTACGTTTCCGGAACCTGAGATAAGGACAGACTTGCCTTTCAGATCCCAACCTTTTGTCTTCAGCATTTCCATCAGGAAATATACATTACCATATCCGGTAGCTTCGGGACGGATCAGCGAACCGCCGAATTCGCGTCCTTTACCTGTCAGCACGCCACTGAATTCGCGTGTCAGCTTCTTGTACATGCCGAACATGAAACCTACTTCACGTCCGCCTACGCCGATATCACCGGCCGGCACATCCACATCGGGACCGATGTGACGCCACAATTCCAACATAAATGCCTGGCAGAAACGCATTACTTCTGCGTTCGATTTGCCACGTGGCGAGAAGTCGGAACCACCTTTACCGCCACCCATAGGCAACGTTGTCAGCGAGTTTTTAAATGTCTGTTCGAAAGCAAGGAATTTCAGAATACCCAAATTGACCGATGCGTGGAAACGAATACCACCTTTGTACGGGCCAATGGCATTGTTGTGTTGTACTCGATAGCCCATGTTTGTCTGAACGTTGCCTTTGTCGTCAACCCACGTTACGCGGAACTGATATACACGGTCGGGGATGCAAAGACGCTCTATCAGGTTAGCTTTGTCGAACTCCGGATGTTTGTTGTATTCTTCTTCAATGGTTGACAGTACTTCTTCTACTGCCTGATGATACTCTGGTTCGTTTGGAAAACGTCTTTTGAGGTCTTCTAATACCTTAGCTGCATTCATAATTAATGATTCTTTTATTGGTTTTTACTATCTGTTACTTTAAACAATATATTGCTTACTAACTTCTGCATTATTGTTGATTGCGGTTGCAAAAGTAAATATTTAAATGATAATAACAAACAAATTATAAAGAAAATGCGGGATAAAACAACAAAATTGTTGCTTTATCCCGCAAAATGGAATAAAAAGATATTATTTATTCTTTTTTATCGACTGAAAGACAGGTATGAAAACAAATGCTGCCGAAAGTGCGAGCGTTACGATGACCGGACCGTCTATACGTTCGGCATATACCAGAACAATGTAGCATAATGCCGCCCAAAGCAGTACGATGCATACGATTTGCGTTTTCGATAAAGGTCGTCTCATTGGCAGGCTTTCTTTTTGTCCACAATGGCATCGATGACAGCTACGGCCGTAATGTTGACGATGTCGCGAACGGAACTTTCGAAGTCGGTAAAGTGAATTGGCTTGTTCAGTCCCATCTGTATCGGGCCTA
>CABROZ010000013.1 GCA_902472795.1 uncultured Bacteroides sp. | reverse complement strand
GCTGCTCGTGGGCGCCTTCCTCTACGTCAGCAAGATGAGCTACGGGCCCCGTGTGCCCAACACGCCGCTCTCCATGCCGCTGGCACAACACACGCTGCCCATCTTCAACTGCAAGTCGTACATCGAATGGCCGCAATGGAAGTACAAGCGCGTGCCGGGATTCGGCAAGGTGAAACTGAACGACATCGTCGTCTTCAACTTCCCCGCCGGCGACACCGTCGCACTCAACCACCAGATGGAAGACTTCTACGCCCTGGCCTACCGCGAAGGCAAGAGCCTGTATCCCAAACAAGTGGAAATGGACAGCCTGACACGCCAGCAACAGCGCGCCGTTTACGACCTGTACTATAGCGCCGGACGCAACAAGATCATCTCCAACCCGCAGCTGTACGGCAAAGTCGTAGTACGTCCCGTCGATCGACGCGAAAACTACGTGAAGCGTTGTGTAGGCCTGCCCGGCGACACCCTGCAAATCGTGGACGGACAAGTCTGCATCAACGGCCAAGCCATCAAGAACCCCAAGGACATGCAGTTCAACTACTTCGTACAGACCACCGGCCCGTACATCCCCGATGAAATGTTCCGCGACTTGGGCATCAGCAAGGACGACCAGATGCTGATGACCGACGACCTGAACTGGGAAATGGGACTGATGGAAATGGGCTTGGACCGCCGCGACGCACAAGGCCACCTGACACCCGTCTATCACCTGCCGCTCACCCAGGCCATGTACGACGCACTGGCCGGAAACACCAAGCTGATCAGCCGCATCGTCAAGGAACCCGCCATCTACTCGGGCGACATGTTCCCGCTGAACCTCTATACGAAGTGGGACCGCGACAACTACGGCCCCATCTGGATTCCAGCCAAAGGCGCCACCATCACCCTGACCGACGACAACCTGCCCCTGTACGAACGGTGCATCGAAGCCTACGAAGGCAACAAGCTGGAGCGCCGGGCCGACGGCATCTACATCAACGGACAGAAGACGGATACATATACCTTCCGGATGGACTACTACTGGATGATGGGCGACAACCGTCACAACTCGCTCGACTCCCGCTACTGGGGCTTCGTACCCGAGGACCACGTAGTAGGCCGCCCCGTCGTTGTCTGGCTGTCGTTAGACAAGGACCGTGGCTGGTTCGACGGCAAAATCCGTTGGAACAGACTGTTCAAGGTCGTGAAAGATGAATGATACAGAAAGGAATGAAAGGGCGGAAAAGCCCCTTCTGCCCCTTCATCCCTTCCAACCCTAAAGCAACCCATCCGCAGCATGAAAGTATGGAAAACCATCGGCCTGATAGCAGGAACAATACTCATCGTAGTGTTGCTCCGGGGCTGTGTGGCCGTTCCCTACTTGATTCCTTCGTCGGGCATGGAAAATTCGCTGTACCGGGGCGAACGCATACTGGTGAACAAATGGAGCTACGGCCTCCGCCTGCCTTTCATGGCCTGGCTGGGCTATCACCGCTGGGCCGACAAGCCTGTGCAAAAGAACGACATCATCGTCTTCAACAACCCCGCCAATCTGAAGGAACCCGTAACCGACCGCCGCGAAGTGTTCATCAACCGTTGCATCGGTACGCCGGGCGACACCTTGCTGATCGACTCCCTGTTCTCCGTCGTATCGTCCGAACAGGATGCCCCCGACCAGAAGTTCCTCTATGCCTACCCGCGCAACCGCGAGAAGCAGCTCGACTCACTGCTGCCCCTGCTCAATATCAAACCCGGCCCGATACTGGGCCAGGACTCCCTGCGCAACATACGCAGCTTCAGCCGCTACGAAGCCTACCTGCTGGAACAGTCGCTCAACATCTGTCCGTGGATAGAGCCGCTGGATCAGACCGACTCTGCCCGTACCCTGAAACCGCTGATAATACCCGGCAAGGGCAAAGTGCTGCGCGTATATCCCTGGAACCGCACCCTGCTGTGCAACACGCTGGTACTGCACGAACACCGGCAGGCCGAAATCCGAAACGACACCCTCTTCATCGACGGCAAGCCCACACAGCACTGCTACTTCACCAAAGACTATTACTGGGTGGTATCCAACAATCCCGTCAACCTGTCCGACTCGCGCCTCTTCGGCTTCGTACCCAAAGACCACATCATAGGCAAAGCCTCGCTGATATGGTTCTCCAAACGCGACGGCAGCGGTCCCTTCAGCGGTTACCGATGGAACCGCATCGGGCACCGGATTCACTGACGCCTGCGCATACCGCCCCGCATGACTAAAAGCATTTTTCAAGAACATGAAAACAATCTTCCTGTCCTCCGCCTACCTGGCACCCGTAGAGTATTACGTCAAACTTCTGACGTATGACAAAATCTTCATCGAGCAGCACGACCATTATACGAAGCAGACCTACCGCAACCGCTGCACCATTGCCGCTCCCGACGGGCCGCTGGCACTCACCGTCCCCACCGTGAAACCCGATACGCTGAAGTGCCCCATGCGCGACATCCGCATCTCCGACCACGGCAACTGGCGCCACCTGCACTGGAATGCCTTGGAATCGGCCTACAACCACACACCCTTCTTCGAGTACTACAAGGACGATTTCCGCCCCTTCTACGAA
Source organism: uncultured Bacteroides sp. (assembly GCA_902472795.1). GTDB lineage: Bacteria > Bacteroidota > Bacteroidia > Bacteroidales > Bacteroidaceae > Bacteroides. Next base: position 28,904 of record CABROZ010000013.1, on the reverse strand, counting down.
AAGAAATACGAGTTTCTCATCGACTTCAACGAGGCCCTGTGCAGCCTCATCTGCTCACTCATCGATCTGCAGCCCCATCTGGAGCGCACCTCCGAATACCGCACTTCGTTCGGCCCCGATAAGGACGACTTCCGCGAACGCATCCATCCCAAGAAAGATTTCCGTACGGAAGACCCTGACTTCTGCCCCTGTCCCTACTATCAGGTATTCCAGGAGAAGTTAGGATTCCTGCCCAACCTCAGCATCGTTGACCTGCTGTTCAACATGGGTCCCGAAAGTCTGCTGGTACTCCAAAAAAGCTGTTTACAGGAATAAAAACAGCTGAAAACATGTATGAATGAAACCAGGAAGAAAGAAATTGAGACAGACGTGCAACACTTGTAAGAAATTAATGTGTAACTTTGTTGTTGAAGTAGGATATCCGAACAAGAAAACAGATTCTAACTAACTAATTAAAAACATAATTCATCATGAAAAACTTATTCGACATCAAAGACAGAGTAGTAGTCATCACCGGTGGAACCGGCATTCTGGGCAGAGCCATTGCCGCCCATTTGGCCGAAGAAGGTGCTAAGGTAGTCATCCTCGGACGCAAAGCCGAAGTAGGAAAAGCCATCGTAGAAGGCATCAAAGCCAACGGAGGCGAAGCCATGTTCCTGACCACCGACGTCATGAACCGCGAAATATTAGAGCAAAACTTAGCCGACATTCTGAAAGCCTACGGACGAATCGACGCCCTGCTGAACGCTGCCGGAGGCAACATGCCGGGAGCCACCATCGCCCCCGACGGCACTTTCTTCGACCTGAAGATTGAAGAATTCCAGCGCGTCCTCGAACTGAACCTGACCGGTACCGTACTGCCCACACAGGTATTCCTGAAACCGATGGTAGAACAGAAGAAGGGAGCCATCGTCAACTTCTCGAGCATGGCCGCCTTCCGCCCCATGACCCGCGTGGCAGGCTACGCCGCCGCCAAAGCCGGCATCTCCAATTATACCGCCTTCATGGCTACCGAAGTGGCCAAGAAGTTCGGCGAAGGCATCCGCGTGAATGCCATTGCCCCGGGCTTCTTCCTGACCGAACAGAACCGCACCCTGCTGACCAACCCCGACGGCTCGTGGACCCAACGCGGACAAGACGTCATCCGTCAGACTCCTTTTGGCCGCATGGGACGCCCCGAAGAACTGTGCGGCACCATCCAGTACCTCATCAGCGATGCCTCCAGCTTCGTGACAGGTACCGTAGCCGTAGTAGATGGCGGATTCAATGTGTTTGCCATGTAAAAGTAAGTTTTTGAGTTTTTAAGTTTTTGAGTTTTTAAGTTCATAATGCTGCGAGATAATCTAAGCTGAAGTCAAGCCGTAGCACTAAAAAACCTGAAAACTTAAAAACTCAAAAACTCAAAAACTCAAAAACTTAAAAACTTAAGAACTCAAAAACTCAACTTATGATACTTTGTGAACAAACCTGGCGCTGGTACGGGCCCAACGACCCCATCAGCCTGTGGGACATCAAACAGGCCGGAGCCACCGGCATTGTCAATGCCCTGCACCACATCCCCAACGGTGAAGTGTGGACGGTAGAAGAAATCATGAAACGAAAACAGATGATCGAGGAAGTAGGCCTCACGTGGTCCGTCGTCGAAAGCGTGCCCGTGCATGAGCACATCAAGACGCAGACGGGCGACTTCCAACGCTACATCGACAACTACAAGGAGAGCCTGCGCAACCTGGCCCGATGCGGCGTGAACATCGTCACTTACAACTTTATGCCCGTGTTGGACTGGACACGTACCGACCTGGCCTACGAACTGCCCGACGGCAGTCGTGCCCTGCGCTTCGAACGTGCAGCCTTCATCGCTTTCGACCTTTTCCTGCTGCGCCGTCCCGGTGCCGAAGCCGAATACACCGACGAAGAGAAAGCCAAAGCCCGTGCCCGCTTCGAACAGATGACCGAAGAAGACAAGCAGAAACTCGTCCGCAACATGATAGCCGGTCTGCCCGGCTCGGAAGAGAGCTTCACACTGGAGCAGTTCCAACACGAACTGGACCGTTACAAGGACATCACGCCCGAACGCCTCCGTCAGAACCTCATCTACTTCCTGAGCGAAATCTGCCCCGTAGCCGACGAAGTAGGCGTCAAGTTAGTCATCCACCCCGACGATCCGCCCATGTCCATCCTGGGCCTGCCACGCATCATGAGCTGTGCCGAAGACTTCCAGGCACTCATCGATGCCGTGCCCAATCCCAGCAACGGACTCTGCCTGTGCACCGGTTCCTTAGGTGTGAGCAGCGCCAACGACTGCGCCGCCATGATGACCCGCTTTGCCGACCGCATCAACTTCGTACACCTGCGCTCTACCAAGCGCGATGCCGAAGGCAACTTCTACGAAGCCAACCATCTGGAAGGCGATGTCGATATGTATGGCGTGATGAAAGCCTTCCTCGAAATGCAACAGCGCCGCGGCGTCTCCATCCCCATGCGCCCCGACCACGGACACCAAATGGTGGACGACCTGCGCAAGAAGACCAACCCCGGCTACTCGTGCATCGGCCGCCTGCGCGGACTGGCCGAACTGCGCGGACTGGAAATGGGCATCGCAAAGACGCTGTATAATTAAATAAAAAAAGTCAGGAGTTAAGAAAAAGATATATCAAAAGCAAGAAAACATAATACCATCCCAAGCATAATTCCCCTCCTGATAAACGGGGAAAAATGTATATACCTTTATATAAATTATCTCTAAAAGGCCTAAGAGGCATTAATAATAAAACATTAATCTTCTTTATTTTGATATTCCTACATAGAATGGTAAGCAACTTGGCTCCTGACTTTTTAACTTCCGAATCTTTCCAACCATACCAATCAAAAGCTGAAACACTTTATTTATAAAAGATACCCCTGTCAAAAGTCTTTCTCAAATAAAAATTCTAATAAATATTTATCCTAATAATCTCTTATTATTACCATTTAGTCATTGCTATAGACTTTTTAGGACAATAACCGGATTTTACGTTTTTTATATACATTTACATTAAATATCTTTGTAAGGAGTTAACGAATATACTTAATGAAAATATCTATTCATGAGCAGAAAAGTTCTCCTTCTACTAACAGCAATCCTCTTCCTGTCGGGAGGAGTATTGCACGCGCAAGAAATAACAGTTAAATCATTTCTGCGAAAAGACCGTGATTTACTGGCACGCACCCAAGAGCGGCTTGACTTGAACGAAGAACCATGTGCTATTGTAAGAGTGTCGGTTCCCCAGACAAAAGACTTTTCTTTCGAAGGAAACATCGTAGGAGATGTCATCTACAAACCAGGCGAAGCCATTGTCTATATGGCCAGTCGATCACGTAACATCACCATACGTAGCGAACAATACGGCACACTGAGATTCGACTTTCCCGAACGGCTGGAAAAACAAGTCGTATATAGCCTTGACCTCAAACTGATCTTAAGCGAAGACCAGAAAGTACGCACATTAGTTATGCCTGTAGTTGGTGTCGGAAAAACTTTCTCCTATGGCGTTATGATTGGTGTAGTGAAGAAAACAGGAGGATACCTGAAAATAAAATACAATTTCAAAAACATCAATTCGGATTATATCTGCAATGCTGATGGAATCATTGAAGGCAACGATACCCCCTCCTGGTTTACAGGAAACGAGGAGAGTAGTCGCTTGGCCATCACCGGTGGTCTGTTGCAACGCATTGCCCTCCCATTCTACCTATACGCTGGTGTCGGATATGGCAACCGCATCATGGGATGGGAAATGCCCAATGACCAAATGGCAGAATGCAAAGATTATAGTTACGAAGGCGTAGAAGCTGAAGTGGGCTGTATCCTGCGCTTCATGAATATTGCTCTATCGGCTGGCGTACAGGCAAACTCATTCAAGTACTGGGAAGCCACGGCAGGCATAGGCATCATGTTTTAACGAAAAACAATAAAACAAAAGAATACAATATGATACACCCTCACATTTTACACCACATCGGCTATGCTTTGATAACACTCATCATAGCTTTTATCATGCATGGGTGCAGCAATGAAGATGCACCAGAAAACAGCGCCCCTATACTCCGTTTAGAAAAAGTAAGTTCCATAGAACGAACTACTGCTTGGGTAAACGGAACGGTAGAAGGCAACATCAAATCTGCAAGCACATACTATTTAATGTGCTCTACCAGCCGAAGCTCTATTACTGAAAAAGATGAGAACGTTAGCATTTGGCCCACAGAAGTATCCGGGAATTATGTAACTAGAAAATTAACAGAACTGACTCCTGGTACAACCTACTATGTTTGTCTGGCTGCTGAAATCGGGAAAGATGCAAACATTACGGTTATACAAAGCAACATACTTCAATTCACCACCCTGAGTTCTGAAGCTCCCACCTTAGGCGATTTGGAAGCAATCGAGACCGGTGAAGAACATGTAACCCTGCAATGCCGCATCACCGATGATGGTGGAACGGAAATCACGCAAATTGCTTTCCAATATAAGACCAAAGCTAACGCCAACTTCAATACGCTTACAGTAGATAAATACGATGACGAATATTCAAAAACATTCAGTCTGACCATTGACCGTCTGGAGCCAAACACCACTTACATCTTCCGTGCCATGGCCGTCAACAGATCAGAAGAAGGTATCGGATACAGCAACGAACTGGAAATCATAACCGAAGCACCGGTTTCACCTACTGTCCGAACGGAACGGTCGTACACCGCACAAGCCAACCGGATGAAAGTAAACGGAACGGTACTTAAAACTGGAGGAACAGACGATCATCCCGGTCAGTTGCAACGCTGTGGCATCTGCTGGAGTACCAACGGAATCCCTACAGCCGTGCCCGGACAAGGTAATTTCCGCGACGCAGATGCACTACCCACCGAAATTCCCGGACTATTTACCGTCGAAATCACCGGACTGACAGCCGAAACTACTTATCAGGTTCGTGCTTATGCCGTAAGTCTCATCAACGGTCGTGAAGTCTATGGATACGGCGATGTAGTAGAAATGAGTACCACCGCTATGAAGAAAGTGAAATTCTCTACGCCCACCATGGCCAACGTCACGCAAAACTCTTTCACCGTCAGCTCACGTATCACCGACACCGGCAATACCGACATCACAGAAACGGGCTTTGTATGGACGACCGATCCTCAAACTAGTCCAGAAAACATTGCACAAAAAATTGCGATAGCTCCGGATGACCAATACAGATTTAGCCATACATTTACCCAAATGAAGCCTAAAACGACTTATTACGTTTATGCTTATGCCGTGAACGATGAAGGGATTCACTTCAGCAACAGCTGTAGCGTACTCACTAAATACATCCCCGATAAGGACGACCAACCCTCACCTGACCAACCCTAAACACCCTACGTTATGAAGAAGAACAATTTATACATCCAAATAATCGGAGTTGTTTTTGCAACTCTTTTCGGATTCACTTCTTGCCAGCAAGAAGAATACTTAAACAGCCCATTGGACGGACCTGCAATCTCGCGAAGCGAGAACAACAAAGTAATTTGGGAAATCAACACAACAGAAACCGGAGCAGGAAAGCTGGACTCTATCCTGACTGCAAAAGGCAACCGGGAAACTGTCACCGATTTATACATATCCGGTCCCCTCAATGAGACAGACCTGAAAGCCATTGGCCTGATAGAAAACTTGGATTCATTGAACATTGAAGGAGTGATACTCATTGACAAAAACGATAATCAGACCCAAGAATTTACCGGACTTAGTGAGTTCAAAAGTAAAGCGGGAATATCCTTACCCAAATCCATCACCAAGATAGGTTATGCCGCATTAGCATTCACCTCAATCACAGCCGTTACAATACCCGACAATGTGACCGCCATTGCTTTCCGGGCTTTTGACCATTGCGAAAACCTCAAATCAATTATCATACCGGATAATGTGACTTCCATTGATTTATGGGCATTCAGAGATTGCCATAGCCTGGAATATGCACGACTTCCTAAAAACAGGCAAACTATCTCAGAGGGAATGTTTCACTCCTGCTATGCTCTAAAACGTATTGATATGCCCAGTGTAACTCACATTAATAAGGGTGCCTTCGTTGCTTGCCATGCTCTTGAAGAGCTTATTTTACCCGAAACCTTAATTGAAATAGGTTCCGAGGCATTTAAATGGTGTGAAAATCTTAAGCCTGTATTTCCTAACTCTTTGAAAAAAATTGGATTAGAAGCTTTCGACGGTTGTACAGCTATCACTTCGCTCGTTCTGCCAGAAAGCTTAGAAAGTATCGATAAATATGCATTTGCCAATACAGGCATTACAGAATACACGGTTCCTTACAACCTCCCGAATGCCCAAGGAATGCTTTCCGGATGTAAGAGCCTGAAAAGTATCCAGCTTGCAGAAGGTGTTACAAAGATCCCACAAGAATTCGTTCAGAACTGTAGCGCATTGGAAACAGTTAGCCTCCCTGAAAGCTTGACCAGCATTGGTGAATCCGCATTTTACGGTTGTACATCATTCAAAAATGTTCAACTGCCCGCAAATATAAGAACAATAGACAATAATGCCTTTGCATATACAGGACTGGAAACATTGGAGATTCCCGCTTCCCTCATTAAAGGCGGAGAGAACATGGTCAACGGTTGCGCAAGCCTGACTTCTGTCTTTTGGCAGTCCACACAATGCGAAGTACCAATATTGAGAAGCGATGACAGCAATATGCTGATATATGCTCCAGCAGGTGTTGCCAATAAAGGTAACATCAACTTCATTATCAATAACCGGACAGACAATATCATCCTGACCGGGAACGGCAAATTCCATTGCCCGCAGCCCTTCATTGCCACCAAGGTAACTTTTGTACGCGACTTCAGTTCCAAGGCATTTGAATATGGCTCAAACGTCGAAACCGGCACGGGAAAGGCAGCCCGCTGGCAATCTATCTCTCTGCCCTTTACTCCAAGCTCTATAAAAGCCAAAATCAACGGAGATTTTTCTAAGGAATTGGCTCCATTTGATTCTGGAAAAGATGCTTACCCATTCTGGCTTCGCGAACTGACAGCTACCGGATTCAAAGATGTCACTTGGCCAGAAAAGGATAAAGCGTACATCATCGCAATGCCTTACAACAAGAACTATCTGCCAGAGTACAATATCGACACTGAAGTATTGTTTATGAGTGAGAATGTTACCTTTAACGTAACGACAGAACCAACTCCGTCGGCAGGCCCTCAATATACGCTATACCCCAATTACAATCCCATCGAAGAACGCGCCGATTATTTGAGCCTGAACGAAAAACAATGGACAGACCCATACGAAAACATCTACCCGGCAGGTAGCGTTTTTGTTTCCGACCGCAATATCCGTTCTTTCGAGTGTTATATCAAAACGAATACGGCTACCAAAACCTACTTTCCTCTAAGTAGCGATGATGCCGCCACACGTTCTGCTCAAAAGGCAGTAGGCAAAATACCACAGAAAAATGATCTGTAATCTGTTGAACACATGAAACAGCGGTCAGCTTTGTACTTAACTTTCAGTATATTCCTTGTGCTCCAACTTTGTCTATCCGGCAAAATTGGAGCACAGGATATGTACGGCAACTTTCAAAGCAAAAAGCTACAAGAAATCTCATGCCTGCTCAAGGAACGCTATGGGATAGACTGTACGGCTGCGCTTCCAGGCAACGTCTCCGGCTGTTCGCTAATCATCCAACGCAACAGCATGAATCAAATCTGCCACATAGGCTTCAAACTTTTTAGCCGACAGTTGATAGAAAGTAACCCCTCACCCACCTACCATTTTGCTGAACGTTACCTGCTGGAACTTTGCCTGACCGAAAACGATGCCGAGTTACAAAAGAAACTCAAAGAAGACAAAGTGACACTATATATCGGAAACGACAAGACAAGAAACGTTGGCAAAGACAACCTGTCTGGCATACTACCCAGCCTTATCAACTGCCCGTCGCTGTTTGTCACGACAGACAACACCTGCTACACCATGACATGGAACAATGAAGGTAATATTCTACTGTTCCTGCGCTTTCCTATCCAGTACGAACTGCTTTGGGGAATGAACAAAGCTGAAATTGAAGACCTGTTTTACCCAAGACTCAGCCTGTTTAAGGAACAACCGTGCAAGCTGGAGCAACTAACAGCAGAAGTAGCCGAAACGCTTACGTCCATCGACAACTCGTGCCTGGTTAGCGAAGGCGAAACATATGCTGTCGAAAGCATGAACTCTAACAGATATTATCGCAAAGAAGGCCAACAATACGTCCCCCTGTGTGACATCAACCAGCCCGAAATGTCCATCCGTAACCTCTTTACACTCGAAACAGGCCAAGAAATCACTGCTACAGTCGTACAACGAAAATACGGCCTGAGAAAAGAAGAATTCACCGTTTCCCTAAATCAGCTTTTGAACTTTGGCCGGCAAAACGGTTGCGAAATCTTTGTAGGAATAGAGTCCATCGAAAAAGGACATGCAAAAGGCATGGTCATCATGCTGAATCGATCCATGGGATACAATCATCTGCTCTATTTCGATACAGACTTACGTATTCTGCAATATCCCAAGCACTACAAGATGAATATTGAACTTTACGCATACGTACCCACACACAACATTGCCAATTTATATTCAGACAAGAAAAACAAATAAAGATATGAATATGAAAAAAAATTTTATTAAGAAAAACCTACTGACCGCAATCCTCCTCGTAATGGCGTGCGGAGTCCACGCACAGTATATGACAGAAATGATCGTAACCGACTGTCCGGATGGAGTACAAAAAGAAAATGTACAGCAGAACATCACCAAACTGCTGACGCAGTGTAATGTGGCCAACGCTGATATGCTTGAACTCGACTTCACGAATATAAGCATTAACGAATATGCCCAAAAGAAACTGAACGAACTATGGAAAAACACTCCATTCCGTTGCGGCGACACAGAAGTTATCCAAAACTGCCTCAAGACAGCCGACCGCAATTATCAGGTACGCAATATTCCTATTTACTTGAAAAACGCTGATGGAGAAGAAGAATACCAGGAAGCCGTTATCGGATTTAATGCTAAAGGTGATATTATTGATTTCAACCTTGCACTCGCCAACAATCTTTACATAAAAGTTCTGAAGAAAGGATACGACGTGACTGATCTGCGCTACCGACAGATGATACTGGACTACGTAGAGCAATTCCGTACAGCCTACAACACGAAAGACATTCCTTTCCTACAACAAATCTACAGTGATGATGCACTTATCATTACCGGAAAAGTCATTAAATCGGCTCCGTCTGACATCAACAACTTTGCTCCATCAGAAAAAATCATCTACTCACGCCAGAACAAAAAAGAATATCTTTCCAACCTGTCACGGATATTCCGCAACAACAAACGTATCCATGTCATCTTCGATGATATCAAAGTGATGAGGCACCCGTCAAAAGAGAAGTTCTATGGAGTAACCCTGAAGCAAGGGTATTCATCCGACAACTATAGCGATATCGGTTACCTGTTCCTGCTATGGGATTTTACCAACCCCGAAATGCCACAAATCCACGTACGCACTTGGCAACCCGAGATGCTCAATGCCAACACCAAACTTCCGGAAGAGGAAATATTTACTTGCGAAGATTTCGACATCAAATAACCCTCAAAACAATCAAAACATGAATAAGTTTATATACATCCTGTTACTGGCATTTGCCAGTACTACCTTTGCCCAAAACACACCCGACGAAGACATCAAGAAAAAAATACGCGACATCAAGCTGAGCGAAAAGTACATATATGCCGAAGCCAGCAGTTTGGACAATCTTACTGCCGCCAGACAAGTAGCTATCGACAAATTAAAAACCTGCGCCGTCAGCCTCATGGCCGAAAATAATCAACAGAAAGAGGTCATAAAGAAGAAGCTGAACGTTATTGATAACCAGCAGCAAGTACTGGAATATAATCATGGAAATCTATTCAAAGTTTTTGCATATATACCCAAGGACAAACTGATAACCATTATCCAACCAGCTCAGGCAAATGATAAAAACACGGAGCAACCAACTGTCACCACGCCACAAGCAGCCATTGCAACAGTAACTGTTGAAAGTGAAAAAGACTCGCTGCCGGTACCTGCTACGTTACCGCCCAACATCCTAACAACAGACCGGGATAGTGCTGCACTACCATCCGTAGATCCCAATATGCCAACCGAAAGCACATTCAATGTAGATGCCAGCACAGCAGCATTAGTCATGGAAATGCTTTCCATGTCCGGCTCCAAACATCAGAAGGCATATACTCCTGCTGAGAACCAACAGACAAATGCCGAAACAAGCAACTCAATGCAAGCTTCCTCGACCAACATCTCAGAATCTCCAACAAAACAATTGATGGACAGCATACCTGAGGGACATCTCAATATCATCAACGACCTCCTCTCATTGGACACTTACGAAAGCGTCATGCTCTACCTCAACGCCATGAAAGAGGACGGACGAATAATGTACGGTCCACTAAAAAAAATATTCATGCCCGAAAGAGCTTATATGCTAATCTTGAAAGACGGACAAATGGTAACCATCCTGAACAGAGGTCAAGGAAAACGCCTCAACTTCAAAACACGAGAACTGGAATCGCTTCAGAAATACATTGGCTACGGCATCATATGGTTCCAGATCTATAACCGTCCCAAAATTTAAACAATACTGCCATGAAAAGAATAACATACTGCCTGTTGGCCATCATTGCCACTACATGCAATGTTTCATACTGTTTCTCGCAGAATCAGGCTCGCCCGACAGCTTCGGACAATATTCCCGAAGCCTATACCCATTCTGTCGATTCGCTCTCCTGGTACATTGATGCTCATTTCGACACTGACAGACAGAAAGCCGAAACCATCTATGCCTGGATTACCAATAACCTGACATACAACGTTTACACCACCTTCACTTCGCGTAACGAAGTCTATAGCGAAGAACGGGATTTGCAACGTACACTGCAAAGCCGAAAAGGAATTTGCAAACAGTTTGCACTACTTTTCCGCACTTTAGCCGAAAACGTAGGCATCCCGGCATTCGTTGTCAGCGGATACAACAAAAGCAACGGCACTCTGTTACCCACCCCTCACGAATGGTGTGCAGCCAAAGTTGACGGGCAATGGTTCTTCTATGACCCAACATTCGGAATGGGATACGTCACGAACAATTACCAGTTTGTCCACCGCCCAACGATGAAATACTGCCAGGTAAGCCCGGAGAAGATGATCCGTACACACATGCCCTATGACCCTATTTGGCAACTCCTGCCTTCACCCTGTACATACGACGAATTCGATAAAAACACATACAATCCACCGCATACTGCCAAAAACAAATATGACTTCAACGACTCCATCCTGGTATATGTCCAACAACCACGCATCCAGCAACTCACATCTTCATATCTACGCGCCCGACACAACGGAACAGCCAATCCCCTGGTAGATTACTACCTGCAATTAACACAGTCCAATATTAATGTCTATAAACAAAAACAAGTCTATGAAATCTATCTGAAAGCCATGAAGCTTTACAATCAAAGCACCGACCTTCACAACGAATTTATTCGTCTCAGACGACAAAAGTTCAGAACAGAAAAAAACGAGGAGACCGTCAAAGGATGGCTGCATGACGCACTGCTACTGGCAAACCGGGCCGACAGCCTGTTAAGCAATGTGCAGGAAGCACCACCACAATACGAATCGGCCGTCAGAAATCTACAGGCTTCAACCCAGACACTGGCAGAAAAACTCGGCAAAATGCAAGAGTTTGCCGAACTGTATTATGCAAGCTCATCTAAAGACAGAAAAAAACTGTTGGAAGAGTTGAAGTAATTTGATTTTAACTATATTTGCCAGCACGAAATCCGCAAAACTTTATTCACACTTATGCTCCAACTCCTCCCCCCCAACGGCGAAAGCCGAGTGCTGCTGCACTCCTGCTGCGCCCCCTGCTCGTCGGCCATCATCGAGTGCATGCTGGCCAACGGCATACGTCCTACCGTATTCTACTGCAATCCCAACATCTATCCCCGGGAAGAATACGAAGTGCGCAAGAACGAAGCCATACGCTTCGTCACAGCACAAGGGCTCGACTTTGTCGATGCCGACTATGACTACGAGCACTGGAAAAGCCTGATGCAGGGATTAGAGGACGAGCCCGAACGCGGTGCACGCTGCCTGCGCTGCTTCACCCTGCGCCTCACCGAAACGGCACGCTATGCCGCCTCGCACGGCTTCACTCTGTTCACCACTACCCTTGCCTCGTCGCGCTGGAAGAGCTTAGAGCAAATCAATGAGGCCGGACGACGTGCCGCCGCACGCTATCCCGGTACCATCTTCTGGGAACAGAACTGGCGGAAGGGCGGCCTGCAGGAACGCCGCAACCAGCTGCTGCGCGAATACGACTTCTACAACCAGCAATATTGCGGATGCGAATTCAGCATGAGGCGCCTGACAGACAAAAACATACAGGCTGCCTTCGGGGGACACCATCGCGTCAACCCGAAAACAGCCTGTCAACTTATATCAAAGGATAAAAACGGCTTCCTGTCAGAAGGTATAAAGGAAACCTATCGAAAGGTCTTCGCTGCTGAAGTTGAAACCATAACCATCGGAAGTGTCCAGCATGTAATCATCCCGATAACCCAGGAAACCATATCGAGCAATCAGGTCAAAATGATTGGTCACCTTTAAAGCCAGACCGGGTTTCAGTCCCAGTTCAAAACCGGCTTCTGAATCACCTCCCTTATACTTCTGCGACGACACACCGAGACAACCGTCCACGAAGAAACGGACTGCTTTGTTCTCAAAAAAAGAATAACGCGCATACGGCGCAAAGGCAAAACCCGTCCATTTGGACTTCTCATGCTCACTCATCTTGTATTTGGAATGCGACAGAATCAACTGGGCACCCACCGACCAACGGTCGGAGAACTCATAACCCACCTCAGGAGCCAACGTAAAACTTGTAGCATCGGCATCGTCGTTATGCCACAGACTGATATTTCCACCTACATAAACTTGCGATTTCGCAGCCAAAGCCACCATCACCACAAACAGAAATAATGCAATTCTTTTCATACTCTTTCTTTTTAGTTAAACCATTATAACATTATAAACAAAATACGCAGGCTTTTAGTTTATTCATGTTTCGGATTTCGTATTTTTGGGGAAGGAAGTTATAGCCGATAGCCATTGCAAAATAGCAATTAGCCATAACAGGTCTGTTGGCCTTTCACTCCTGCAAGTTTTGCATTTGCGAAACTTGAATGAAGTAAAATTACAGATAAACCAGTTCCGACAGATAATCCTCGCCCAGCATCTCGTTGGCCACTTCGAGCAGACGGTCGGAAGTAAGCCCGCTGATGCGGCGGCAAATGGCTTCTTGCGACTCGTAGCGATTGTAGTGAAGGAAAGTCTTGGCCATGCCCAAGGCATTGTTCTCGTTGTTGTCCGACGCCACGCCTATCTGGCCTATCAGCTGCTTCTGCGCGGCTGCCAGTTGCGAAGCCGTCAGACGGGTGTCGCGCAAGCGCTTCAGCTCTTTATACACCAGACGCATGCAAAGGTCCACGTCGTCGGGGTCGCAACCGAAGTAGATGCAGAAGGTGCCGGTGTCGGTATAAGCTGTCAGATTGGACTCGACGTTATATACCAGCCCGCGACGCTCTCGCAACGCCACGTTCAGGCGGCTGTTCATGCCGGGGCCGCCCAGCAGGTTGTTCAGCAAATACAGGGCCGTACGTTTCTCGTCGTAGGCATTGTAGCCACGGGCACCTATCATCACGTGTGCCTGGTTCGTGCCTTTTTTCACCACCAGACGGTCGGGCACATAAGGCAAAGGAGGCATCCGTCGGTTTCCGGAAAGGGTATCGGCAACCGTCCCCCCTGCCACGTCGCCCACCAACTTCTCGGCCAAGCGGACAACCCGGCGGAAATCGACATCGCCCAATACAAAGAAGACAGCATTCTCCGGCCGGTAGTAACGGCGGGTAAAGGCCACGGCATTCTCGGTGCGGAAGGTACGGAGCTGTTCGGGGTTGCCTAAGATGTTGCGCCCCAGCGGATGGCCACGGAAGATGAGGTCTTCGAAATCGTCGAAGATCAACTCGGCAGGATTGTCCTCGTACGACTGTATCTCGTCGATAATCACCTCTGTCTCCTTTTCAATCTCGTGCTGCGGAAAAGTGGAGTGAAAGACAATATCGGCCAGCAGTTCGAAAGCCCGGCTGAAGTGCTCGACCAGGAAGGCCGAGTAGATCACCGTCTCTTCCTTGTTAGTGTAGGCATTGAGGTCGCCGCCCACGTTCTCCATACGGTTCAGGATGTGCCAGGCCCGCCGCTTGTGGGTGCCCTTGAAGATGAGGTGCTCCACAAAGTGGGCCATGCCCTGCTCGTCGGGCATCTCGTCGCGCGTGCCGGCATCGACGGCAAATCCACAATAAGCCACCCGCGAGGCCAGCGGCTCGTGAATGATGCGCAGGCCGTTGGCCAGTGTATAGGTGCTATATTTCCCGTTGGTTTCGTTCAAATGCTCCATTCTGACGTTTCAAACTGATTGCTGGCGCAAAAATACAATAAAACTTATTGCGGTTTATGGGAAATTATAGATATTTGCAAAACCAGATAACCAAAACCGAAAGAAATGATAGCATCCATTCAAGAGCTTTTGCAGAAAGAAGCACAGGCCGTGCTGAACATCCCTGTGACGGACGCTTACGAAAAAGCCGTGTCGCTCATCGTGGAGCACGTACATCGCCGCAAGGGCAAACTGGTGACCTCGGGCATGGGAAAGGCAGGACAGATTGCCATGAACATTGCCACTACCTTCTGCTCGACAGGCATACCTGCCGTCTTCCTGCATCCCAGCGAAGCCCAACACGGCGACTTGGGCATCCTGCAGGAAAACGACCTGCTGCTGCTCATTTCCAATTCCGGAAAGACGCGCGAGATTGTAGAGCTCACCCAACTGGCCCATAACTTAGACCCTAACCTGAAGTTTATCGTTATCACCGGCAACCCCGACAGCCCCCTGGCACGCGAAGCCACCGTCTGCCTCAGTACCGGCAGCCCCAAGGAAGTATGCGCTCTGGGCATGACGCCTACGACCTCGACCACCGTCATGACCGTCATCGGCGACATCCTGGTGGTGCAGACCATGAAACTGACCGGATTCACCATTGAAGACTATTCCAAACGCCACCACGGCGGATATCTCGGAGAAAAATCAAGATCATTATGCGTAAAGTAATAGGTATCGGCGAGACCATCCTCGACATCATTTTCCGCAACGGACAGCCCACAGCGGCCGTGCCCGGCGGTTCCGTATTCAACGGCATCGTCTCTTTGGGACGTGCCGGCGTGCCCATCTGTTTCATCAGCGAGACGGGCAACGACCATGTAGGCGACATCATCCTCCGCTTCATGCGCGACAACAACATCCCTACCGACCACGTCAACGTCTTCCCCGACGGGAAGTCGCCCGTATCGCTCGCTTTCCTCAACGAACACAGCGATGCCGAATACATCTTCTACAAGGACTACCCCAAACAGCGACTCGACGTGGAGTATCCGCAGATTCAGGAAGACGACATCGTGATGATAGGCTCGTACTACGCCCTGAACCCCGTCTTGCGCGACAAGGTAGTGGAACTGCTGGAACGCGCGCACGACATGCACGCCATCGTCTATTACGACCCCAACTTCCGCTCCTCGCACAAGGAAGAGGCCATCAAGCTGGCTCCCACCATCATCGAGAACTTAGAGTATGCCGACATCGTACGCGGCTCGCAGGAAGATTTCTTCTACATGTGGGGCCTGAAGGACGCCGACAAGATCTACCGCGACAAGGTGAAGTTCTACTGCCGCAACTTCCTCTGCACGGGGGGCGCACAGCAGGTATCGCTGCGCACGGCCACCTGTTCCAAGAACTACCCCATCCCCCCGATTGAGGCAGTCAGCACCATCGGCGCGGGCGACAACTTCAACGCAGGCATCATCTTCGGCCTGCTGAAGTACAACGTGCGCTACGACGACCTTGCCACGGTGGACGAAGCCACGTGGGACAAAATCATCCGGTGCGGCATCGAGTTTGCCGCCGACGTGTGCCGTAGTTTCAGCAACTCGGTTTCGAAGGAGTTTGCCGAAGGGCAGCGGAGAACTATGTGACTCCGCGCCCCGAAAAAGCGGCTTGCACAACAGGGGACACCGAGTTTCACAGAGTATTCCCTGCGGCATTATAACGATTCTTTGTAGAATGCCACACGATATTAAAAAAACATGAAACTTCCTCTTGGCAACGTGATCTATAAAACGGTGTGTAGAAGTTGCTACTGACAGAAGCCAAATACCTTACTCTATTTGATGACATAGAAAAAAGTTATTCAGAAAGTAGAAGGAAATTACCTCAAGGCAACTCAGCTGGTTCATTCCCAAATTTGAGCCATTCGGGATAACTATATCCATAACAAGTTGAACCGACATATATCAGATTGGAAACAAATAATTAAAAATGAAATAATGAATAAATAAGTAGATCAAGTTTTGTAAGCGCGAATTAAAAATCGACGAAGTCAAACTTGCAGGAGTTAAAGGAGTTAGAAGAAGTTATCGCCCACTAAGGCGGGCTTAGGAATTAAAAACTAATAGACTCGTTACTGCCAATTTCCCCCTTTGCAAGACTATCGGCTTTAACTTATAACAAAGAAAAGCGGAGTGATAACTTCTGTAACTTCTTAACTTCCAAGAAAGTATTACATACGAAACTTAAATTGGGAATAAGATGAAAACACGTATATTTATTTTTCTAAGTCTGCTTGCTTTGCTTGCGGGATGCTTGGACCGTTCTATTCCCCCAAATGATTTCATCGTTCGAGTATTTACAGGTTATAAAGAACGTACCGGCAAAGACTCCATCCAGTGCTGGATAAACGACACACTTGTTTTTGACGGTCTGTATGTAAACATGTCGGATGATCAAAAACTGATATATTATGATGACTGGCTTGGAATGGAAGTAGCCGGTTTTAACAAGAAAGGATATGACAGCATTGAAATAAAAATACGTGTCACATCTTTAGACACGGTGTTATTTTGCGGGGAAAGAACTATAGATAGCACATTCCGATATCGGATCGACAATATACCCAGTATTGTCATTTCATGTAATCGTGATGTCGGTATTACACTATGGGATACTTTGCGTACTCCAGATTACTTCTGGCTTGAATGGTAATCTGCCTATCCTCATCCGGTTATTTAATAAATTGCAGAGATTATACATTAACAGTTTAGTGATCCTTGATTCAGAAGTTCATTCTGTTTCAAGGATTGTTTTTTATCTGTCACCTCCGCGGCTGGCCGCCAACCATCAGCAAGTGAACCGACCGCATGGCAAACCGACTTGCCGACCTCATCAAACTCTTTACGCTCTCCCGTCATTTGCTTAAAGTTCAAAAAAGAAATCTAAATCAGCTAACCGGCGAGTATCGTCTGCAACGAAATTACATATATTTGTGGAAACGCTTAGAGACAATACAATTTATGTACAGGAACCTTTTGATTTGTCTTACTTTGTCTGTACTGTTGCCCTCGTGCAGCGGTCTGACGCCTCACATATCCGCCGTATGCGAAGAAAATAACGTGGGCAATTGCATCGTGAAATGGGAAACGGTTCCCAGCATCGAAGGGAACGTCAAAGTCTATGCTTCGACCGATCCCGAAGCCAGTCCCGAAAGCAATCCCATTGCCACCGCCAACATTGCCGACCAGACCACAACCCTTGTCAACAGCGATCCTTCACGGCGTTACTACTACACCTTGGTATTCAACGACAAATATCGGGTCAGAATTGCCGCCCGCAACGTCAACATCCCCGGTGTACAGAACTTCCGCGATTTGGGAGGATATGCTTCGTACAGCACGAAGAAACGGGTCCGCTGGGGAATGATTTACCGCTCGGCACGGATAGACAGCCTGGACTGTTTTGCCGTCAGGAAACTGAAGAACATCGGCATCAAGACTATCATCGACCTGCGAAGCCAATCGGAAACAGGTCCGCAGACAAGCTTACAGAAGAACTTCAAATTAGTACATATACCCATCCCGGTGAACGACCTCGAGCTGGTACTGGCCGAAGTGGAAAAACATCAGCTCAGAAACGACTCCGTACAACAAATAGTAGAACAAGCCAATCGCGAAGTAGTAAGCAAGTACATGCATGAATTCCGCCAGATGTTCGACATCCTGCTGGACAAGGACAACTACCCGGCAGTCATCCAATGCTCGTCGGGCAAGGGACGTACCGGCATTGCCGCCGCTCTTATCCTGAACGCTTTGGGGGTGGACGACGACATCATCATGGAAGACTACCGCCTCAGCAACTACTTCTTCAACATTCCTTCTGCCACGCAATACGCCTACGACCTGCCTGTACGTTCGCAGGAGGCCATCACTGCCATCTACTCGGCCCGCGAGAACTTCCTGAACGCCGCCAAGGACGAGATAGAGAAACGGTACGGCGACGTAGATACCTACCTGAAGAAAGGCATCGGACTGACCAAGGAAGAGATAAAGAAACTGCAAAGCATTCTTTTGGTAAAAAAGTGAACCGGCACACTCGATTTGCCGCGCATCGGGCTACAAATCAGCCTCATCATGCCGCATTCTTCGCCTAAAAGCCTTATCTTTGCGCCGAATTTTTATACAGGATTATTGAATGAAGACATTTGAAGAGCTCGGTGTGTCGCCGGAGATACGCCGCGCCATCGAAGAGATGGGATATGAGAATCCCATGCCGGTACAAGAAGAAGTGATTCCTTACCTCTTAGGAGAAAACAACGACGTCGTGGCCCTGGCGCAGACCGGAACGGGCAAAACGGCCGCTTTCGGCCTGCCGCTGATACAGAAGGTCGATGTGACACGACGCATCCCACAGTCGCTCATCCTATGCCCCACACGCGAACTGTGCCTGCAGATTGCAGGCGACCTGACCGACTACAGCAAATACATCGAAGGCCTGCGCGTGCTGCCCGTCTATGGCGGCTCGTCCATCGAAAGCCAGATACGCGCCCTGAAGCAGGGAGTGCACATCATTGTGGCCACACCCGGACGACTGATTGACCTGATGGAGCGCAAAACCGTATCGCTGGCCACCATACAGAACGTCGTCATGGACGAAGCCGACGAAATGCTCAACATGGGCTTCACCGACAGCATCAACGCCATCCTGGCCGACGTGCCGCAGGAACGCAACACGCTGCTCTTCTCGGCTACCATGAGTCCCGAGATTGCCCGCATCGCCAAGAACTACCTGCGCAACGCCAAAGAAATCACCATCGGACGCAAAAACGAAGGCACCGCCAACGTGAAACACATCGTTTACGTGGTGCATGCCAAGGACAAATACGAGACCCTGAAACGCATTGTCGATTACTATCCGCAGATATACGGCATCATCTTCTGCCGCACCCGCAAGGAGACGCAGGAAATAGCCGACAAGCTGATGCAGGAAGGCTACAACGCCGACTCGCTGCATGGCGAACTGTCGCAGGCACAACGCGACGCCGTGATGCAGAAGTTCCGCATCCGCAACCTGCAACTGCTGGTAGCCACCGACGTGGCCGCACGCGGATTAGACGTGGACGACCTGACACACGTCATCAACTACGGCCTGCCCGACGACACCGAAAGCTACACCCACCGCAGCGGACGTACCGGACGCGCCGGAAAAACGGGTACCTCCATCGCCATCATCAACCTGCGCGAGAAGGGCAAGATGCGCGAGATAGAGCGCATCATCGGCAAGAAGTTCCAGCCCGGCGAAATGCCCACCGGCAAACAAATCTGCGAGAAACAGCTGTTCAAGGTGATAGACGACTTAGAGAAAGTGAAGGTGAACGAAGAAGAAATCGAATCGTTCATGCCCGACGTCTATCGCAAATTAGACTGGCTGTCGAAGGAAGACCTCATCAAGCGCATGGTGTCGCACGAGTTCAACCGCTTCCTGGACTACTATCGCGACCGGCCCGAAATCTCCATCGTCGGCGACAGCAGCGCCAAAGGCGAAAAAGCCGGCAAGCGACAGGGCGAAAAAGGCGGACGAAACAACAGCCGTCAGGCCGAACCGGGCTTCACACGCCTCTTCATCAATCTGGGCAAGGTGGACAACTTCTTCCCCAACGAACTCATCAGCCTGCTGAACAGCAACACCCGCGGACGTGTAGAGCTGGGACGCATCGACCTGATGCCCAAGTTCTCGTTCTTCGAAGTCGAGGAGAAAGAAGCCCGCAACGTACTGAAAGCCCTGAACCGCGCCAAGTGGAACGGTCGGAAAGTGGTGGTGGAAGTAGCCGGAGAAGAAGAGAAGGAAGCCGGCCGCAGAAACAGCCGGAAGGACGACTCCAAGGGCAAGCGCGAAGCCGCTAAGGGCAAAGGAAAGGCCCAGGAAGCCCTGCCGCCGAGAAGAAGAAAAAGCCCAGCCGCGAAGAGCGCGGCTACACCAAACCCCGCGGCAAGAAGGACGACTGGAAACAGTTCTTCCAGCACAACAACGACCTGAAAGGTCCCGAACCCGACTTCGACGAAGAGGGATGGGCCAAGCCGTCGAAAAAGAAAAAGAAGTAACAACCAACCCCCGCAACCGATACCATGACCCTGCAACAATTAGAATACATCCTCGCCGTAGAGCAGTACCGGCACTTTGCCAAAGCGGCCGAGCACTGCCGCGTGACACAGCCCACGCTGAGCACCATGATACAGAAGCTCGAAGACGAACTGGACACCCGCAGCCGCCAGCCCATAACCCCCACTCCCATCGGCCTGCACATCCTTGCCCAGGCCCGGGAAGTGCTTGCGCAGGCCGCCCGCATCAAAGCGATGGTCGAAGAGGCCAAAGGCTCCTTCACAGGAACGTTCAATCTGGGCATCCTGCCCACCATTGCCCCCTACCTGCTGCCCCGCTTCTTCCCGCAGCTGATGAAGAAGTACGACGGATTAGACATACGGGTGACGGAGATGAAGACCGAAGACATCAAGCGCGCCCTGCGCGAGGGAAGCATCGACGCAGGCATTGTGGCTAATCAGGCTGGCATGGAGGAGTACGAGCAGACCATCCTCTTCTACGAACAGTTCTACGCCTACGTAGCGCGCGAGAGCAACCTCTTCGGCCGTTCGCTGATACGTACGTCCGACCTCGCCGGCGAACAGCTCTGGCTGCTCGACGAAGGCCACTGCTTCCGCGACCAGCTGGTGCGCTTCTGCCAGCTGAAGGCGGCGCAGGCCAGCCAACTTGCCTACCACCTGGGCAGCATGGAGACCTTCATGCGCATGGTCGAGGGCGGGAAAGGCACCACCTTCATCCCCCAACTGGCCGTGTTACAGCTCAGCGAGGCGCAACGACAGTTAGTGCGCCCCTTCGCCGTGCCGACGCCTGCCCGGCGGATTGTCCTGCTGACGGGCAAAGACTTCATCCGCCACACGCTGCGCGATGCCTTGGTGAAGGAAATACAAGCCTCCGTCCCGCACGAAATGCTGGCTCCCCTGCCCACCCAGCAGGTGGTCTGACGCCGGGCGCACAGCCACTTCATCTTCCCGAAGCCCCTGTTCTGTCCGTCCGACACGGGCAGGCATGTCGCCGCACACTTGTTGCGGAATTACTGCAAACAAGGTTGCAGTAGCGCTGCAAACAGGCGTGCAATGACACTGCAAACAGGCGTGCAGTGACGCTGCAACGGGCTTGCAGTAACGCTGCAACCTGCGTGCAGCAACACTGCAACGGGCGTGCAGCGACAGTGCAGCGGGCGTACAACGACAGTGCAGTGGGCGGAACACAACGCCAACGCCCGCCGTAAGGCACGGACAGGCCGGCAGTCCGACCGCCAAAAACAAAAGATTTATCCGATTTTAAGCTCCCGAATCAGTTCACCGGCCTTGCCGTACTTCTCGATGATGAACAGCACGTAGCGGATGTCCACCCCGATGCAACGTTGCATATCGGGTTCGTACAGGATGTCGCTGCTCATGGCTTCCCAGTTTCCGTCGAAGGCCAAGCCGAGGAGTTCGCCCCGCGCATTGAACATGGCACTGCCGCTGTTGCCGCCCGTGATGTCGTTGTTCGAGATGAAGCACACCTTCATTTCGCCGTTCTTGTCGGCATATCGGCCGAAGTCGCCCGACGACAGCAACGACAGGAACTCGGGCTGCACCTCGAAGTCGGGATTGCCCTTGTTGGCACGCACCTTCTCGAGCACTCCACGGGCAGTGGTGTAGTAGTTGTAGTGTGCCCCGTCGAAAGGCGCATACCCGCAGACGGTACCGAAGCTCAGGCGCATGGAGAAGTTGGCATCGGGATAGAAATTGCGCGAAGCATAGAAGCGTCGGACGGCCGCATTCAGCAGACGTTCGCCTCGATCTATCTGCACCGAAGGCTCCTGCATCTGCATGTTCAGTTCGAAAGCTTTCGTGATCAGGTCGATGCTCAGACTGATGGCAGGGTCGTCGAGCAGCTGATACGTCGTGTCGCGCTCAAGGAAGCGCTTCAGGCCCCGCGGGGTGGCCAGTTCGGTATGGGCATAGAGCGAATCGACAAAAGCCCGGTCATCGCCCCCGTATTGCGTGGCAATGATGTGGTAAACCTCGGGCAGGTAAACGGAATCGACCTGCGAGCGGTATTCCTTCAGCATGGCCGTAAATACTTCCTTGTCGATATCGACATCCAGATTCTTGTACGTTTCCACAATATCCTGCAGGTGGGCCACCACGACGTCGCGTTCGCCCTCGAAGTCGAAGTTCAGGATGGAGAGCGCCTGCTGCACCAATTCGGGGCCGTTCAGAAAGGCTTCCACAAAGTACGACTGCGCCCGGTTCACCTCGCGGCGGCTCTTGTAGGCCAGTTCCAGGTCGGAAAACAGATGCAGCAGCTCGTCCCGCTCGTCGGGCGTCTGCTGAATCCAGCGGCGCAGTTCCTGCTCCATGGCACGCTTCTTCTCTAATACCTTCAGCTTGCGGACGGCACGATTCATGCCAATGCTGTTCTTCCAGTAGTTGGAACTCTCGTCGTACTTCGAAGCATACTTGATGCGGATGGCATCGCTGCGGTCCATTTCGCGCTTCCAGATGGCCTGCTTCACGCCACGCACGTCAATCTGTGCCTGGTTCGAAGTCTGCACCATCTCCTCGATGCCATACGACGACAGGTATCGCTCCGTGCTGCCCGGATAGCCCAGCGTCATGCAGAAGGAGCCTTCACTGTAGCCGTCGAGCGAGATGGGTGCCACGTATTGCGGATGATAGGGCACGTTGTCGGGCGAATAGTCGGCGGGGCGGTTGTCCTTGTCGGCATAGATGCGGAAGACACAGAAATCGCCCGTGTGGCGGGGCCACATCCAGTTGTCGTTGTCCCATCCGAACTTGCCGATGGACGAGGGAGGGGCAAACACCAGACGGACATCGTTGTAGTCGCGATAGACCGAAAGCCAGAATTCGTTGCCGCCGTAGTAGGCATCGACCACGCCCACCAGCGTAGAATCCTTGGCCGAGACTTCCGAACTGATTGTCAGTATCATCGAATCGACCACCGCCGAACGCTCGGCCTCGGTCATGCGGGGTGTGACGTTCTTCAGCACGCGTTTGGTGACGTCTTCGGTACGCAGCAGGAAGCGGACGTAGAGCTCCGGATTGGGCAGTTCCTCGCTGCGGTTACGGGCCACAAAGCCGTCTTTCAGGTAGTCGTGCTCGACGGACGAGTGCTGCTGCACGCTGCTGAAACCGCAATGATGGTTGGTCAGCACCAGCCCGTCCTCGGACACCACTACGCCCGAGCAGAACCCTCCGAAACTCACCACGGCGTCTTTCAGCGACGGTTTGCGGGGGTTATACAACCGGCTGGCAGACAATTCCAGCCCCAGGTCCTTCATGGTTTGCCGGGTCTGTCGGTTCAGATTGCCCAGCATCCACATGCCTTCGTCGGCACGGCTCGTCAGTGCCATCAGCAGGCACAAAGCCATCCATTCCAATCTCAGCTTCATATCTCTTCTTCTCCCTCTTTTTTGTTAGTCGTTCTATTCGGTTATTAGCCTCAGCTTCGTGGCGCCGGTACGCGCTTTCAGCCATTCGGCTATTTTGTTCTTCTCGCGTGCGTCGGGATGTTTGCCAAACTTCAGTACGGCCAGCGTCACCGTATCGGTCCGCAGCGAATCGACAGTCGTCTCGATGGCATGCGAGAGGGCCACCGACTCTACCGACGGATAAAGCACTTTCAGTTCGGGAATGATTTTTTTGCCCAATTCATCGAACGAACGGTAGTGCTGCAGGTTGCCTTCCAGCTCGGCAATCTTCCGCGTCTGCTCCTGCAGGCGCTGTTCGCTGTTCTTGTAGAAGTCCTCCATCACCATGGCACGGATGGAGGAAATGTCCATCGACTCGTTGTTCATGCCCTGCATGACCACCAGTTTCGTATCGTCCAGCTGATAGTCCTTCATCTTGCCGCGCGCCACGGCAATCGAGGCCTCGGGCACCTCCTGCCCCATCAGCACAACCCGGATTTCGCGTTCCTTGCCCTTGTTTACAATCTTCTTGTCCAGCACCTGCGTGTTCTCGAAGGCCAGCTGCTCGTTGATGAACTTGTTGGCTGCGCTCTCGAAGAAGGTGTCCTGAATGATGTCCACAGTCAGATAGACCGCCGGACACATCGTCAGCACCACAATGCAGACGATGTACTTACGCACCGTCTTCTCGCGCTTCTTGTCCACAAAAGCCTTGCGCTGGAAGTGCATCACCCGCACTCCGACGTACGTGGCCAGACTGATGAACACCGAATTGATGAAATACAGGTAGAAAGCGCCCAGAAAATAAATCAGGTTGCCCGTAGCCAGGCCGTACCCGGCCGTACAGAGCGGCGGCATCAGTGCCGTGGCGATGGCCACACCCGGTATCACGTTGCCCTTCTCCTTGGTAGAAAGAGCCACCACGCCGGCCAGACCGCCCATCAGCGCGATGAAAACGTCGTAAATGGTGGGCGACGTACGCGCCAGCAATTCCGACTGGCCCTCGGCCACCGGGCTGACCAAAAAGAAAATCGTGGCCGTCACCACGCTGAACACTGTCGTGATGAGGAAGCTCTTCAACGAACGCTTCATCAGCTCGAAGTCGTTCAGTCCCACCGACAGTCCCACGCCCATGATAGGCCCCATCAGCGGCGAGATGAGCATGGCACCGATAATCACGGCCGTAGAATTGACGTTCAGTCCCAACGAAGCCATGAAAATGGCAAATATCAATATCCAGAGGTTCGCCCCTTTGAACTCCACCCCCTTGCGGATGGATTCTACGGTTTCGAGCTCGTTGTCCTTATCCTTGCGCAAGTCAAGATACTCCTTCAGGAATGCCCTGATGGCAAACGTGTTTCTGTGGGGGTCGGTTGTTTCCATAAATTCCTGTTTTTAATGTTTCTTCCATATTTTCTTTCCGGCCGCACAACGACGGCTGCAAACTCATTTAAAGAACCGGTTCAGCACCGGAATCTGCCGCAAGGGCAAATCCTTCTTCACGACATAGACCACAAACACCAGCAACAACACGGTGCGATAGGCCAGACGAAGCCAGACGTTACCAATGGGAACATATTCCGCCGCCACGTAAAGCACTGCCGCCAGCAATACATAACCGCCTATCGCCTTCAGGTCGTAGCGGATGGGGTACTTCTTCTGTCCCACGAAGTACGACAGCAGCATGGCCACCCCATAGCCCGTAAAGCCGGCCCAGGCACAAGCCATGTAGCTGAAGCGCGGAATCAGCAGCACGTTCATCAGCACCAGCACCGCGCATCCCGCCAGCGAGAAGTAGGCTCCCCAGCGCGTCTCGTCGATCAGCTTGTACCAGAAAGAAAGGTTGAAGTAGATGCCCATGAAGATTTCGGCCGCCATCACAATGGGCACCACGCGAAGGCCGTCCCAGTAGTCGCGACCGATGATGAACTTCAGTAAGTCGAGGTAGAACATCACGGCGAGGAAAGCCAGCAGGGTGAAGATGATGAAGAACTTCATGGCCTGCGCATAGACCTCACGGTTGTCCTTGTCACGGCTCTTGCCGAAGACGAACGGCTCGTAAGCATAGCGGAAGGCCTGTGTCAGCATAGCCATAATCATGGCTATCTTGCTGGCCGCTCCATAAATACCCAGCTGTACGGTGGCCTCGGCCTTGTCGGGATAGACGTAGGGAAAGATAATCTTGTCGGCCACCTGGTTCAGGATGCCCGCAATGCCCAGCACCAGCAGCGGCATGCTGTAGGAAAGCATGCGGCGCATCAGGGCACGGTCGAACACGTAGCCGAAGCCGCGCAGTTCGGGAATCAGGCAAAGCATCACCGTGGACGTACATATCAGGTTGAACAGGAAGGCATAGCCCACGTCGCTGCCTTTCATCCACACGTAATAGGCCAGGTTGAGCGCAATGTTCAGGAAGATGAACAGCAGCTTCAGCGCGGCAAACTTGATGGGCCGCTTCTTGTAGCGAAGATAGGCGAAAGGAATGCTCTGAAATGCGTCCATCGCCACAACGGCCATCATCATGCCCACGTATTCGGGATGTTCGGCATAGCCCAGCAATCCGGCAATGGGCTGCAGCAACAACAAGCCCAGCACCAGGAATGTAAGCGCTACCCCGCCTACTCCCACCAAGGTGGTGGAATAGACGCGCATCGGGTCGTCCTTGCCGTTGTTGGCGAAGCGGAAGAATCCCGTCTCCATGCCGAATGTGAGCAGCACCAGTGCCAACGCCACCCACGCATAGATGTTTGTCACCACTCCGTAGCCTCCCGATTCGGCCGACATGGCAAGCGTGTACACCGGTACCAGAAGATAATTCAAGAAACGCCCTACGATGCTGCTCAGTCCGTAAATGGCGGTGTCTTTTGCAAGCGATTTTAAATTTGCCATTCTTTCTATTCTTTCTTCATTATCAATTCAATACATAGCTTATCACGGAGAATATGTCAAAACAAGAGTATCTTCAACTCTCCTCCTTCTGGAAGGAGGAGTACCCGATAGGGGGAGGTGGTAGGCATGTCCAACCTTTGAATGATTACGCAGATACTTACGTAGGTGCATTCACCTACCACCCCGCCCTTTGGGCACCCCTCCTTCCAGAAGGAGGGGAGTCAGATAGCATCACTTTGTTTTGACATACCGTTTAGGATACTCTTGAACTGAAATATTCCTTCGGTTACTCTCTCACTCAGTGTTGGAGGCAGCTATCTTCTCTCCTATTTCTTCAATAATCCGTTCGAGGTCTTCAAACACCACACGATTCTCAAACCGAAGTACCGTAATGCCTGCCACCCGAAACAGATAATCTGTTCGCTGCTCATCATACTCTTCACGCATTGCGTGCGACTCACCATCCAATTCTATTGCCAGCTTCAATGCCGGACAATAAAAATCAAGGATATAAGGTCCTACACTATGTTGCCGCCTGAACTTCAATCCATAGACCTGCCGTTCTTTCAGCACCCTCCACAAAGTTGCTTCGGCTGGTGTCAATGCATTGCGAAGCTTCCGTCGCTTATGCAGCCACTCCGGTTTGTTCATACGGTCTTCCATCTCTACAATTTTTCTGTAGCCAATCCGTCAGTCAAACAGAGACGGCTGTCTGCCGTCGCTGCTATACAAACTTCGTCCTAAATGTTTGTATGCCAGCTCCGTCACCTCGCGTCCGCGCGGCGTGCGCTTGATGAAACCTTCTTTGATGAGGAAAGGCTCGTACACTTCTTCGATGGTGCCGGCGTCCTCGCCCAATGCGGTGGCGATGGTAGTCAGCCCCACGGGACCGCCACGGAACTTGTCGATGATGGTGGTCAGAATCTTGTTGTCTATCTCGTCGAGCCCGTACTTGTCGATGTTCAGGGCTTCGAGGGCAAACTGGGCAATTTCGGTGTCGATGCTGCCCGATCCTTTCACCTGGGCAAAGTCGCGTACACGGCGCAACAGGGCATTAGCGATACGGGGCGTACCACGGCTGCGCGATGCGATTTCGGCCGCGGCTCTGGTAGAGCAAGGTACGTTCAGAATCTGCGCCGAACGGCGGATAATGCCGGCCAGCACGTCGTCGTCGTAATACTCCAGGTGCAGGTTGATGCCAAAACGGGCACGGAGCGGCGCCGTCAGCAGACCGCTGCGCGTCGTTGCCCCTACCAGCGTAAAGGGATTCAGATCAATCTGTATGCTGCGTGCCGAAGGACCCTTGTCGATCATGATGTCGATGCGATAATCCTCCATGGCCGAGTAAAGGTACTCTTCCACTACCGGACTGAGGCGGTGTATCTCGTCGATGAAAAGCACGTCGTTAGTCTCCAGACTGGTCAGAATGCCGGCCAGGTCGCCCGGCTTGTCGAGCACAGGGCCGGAAGTAATCTTGAAGCCCACGCCCAGTTCGTTGGCGATGATGTTCGAAAGTGTCGTTTTTCCCAGTCCGGGAGGGCCATGAAGCAGGACGTGGTCAAGAGCCTCGCCGCGCAGGCGGGCTGCCTTGACGAAGATGCGCAGGTTGTCCACCACCTTGTCCTGCCCGCTGAAGTCTTCAAAGTCCAGCGGGCGAAGCGCATTCTCAAAGTCCTTTTCCTTGCCCGAGGCCAGTTGCTGGCTGCGTATGTCAAAGTTTTCTTGTTCCATTTTCCGTTTCCATTTCTCTGCCTTCCGCACAGCGGGCGTACAGATAGCACACACCGCGCTTGGCATGTGCAAAATAACTAATTAATTTTGGAATAACCGAGAAAGTAGAACCCTTTTCACAAAAAGGCATACTTGTACGGCTCACAAGCCACACAAGTGTGGCTTGTGAGCCGTGCAAGTGTCGCTC
>CABROZ010000012.1 GCA_902472795.1 uncultured Bacteroides sp. | reverse complement strand
GCCGGAAGTTCGGCGTCCTGAACTACCCGCATACAAAGAAAGGGGATGTGCCCGTGCGGACACATCCCCTTCTTCTATAATCTTGTGGAAAAATTATTCAGCCAACTTGTTGTCTGAACCCAGCACGTTGATGATTTTGTGCTTGTACAGTTTCTCCATTTCGTCACGAGCCGGACCCAGGTACTTACGAGGATCGAATTCAGCGGGTTTCTCAGCAAATACCTTGCGGACAGCAGCAGTCATAGCCAGACGAGAGTCTGAGTCGATGTTGATCTTGCAAACAGCCGACTTGGCAGCCTTACGCAGCTCGTCTTCGGGGATACCGATAGCAGCTTCCAGCTTGCCACCATACTGATTGATCATATCAACATATTCCTGAGGAACGGAAGAAGAACCGTGCAGCACGATGGGGAAGCCCGGCAATTTCTCCATAACAGCATCGAGAACTTCGAATGCCAAAGGAGGAGGAACCAGACGGCCAGTCTTCGGATCAACGTGGCATTGTTCGGGTTTGAACTTGTAAGCACCGTGAGAAGTACCGATAGAGATAGCCAAGCTGTCACAACCGGTGCGAGTAGCAAAGTCGATAACCTCTTCAGGGTCAGTATAAGTATGATGCTCAGCAGAAACTTCATCTTCTACACCGGCCAATACACCCAGCTCGCCTTCTACAGTTACGTCAAACTGATGAGCGTAGTCAACAACCTTCTTCGTCAAAGCTACGTTCTCTTCGTAAGGCAGGTGAGAACCGTCGATCATTACAGAAGAGAAGCCCATGTCGATGCAAGACTTGCAGAGTTCGAAGCTGTCACCGTGGTCCAGGTGGAGCACGATTTCAGGATGAGCGCAACCCAGTTCCTTAGCATATTCTACAGCACCTTCAGCCATGTAGCGCAGCAATGTCTGGTTGGCATAGTTGCGAGCACCTTTGGAAACCTGCAGGATAACCGGAGATTTTGTTTCAACGGCAGCCTTCACGATGGCCTGCAATTGCTCCATATTGTTGAAGTTGAAAGCCGGGATAGCATATCCACCTTTAATGGCACGAGCAAACATATCTCTTGTGTTCACAAGGCCTAAATCTTTGTAATTAACCATTTTGTTTAAAAGTTTATTGTTAGTGAATCAAAATTCTGTGCAAAAGTAAACATTCTCATTCAAAAAGCGGACACCTGCCCCAATAAAAAAACTCCCCGAACAAAAGAAAAACAAATATTTTTCAAGTGTTTGAAGAGTTTTAACAAAAGATTGTAAAGTCCACGTTGCAAACTTTATCCCGGCAAGCTGCCCTTCCGGACCGCAACATGCAAGGACTATATCTCCAAATATATAAGGACTATTTCCTTAAATATATAATGGTAGGAAGATGATCGCTATATCCGTTCAGCCATGTCCGTCCGCCATGAGTGCGCAAGGGCGAACCTTTGTATTTCCCGTCTTGCTGTATCAGATAATCGCGCAGAAACACCTCGCTATGGTCGTATCGCAAGCCGCGACGCTTCTTCAACAGCGGTTTCGACAGCACAATCTGGTCGAACAGGTTCCACTTGCCGCGATACAGCAACGTTCCTACTCCCTTATCTTCCAATGTTTCCCACCAGGGATTGTAGAAATCGGCCTTTTTCACCTCATCTCTGTATTTCCGTGCTCCAAGCGTCTGCATGCTTTCATCCATCGGGTCGTCGTTCATGTCGCCCATCACTATCAGCTTCAGCCTGCGGTGTTCGTGGCGCAACGAGTCGGCCAGTGCCTTCACCTGCCGTGCCGCATGCACACGCATCGGCGACTTGGCTCCCCTCGAGGGCCAGTGATTGACTATGACGCAGACACGCTCACCGGCCAAGCGGCCTTCCACGATCAGGAAGCCGCGGGTCAGATGCACCGTATCGCCCTGATAAGGCTCCGACAGCACTAACTTCGACGCCTTCACTTCAAACTGCGTGGGGTCGTACAGCAATGCACAATCTATTCCCCGCTTGTCGGGACCTTCGTAATGGATAAACTTGTAATCAGAAAGAGAAGGCTGCTTCAGCAAGTCGGTCAGCACACGGTCGTTCTCCACCTCGGCCACCCCGATGAAGGCAGGTCCCT
Source organism: uncultured Bacteroides sp. (assembly GCA_902472795.1). Lineage (GTDB taxonomy): Bacteria > Bacteroidota > Bacteroidia > Bacteroidales > Bacteroidaceae > Bacteroides. The sequence goes on along the minus strand of CABROZ010000012.1, from coordinate 30,516 downwards.
GCTTCACTACGTCGCGCGACAGGGAAGACAGCACCTTGGCCATATTCGCCAGCTTGGCTTCGTACTTCTTCGAGTTCCACCGATAGCTTCCATCAGGCAAAAAGTCATAATCGTTCTTGCCTTCATCGTGAATGGTATCGAACAGGTTTTCAAGATTGTAAAACGCTACGCTATACAAGTCGCGCTTCTCGTTTTGCGCTTTTGCCATCATCGCGCAGAGACAGAGCGCCAACAGAAAGAACATTTTTTTCATAATCGTACAAATAAAGTCAAGTTTCGAAATAAGTTCAGGGAAACACAGCCGGCGCCGCTACAACCACGCCTTCTTTATAATCCGGCTGCAAAAAAAGAAAATAAAACGGGATAAACCTATTTTTTCAGCAAACTTTTTTTCAGATTCAATAAATAGCACTATCTTTGCAGCCTGAAAAGTAAAATAGACCATTACACTATTTATTACCAAGATAGTAACCGAATAATAAATTAAAAAAGCAAATAGCGAAATGAAAAAAGGTATTCATCCTGAAAATTACCGTCCGGTAGTATTCAAAGATATGTCAAACGGCGACATGTTCCTGTCTCGTTCTACAGTTAACACGAAAGAGACAATCGAATTCGAAGGTGAAACTTATCCGTTGGTAAAGCTGGAAATCTCCAGCACTTCTCACCCGTTCTATACCGGTAAATCCAAGTTGGTTGACACCGCCGGTCGTGTTGATAAGTTCATGAGCCGTTACGGTAACCGTAAGAAATAACTCTCTACGCTACACCCGTAAGAGGAAAGGGGATGTGTCTGCAACGATACATCCCCTTTCCTTTATATCCGACAACTTCATACCCCTGAATGTTTCAACAATCAAAATAACCGTATCATGAAAAAATATGTATTTGCATCCCTGCTTGCCGGATTGCTGCCAACCACCTTCCAGGCTTCAGCACAAACAGCCGAAGCACCGGGCAAGCAAACCCTGAAAGTAGAAATCACCGAAACACCCGTTGATGTTATCAGTAATGTGATCTATTCACAAATTACATTCCCCACCAACCGCCAGCTCAGAATGACGCTGCTCGTTCCGCGCACTCCCCAGCCCAAACCAGCCATTGTCTTTTACCCGGGAGGAGGTTTCATGACGGCCAACCACGACAGCTTCATCGCAATGCGAATGGCACTTGCCAAAGCCGGCTTCGTAGTGGCAGCCGCCGAATACCGAACCGTCCCCGACCGCTTTCCGGCACTTGTCATCGATGCCAAATCTGCCGTTCGCTACCTGCGTGCCCATGCCGGTCAGTTTGGCATCGATCCGCAACGCATCGGAGTCATAGGCGACTCGGCAGGAGGCTATGTAGCCCAGATGGTAGGAACGACCAACGATGAAAAACAATTCGACGCAGGCGACTTCACCGAAGTTTCTTCCGATGTACAGGCCGCCGCAACCATCTACGGCATCAGCAATCTGATGAATATAGGTGAAGGTTACTCGGAAGACATACAAAAAGTACATGCCTCGCCAGCCGTCACCGAAGCATTGCTGGTACACGGTCCGGCCTTTTTCAACTTTGCAGGCAGCAGCATCCTGAGCGATCCGAAAAAAGCATTGGATGCCAGTCCGATGGGACACGTCAAAAGCAATCTGCCTCCATTCCTCATCATGCACGGTTCTGCCGACCCGTTAGTATCCCCGGTTCAGAGTGAGCAACTGTACAAGGCCATGGTCGAGAAAGGCAACAAGCCCGACTACATTGTAGTAGAAGGAGCCGGACATGGCGACCTGTACTGGTACCAGCCGGCCCTTATCGATACGGTTGTCAACTGGTTTAAAAAGCATCTGGCCGGTACTGCCGGGACCGATGCCACAGCCGACAGCAACCAACAGAAACAGCAGGCAACAACCATTCAGGAAAAGGGGAGGGTGTCAAAATAGAGACATACTTACATTTTGTCATTCTGAGCAAAGCGAAGAATCTCGAAAGCAGTTATTTATGTACTGAGATCCTTCACTTCGTTCAGGATGACATTGCATAATGATTATATTTTTTCATTTCGACACACCCCCTTTTCATATACTCCAAAGTTGCTCCACCCGGCAGCAACATCTCGTCGGCATCCGCTTATCGTTTCAATACCTGCACTTCCCAGTTCACCTCTAACGGATTCTCCTTCATACGCCATACGAGGGGCAATGCCGGATTATCCCAAATCCACATCTCCGCCCCTTCCTGAACGTCGCGCACATGCAGCAAGGCATGTCCTGAAACGTGTTCGTTGTTGTCCAACCATTCATATTCGGTACAGTTGTATGCCAAACGGCGATTAGCCTTCAACTGACGGTATGCCTTACGCGAAATCAGATAGGCCGTTTCCCGATCGGACAGCACTACCTTCCTCCCGTCCTCGGGCATCAGGAAACTAAGCACCTCTCCGCTTTCCATGGCTGCCGGAGTCAGCGTATATGAACCTTTCTGCCAGCGCAGGTTACGCAGAATACGCCAGTCCAGCACAACAGAATCTTTTCGCTGGGTGAAATTCATTTGGTATTTGCGTGTCTGCCCGTGCAGCTTGAAGACAAACAGCAACGTATCCGGTATAGCACTCTGTGCCGCAGCTCCCGCCCCCATAACCAGCAACAGGAGCAAAGTAATCAAATATTTAGCTTTCATATTTCTTATGTATCTAAGTTCTGCATAAAAGGATATGTCGGAACTTCAATCAATGATTCGGTTTAAACATCTCCTTGCCCCACTCCGAAGGCTTCTTTCCCATCTTCAGCACCAGCGTGCCGCCGGCCATCAGGTCCTTGTGGCGCAATGCCGACCACGGATAATCTTCCCCGTTCAGGGTAGCACTCTGCACATAGCGGTTCTTTTCCGAAAGGCCGTCGGCCACAATCCGGAAGTCGTGTCCGTTCGCCAGATGCAGTGTAGTGGTACGAAGCAACGGTGTGTTTATCAGGTAATAGTCCTGACCGGCATTGGGATAAAGCCCCATCATATGGAAAGCCAGCCACGACGACATGGCACCCGAATCGTCGTTGCCCGGCAGACCTACAGGACCGTCGTTATAGCTTTCTGCCAGAATCGTATGGATGCGGTCGCTGCTCCGCCAAGGCTTGCCCAACCAGTGATACAGGCAGGGAGTCAGGAACGACGGTTCGTTGTTCACATTATAATAATTGCGGATAAAGAAAGTGTCCAACCGCTGTTCGAAAGCCTGCGGACCGCCACACTTCTCGATCAGCCCCGGTACGTCGTGCGGTATGCTCAGCGAATATTCCCACGAAGAAGCCTCGTAGAAGAACATGCTCCACCAGGGCGTGTACCATGGTCCTTCAAATGTCATTGGCGTATAGACATACTTGGGTTGCATCACCCGGCTGTGTCCGTAGGGCAGGCTGTCCAACCACTGGCAATCGGCACCGCGCGGCATGATGAAGCCCCGTGCCCCGCTGTGTTCGTAGTCGTCGCGCCACAGGTTTTTCCAGTTGCCGCTCTGCTTCAGGTAGCGTTGGTACAGTTCTTCCTTTCCCAGTCCCTTGGCCACGAGGGCAATGGCATAGTCACAATAGCTGTATTCCACCGTACGGTTTCCGGCACGATCGATGCCCCAGGGAACATAACCCAGCTCCAGATACTCGCGCAAGCCGCCACGTCCTTCGGCCTCGTGGTTGGCACCCGGATCCACGGTAGCATCTTTCAACATGGCTTGCAGGGCCAGTTCGTAATCGATGCCTTCCAGTCCTTTCACAAACGCATCGGCAATGACGATTTCGGCATTCGACCCGCCTTGTGTACGTCCGTTGCAGTTGCCGCTCCGGGCATCGGGCATGTAGCCGTCGCGTTTGTAAATGTTCACTAACGAACGGACAATGTCGGACTCGCGCTTCGGATCGATCAGCGTAATCAGGGGCGACGAAGTGCGGTACGTATCCCAAATGGCATAAAAGTCGTCGTAATAAGGTTCGGGATCGCTCCAAAGCGGGTTCTCGCCCGTACGATCTACAGGCATCAGCATCGTATGATACAATCCGGTATAGAACATCCGTTTGTGTGCTTCGGGAGCTTTCTCGTCGATCTCGATTTTCGAGAACAGTGCTTCCCACTTGTCTAAGAGCTGACGGTGCACCTCGTCGAACGACCAGTGGGGAATCTCGCTGTGTGCGTTGGCCTGGGCACGCAGACAACTCAGGAAAGAGATGCCCACCTTCAACTGCAGCGTAGTGGCATCGCCTTCGAAACGAAGCAAAGCACCAGTCTTCTGATGCGAATCGTACTGCGTGCGGTCGGCAGTGATGCTGTCGCCTTTCCACGTAGCCCATTGGCTGAAGGGACGGTCGGTTTCGGCATAAAAGTAAACCGTATAGGCGCACCCGTTGTTCCATCCGCCACGAATGCGGGTATATCCGCACACTTCCCGGTCGGAAAGTATCTGTATCTCCGAGCCAACAAACTGCTGAGCCTCGCGCGCATCGGGTACCGGACTTTCGCCCAAGAAGAAACCGGCGTCGATGGCCAGTGCCTTGTCCGCAGCCTCGGGATAAGTAAAGCGGTAGAACGAAGCCCGCTCGGCGGTGGTTATCTCCGTACGGATGCCGCTTTGCTTGAAACGGGTGTCGTAGTAACCCAAGCGTATGTTCTCGTACTCGCGATAATCGAAATGTTGCGTGCGGTCCAAAGCTCCGCAGAAAGGAACCACCAGCACGTTACCATACTTCGGTCCGCCTCCGGTGCCACTGACGTGCACCTGTGCAAAACCATCCACCCGTTCGGGCATCGGCAACCATCCACTGTTGGGAGAAGGTGTACAGTCGGGCGACGGCTTCACCATGCCAAAGGGGCACGACGGACCGATAAACACACGTCCCAGTCCCTCGGAACCGATACGCGGGTCAACGTAATCGGTCAGAGAAGTCTTCCGCTCTACCGACCGAACATTTGATGAAGCAGTAGCGACATGCGCCAACAACAACGCCAATGCCATACTGCAAAACAATCGTTGAATATTCATAACTATGCCATTTATTTACGTAAGTTCTTGTCTCCATTCAGATATTTTCCTGTCCGAATGCATTTTCTTTTTCATTCGTTGTCTGCAAATTTAATCATAAATCAGCTTCTTCCTGACAACAGAATCCGAAAAACATCCGGGGGTTGATACAGATCCTCTTTCACCTGCTTCATTCACGAAACGACGTTGATAGAAATAAGGAAAAGCAGAATGAATAATGCCATCATAAAAAAAGCCTTGTGTTAGCATCCGCAGCTTAACACTACGGATGCAACCCAAGGCTTCCATTTTTAAAACTCTAAATAAAACAATCGCCTATTTTTTACCTTAAAAATGTATAACGAGTGATTAGTATCCAGGGTTCTGTTTCCAGTTGGTGTTTGTATTCAACTGATTCGTATGTAACGGACAAATACGACGGAACAATTCGGTCTTAGCTTTCGGATTAATCACGTGCTTCAAGCCCCAGTCATCTTCGAACTTACCAAAACGAATCAAGTCGTTACGACGCCAGTTCTCGTCGAAGAACTCACGACCACGTTCGTCCAGAATATCCTGCAAAGTAGGATCACCTTCAAACTGAGGAGCGTGGACATAAGAACGAATCTGGTTCAACAAAGAAGCCGGAGTATCGCCTGTAGTCGCGTTACCGCCACGCAGCAAGGCTTCTGCCTTGGTCAGGATGATGTCGGCATAACGGAAGATAGGCACGTCGTTGCTCTGATTACGTCCGTTTACATAATCATCGTAAGTAGGGAACCACTTCACAGACTTGTAGCCCTGTGACCAGCCGTTTACGTCTTTACCAGTATTGATTTCTTCAGGTACACTACCGGCTTTAAGTGTAATTTCCTTGGTGAATACAAGCTGTTCGCCATTGTAGAGAACAGGCTCGTTAGTCAGGTTACGGTCAGCGTCGAAGTAATAAATCGGACCACCAACAATTGAAAGGTTGCGCTCGTCACCCGGAAGAGAGAGCAAGTCTACCACATTGGGATTTACGGCAAAGTTTCCACCTACTGAGGCACTCAGTTTAAAACCGTAAATAGAAACGTCCAGAGAGTTCATCTGTCTCCACGTACGATAACGTGCGTAGCACATACCCTGGGCTGTGATGCGGTCGTAGGGCATTGCATAGATGAAATCCTTGATTCTCCAGCCGTTTTCAGGCCAGAATTTCTCACGATAGCCGTCGCTGAGGTCGAAAGGACCTTGCTGGATGATTTCGTCACAGATGGTGATACAGTCGTTCAGCTTCGGATTGGAAACAGTATTGGGATCATAAGTAGTTACATCAGCGCAAGAATAAACAGCCCAATTGATATACAGTTTGGCCAGCAAAGCTTTAGCCATCCAATATGTCGGTTTACCGTAAGTTCCGGCATTGACATCCTTCGTCAAGTTAGGAAGGGCTTTCAGCAAGTCTGCCTCAATAAACTTGGCTACATCAGGACGCGGTGAGCGATCAATCGCCTCATTGTCATCAAGCAGATGGTCCAAGATAGGAATATCACCCCATACATCCATCAGAATGAAATGATAGAAAGCACGCATGGCAAGAGCAGGAGCGGCGGCAGGATTGTCTTCGCCATCTAAATCAAGAATTGCCTTATTACAACTTGTAATACCCGATTGAAGGTCGCCATACCAATCCAAACATACATCATCTTGTGTCAGCGAATGAAGTGTAGGATGAGAGTTCTCACCGGAGTTATAATAATCTTGATCAAAAGAGATACCGGTAAACTCATCGCTAGAAAGTGCACACATGTCACTGTAACGACGTCCCAGAGCACCACGGAACTTATAATAAACATCGGCTAACTTAGCCTCGGCTGCAATTTCGGAATCAGGAAATTCAGTCAATTGTGATGTAATTTCCACATCAAGGTCTGTACAGCCGGTTACTGCTGCAGCCAAGAATCCGGCAGATATAAATAACTTAAATATATTTTTCATAATTCGGTCTGTTTTATTAGAAGTTTACATTCAATCCTAACATAAAGGTACGAGTACGCGGATAGAAGGAATTACGCCAGTCGATACCTGGTTCTACACCGCCCAAACTTACTTCGGGGTCAGTACCGGAGTAACCGGTAATTGTGAATACGTTGTTGCAGGTAGCAGTCAACTTCAGATTATTGATCCAGTTGCCTATCTTTCCGAAGTTATAACCCAAACTCAACGTAGAGAGACGCAGGTAACTACCATCTTCCAAGTAACGATCAGAAGGAGCCTGAGCACCTCCATCCTGTGGGTTCTGGCTAGTCATGATTTCCTTCAATCCGTTCTTACCTACTTTGATGTTGGTTACGTTGTTGTATTGTGCACGAGTAAGGTTAAGAATCTTGTTGCCGAAAGTTCCCTGGAAGAAGGCTGTCAATGTCCAGTTCTTGTAAGTCAGTGTATTGTTCCAGCCCAAGTTCAACTTCGGTTGTGCAGAACCTACTTTCACACGGTCTTCTTCACCCGGATTGGTCGTTGTGCCTATGAGATTACCCTCTGCATCATAGTCATCAAAGATAGAAACACCGTCTTCGTTGTAACCGGCCCAGTGATATGTATAGAATGTACCGATAGGTTCACCCTCCATAATGCGCTGAACGGAGTTAGTTTGTGAGAAACCACCGATGTTCGGGTTGGCTTTATTGATGTAGTTTACAGAGTAGGTGTCGTTAGACAACTTGTCAACAGTATTCTTATTGTGTGAAAGGTTCAGAGTAGTACTCCACTCGAAGTTTTTAGTCTGAACGGGGATGGCGTTAATGCTTACTTCAATACCCTTATTGGTAATATCACCTACATTGGCCCACATTCTATTGTACTGGTATCTGTTGGTAGAAACCTCATAGTCCAAAATCAGGTCTGATGTTTTCTTCACATAGTATTCAACAGTTGCGCCCAAGCGACCACCCAAGATAGAGAAGTCAACGCCTACGTTGAACATGGAAGTAGATTCCCATTTCAAATCAGGATTAGAGTTACGCAATGCACCGATTGTACGGTAATCTGTGGCAACGCCGTTAGCGTCTACATAAGTAAACCAGCCAGTGCCACCGTAAACCATTCGCGGCAGATAAGGATCAAATCCCAGTGAGTTACCGCTGACACCGTAACCGGCACGCAACTTCAAGTCATCAAAGCCCCAACCTTTGGCAAACTCTTCTTCAGAAATACGCCATGCAGCAGAGAAAGAGGGGAAGGTGGCCCAGCGGTTGTTAACACCGAAAGCAGAAGAACCATCGCGACGTACAGTGGCCTGCAACAGGTACTTGCTGTTGAAGCTATAGTTAACACGTCCGTAGAATGAAATCATACGCAAGGTGTTCTCAGCAGAAGACCATACACCGTTCATACCGTCCATCTTGTTGGCCATACCCAGGTTCTTGTAACCCAGCACGTCGTTGTAGAAGTCATAGACTGTCACTCCGTAACCGTCGGCCTTGGTTGTTTCTTCCCAAGAGTAACCGAGCATTACGTTCAGTTTGTGAATGTCGTTGAACATCTTATCATAGTTCAAATAAGTTTCAAACACCTTCTTAGTGTCCATAGTAGTGCGGCGGTGAGCCTGACCATTATCCTTGACTGATGTCAACTGAGACTGAGAAGTGTGGTATTCATCCCACAAGAACTGTTCGTTCTGATAAGACAGTGTTGCGTTCCATTGCAGACCTTTCATAATGTCCAAGGCAACCTTGGCTGTTCCCTGCAATTTTTTAGTCTGATGGTGATAAGTATCTTCATAGATCAGAGACATTGGGTTGTAGTTCTGAGAAACACCTTCGTATCTGAACCAAGTGCCATCTTCATTACGTACAGGAACCAGCGGAGAATAGTAATTCATGGCATCGTAAACACTGGTATTGTCACCGCCGGTCTCAACCGAGTTATTGTTGGTGATGCTGGCATTCAAGTTCATAGACAGTGTCAAACGGTCGTTCAGAGCTTTTGTCTGTACAAAAGCACGACCAATGAGGCGATCCATGTCTGTACCCTTAATAACACCTTGTTTTTCCATGTAGTTAATGCTGGCTGTATAAGAAGTTGTTTCGCTACCGCCACTGATAGATACGTTGTGGTTGTGAGTGAACGCCGTGCGCTGTACTTCCTTCTGCCAGTCGGTATTGGCACCGAAGTCATTATCAATGGTGAAATTGTTGGCTTTGGCATATGCGCGCAAATCGTCTGCAGTCATCATATCAAGGTTCTTCATCACCTTATCTGCTGCAATGTAAGCACTGTAAGTAACACTTGCTTTGCCTGCTTTACCTTTCTTCGTAGTAACGATGATCACACCATTGGCAGCCTTTGAACCATAGATGGCAGTAGCTGTTGCATCGCGCAGTACGTCGATGCTTTCGATGTCTTCAGGAGCAATCAAAGCCAAAGATACGCCCGGAACGCCATCTACTACATAATAGGGCTCCATAGCCTCGCCACCACGCAGTGAAGAAGCACCACGCAGCGTGATTGAGGAGTATTCGCTGTTCGGGTCGCTGCTCTGTGTGATGGTCAGACCCGGAACTTTACCTTGCAGCAACTGGGCCGGACTGGTGTAAGTACCTACATTCAGTTTGTCAGCCTTTACAGTAGTAATAGAGCTGGTCACGTCCTTACGCTGCATGCTACCGTAACCGATAACCACTACTTCGTCCAATGCTTGGAGGTCTTCCTGCAGAGCGACATTAATAACATTCTGATTAACGACTATTTCTCTTGTTGTAAAACCAATATAGGAGAACATCAATGTTTTACCTTTCTCAACATTGATACTGTACTTTCCGTCCACATCGGTTATACTACCATTAGTCGTGCCTTTTTCGAGGACATTAACACCCGGCAACGGAGCACCAGTCTTATCGGTTACGGTACCCGTCACCTTGTTCTGTGCAAATGCTAAGGTACTGCTTAGCAAGAACATGACGAGGAGCAAACTCTGCATCCATGTTCTTTTTCCTTTTAATTGTACATTCAGCATAAAATAAAGTTTTAGTTAAAAAAAACAGTTTTTATTCTCATTTTATATATTTATCACATTCTTTTTTCCGGCCGCAAAAGTAAAAGCCGCATGTTACATATTTATTTCAACAACATTTCAAAACGAACACAACAAACTAATAAACAGAAAGTTAGGGAAAGAACAAAAACAACAAGCCCATTCCTTCACTCTTATCATTTGTACTGCTAAGTGTAAAGAAACAGGCTCCCGACGATGTTGCCTTTTAACAACAGGCAACAGATCAATGGAAGAAATACATTCATTGCTGTTTCCATAGCTCATTCTTAGATTTCAGTTGTCGCAAAGATACACTAAGCCCCTAAGGAAGGGGGAGAAAATAGCGCAAAATAGGGAGAAAATAGTAAACCAACTTTTCATCATCTTTATCCATGTTTCACCACAATTCACTATCAATCAACGATTTGCATAAGTTTACTATTTTACTCCCACTAAAAACCAACAAAGAAAAATGTTTTTGAGAAAAGCGACACATACCTCCACCTACCTGTCCAAAACTCCGCTACTTGCTTTTTGCCCGTCCCATAGGAGAAAAAATACAACGGCCTAACAGCCGACAGAACGGAAAGACTATGCAGCCTCACTGCAACAGTTAGTGCAGTCACTCTGCATCAGTCAGTGCAGTGACACTGCATCAATACGTGCAGTTATGCTGCAACAGTTTGTGCAGCAACGTTACTCAACGTACCACTTCTTCCCATAAGGTTCACATCAAAAAGCGGATGCTGATAAGAGGACGCAGGTGAAGTTTCACCGTAAGCAACTGATAATAAAACAATTGTGGTGAAAGATAGATACGCGGACTACAGGGGAAAGGCGGATGAACGCGGATTTTCAAATTTTCATTGAAAGGGCGTGAAGCTTCATCTTTCACCATATCCTGCTGTGTATCAGTGCGAAAGTCCTCCGGTGAAAGCGTGAAGGCAAAATAGTGGGTTTAAGGTTGAAGGTTGAGGGATGAGGGATGAGGGTTGAGGGTGAAAGAGAAAAGGATTTTTGGACGTGAACAAAAAAGGTCACTCTGCCATCTTCATTTTTAATGTTTCATTTTTCGGTTCCAAACTCCTACTTGGCGACTGTAACTACCTACTTTAGCGGCGTAACATCGGTAGTTAGCCGGCGTAACAAGTAATGTCGGCGGGAATGACAAGCAATGCCGGCAGGTTTTGAAAGCAATGCCGCCGCATCTTACAACCAAGCCCGACGCATGTTGCAAGCAAAGGGCACGAGTATTGCCTGCAACTCCCGTGAGTATTGCAAGCACGGCTCGCGAACCGTACAAGTGTTGCTCAGGAGCCGTACAAGTGTTGCTCAAGAACAGGAACTTTCCCATTCCATCAACAATTCATCGGCAAGATATTCATCACTGAGGCAGTGCATATCTGCTACCCCATTGCTGATAAGTTTATAAGTATCTGAATGATAGAAAAAAGCGAGTGCCTCTTCGTATGGAATCTGTAACCTATCAGCAAACAGACGGACAATGCGCGCATATTTCATCTGCAAAACTATTTTATCGGCCAACATATCCACCTCCTTCCGGCATTATTTCTTCAGCTTTTACAAAATGTAAGTGATGCGAAAGTACATGTTGATTTAATATGCACAACTGATGATTGGGATGTTCAAAGGCTAACCTTCCAAGCGCATCTTCTTTATTCATTGCTCCCGAAAAATACAGATCTATCGTGTTAAAGACTCTATCATTGGCTATACCACCTTCTACAATGTCATACATCATTTCATTGAGTCCCTTTCGGCATTTACCCACATAGTCCAACCATTCTTCATCATAACTTTTAAATACTTTCACAACAAAGTCGGACAAGTCCTCATCCAGCAAATATTCATTAACAAAAGCCCGTTTACCACGCAACAAAAAACGCTGAGCGTATTTTTCTGCCTGGCTTCGCATGGATGTCAAGTAAAAACCTCTACCAAAATCCAAATGCTCACGCGAGTGATACACATCAGGATTCTCTATAACGATATCCGAAGCATGATACAGTTTCATTTCAATACACCTTTCTCTTTCATGTATGAAAGCAAGTCTTCCACAATATACTCTTTACTGAACGTATGCAACACATCGTATCCCGGAAGCAGATATCCGGTAAGGATACCCGATGAACGCAGCATGTCATACACTTGTCCGGCACTCATTTTCAGGGCATCGGCCAAACTCCCGACACAAAACGTAGTAAAACATAATTGTTCAAAATTCATAGACTTACAATTTGATTTGCGGTATATGCAAATATAGAACTTATTCATCACATACAAACCCGTTGGGATGGATTTTTTCGCTTTGCCGAAAAGTTCGCTATCTTTGTCGGTCCAATGCTATATCAAAGCAAAATAAGTTAGAACTGATAAATCACTAATAAAAAGAAATATCCCAACTATGAGTTTAACAGCTACCCCCCGCTCCAACCGCCTGCACATCGTTCTGCTGGGCAAACGAAACAGTGGAAAATCTTCGCTGCTGAATGCGCTGACCCACCAGCAGGCAGCATTGGTGTCCGACGTTGCCGGCACAACCACCGATCCGGTCTATCAGGCCATGGAAGTACACGGATTGGGGCCGTGCGTATTCATCGATACGGCTGGCTTTGACGATGAGGGCGAACTGGGTGCACTGCGTGTAGAAAAAACATTGAAGGTCATGCAAAAGGCCGACGTAGCCCTGTTGGTGTGCAGAGACGAAGAGGTGAAAGACGAACTGCACTGGCTACAACTGCTGAAGGAAAAGCAAATCCCCACCCTGCTGGTGCTGAACAAGGCCGACCTGCTACCCCGGGCCGAAACCGTGGCCGATGCAATAAGCAAGAAAGCCGGCATGCGTCCCCTCATTGCCAGTGCCCGGACGGGCGAAGGCGTGGAAACTATCCGCGAAGCCCTGATACGCATGGCATCGGAAACGGTACAACCCGCCATCGTGTCGCACTTGGTATCGGAAGGTGACTTGGTACTGTTAGTGATGCCGCAAGACATCCAGGCTCCCAAAGGCAGACTGATTCTGCCCCAGGTACAGACACTGCGCGAACTGCTCGACCGGAAATGCATGGTGATGAGCTGCACCACCGACAAGCTGGCCGACACGCTGCAAGCCCTGTCGCGCCCGCCGCAACTGATCATCACCGACTCGCAGGTGTTCAGCACCGTATATAAGCAAAAGCCTGCCGAAAGTCTGCTGACCTCGTTCTCCGTCCTGTTTGCCCGTCAAAAGGGAGACATCGACTACTATCTGCAGGGCGCGGCCAGCATCGCCCGTTTGGGAAAGGATGCCCGCATCCTGATAGCCGAAGCCTGCACTCATGCTCCGCTGTCGGAAGACATCGGCCGCGTGAAACTGCCCCGCATGCTGCGCAAGCGTTTAGGAGAAGGCATACACATCGACATCGTATCGGGCGCCGACTTCCCAGACGACCTTTCGGGCTACGACCTCGTCATTCATTGCGGCGCGTGCATGTTCAACCGCAAGCACGTCATGAGCCGCATCGAAAGTGCCCGCCGCCAGGGAGTGCCGATGACCAACTACGGCGTAACCATCGCCTGGGTGAACGGCATATTAGACAAAATCGTCATCTGACGTCACCGCCCTGTGCAGGTGCCACCTGCTGCCAGAAGCGCTTTACGTCTTCCCAACGGTAGAACGATCCCTCCACGCTTTGGATGGGAAGTTTGGCTTCGCGCTCGTTCAGCAGGAAACACACCAACACATCCTTCCCCGGAGCCCGATAGAAAATAAGCTGCAAGTTGGCACCCATGGGCGAGACTTTGTAGTCCTGCCATGCCAGATGAAACTTATCCATATCGGCCTCCTGGTTTGCACAGCCCTCCATCTGCATCAGGGCCAGCAATCGGATGAGGTGTGTATCGTGTCCGAAGCGCAAATCGGCAGCCGTCTTTCCGCCACGGATGGCAGTATCGGCCTTTGCCACAATATCATTCAACAGGTTGGAAGCACAGCGCGGCATCAGCCCCTCATTAAGCGGAGCAGCGGCGTTGCACACATACATGCGGGCATTCACCGTCCGCCAGAAGTCGCGCAGTTCGTCGTACTGAAAGAGGTCGTAGAACGACACTTCCCCGCACAAATCCACATTCTGCATGTCGGCAGCAATCCAATAAAGCGACGTCATGACATCGACCGACTGTTTCTCCGAAAAGTTTCCGGCATGCTGAAACAGCGATTCCATCAGCCGGACCGGACGTATCATACGCCTCTCGAAAGCGTGAAAATCCTTGCGCCATGCAGCCTGCTCGGAGGTGAAAGCCTCGCCTTCGGGCGAAGTATAGGCAATGTAGTTCATGTACTCGCCATAAGCACGGCGCGTGATGCGCAAGGCAGGATTCTGTTCTTTCAGTCCGTCGGTGAAATAACTCATGCTCATCGCACAGCGGAGCGAAGTGGAAGAACGGGCATCGATGACCGCACTGTCGCCAAACACCTGCGGGAAATTGCGGTACATGCGGACGGCAATGTCGTGATGCTGCCGTTCGCCCAGCGGCGTGATGTTGCCGCTGCGTCCGCGGGCATCGTCCCACACGCGATGCAGACGCAGGCGGACATCCTGTCCCAAAGCCGTCAGCTGATTGCATCGGTACAGCGAATCGAACAGACTGACCATCGCCACATAACGCACATCGTCCGTCATCCAGCGCGAGCCGTGACGGCCGTAATGGCTGATGTAGAACGGCTCATATCCTTCGGGAGCCGGTGCAGGCGCCTCCGTCGGTGCGGGATAGGCATAGTAGATACTTCCCAACTGCTCGGGCGTGGGACGGCTTTGCGAAAAGACCGCCAGAAAACTGCAAAAAGCGCATATCGTAATCAGTATTCGTCTCATATTCTGTTTTTTACCAATAGACATTCAAATTCAAAAGTAGTTGTTATTTTCAGGCACGGATTACACGGAAAAACAAGATATAAAGAATAAAAATAATCTGCGAATATCCGTGTAATCCGTGCCTGAATAAGTGGGATACAATGTATCGGATTCCCTCCTTTTCACTCCTTAACTGTCAGGCAGGAACCGGTCGGCTCATTCAATCACCACGTTGTGGGCATTCTTCTGCATCACACCGTCGGCAGCCTTATCGGGCTTGGTATCGCCCCACATGATGCGCGAATCTTCTACATAGATGTCCGAAGCCGTATCGATGTAGAAACCATACGTGCTGTCATGCACAAGACCTTCGCCCAGACAGGGACGCTTGTCGTAAATGCCACCGGGATAGCCGGTACGCTTGTAAAGCAACACGTCCACGTCCTTGAAGTAAATGTGATTTACCTTGCCCGGCACATCTCCGCCTACAAACACGCCGTTCTCGCTCGTACACTTGATGTTCGTGAAATAGATGCGGCTCACCTCTCCGCAACGTCCTTCGGTAGCTCCCTTCGGGAAGCGCCAGCCGGCATCCTTGTGGTTGCCTACGGCACGCGGATAAGAAGTCACATAGATAGGCTCGGCCTTGCCCCACCACACATCGGAGAAGAACTGGCAGTCGATAAGCATGTTCGAGAAAACGACATTGGTCACCGTACCTTCGTCGCGGTTCTGAATGCCGACTCCACGGTTGCTGCCCCGGACGATGCAATTGTTGAACAGCACGTTGTTGATGACGTCCATGTTCTCCGACCCGATCTTGATGGCGCACGAACGGGAAGTCATCACACAGTTGCTCACCACAATGTCTTCACACGAACCGTATTCTTCGAATTCACGTCTGTTTTTCAGGCAGATACAGTCGTCGCCCGACTCGATAAAGCAGTCGGCGATGCGTACCTTGCGCGAGTGGTCGAGGTCGATGCCGTCGCCATTGCGGATTTTCAAGTTATTGAGCAGGGAAATGCCTTCGATCAGTGCATCGTAGCAACCCACTAAATGAATAGTCCAATAGGCACTGTTGCAGATGGTCACATCTCTGATCACTGTCTTCTCGGCATTGATAAGAGTGAGGACATGCGGACGCGGGTCGAAGTCCGTCACCGGCTTCAGTTCGTAAGAGTCCTCCAGTTCCTTCCCCATAAAGGCCACCCCGTTGCCGTCGATGGTACCTGTACCCGTAATGGACAGGTTTTTCAGGTCTTTTCCGCTGATCCACATCATGCCTTCACCACGGTTGTCGCCAAAAGCGCTCTCGGTGTAAACACTTTCGTCAGGGTTGGCCAACAGGCGCGAGTTGGGCTCTAAATGGAAATTGACATCGGAAGCCAACTTCAGCGGACCACACAGAAAGGTATGCCCCGAAGGGAGCAATACGGTTCCGCCTCCGGCGGCACTACAGGCATCAACAGCCTGCTGTATGGCAGTTGCGTCGTCGGTCTTTCCGTCTCCCGCCGCTCCATAGTCCATCACGTTGTAAACTCCGTTCTGCCGTTGCTGGCACGCATTCAGCAGAAACAGGCTGAACAGGGCAAGAATCAAATGTTTCGTTCTCATATCTCGTTAAAAGTTTAATCGGTTGTCCGTTTATTGTTTACACGGTCGTAGCGGAAAGCCGGATACCGGCTGCCCGGCGCACTGTCACCGTAGGTCCGCACCAATTGCAGTCCGTCCACGTTGCGAAACAGGTAAGCGCTCTCCCACGTGGGCTCGGGATGCTGCACATCCCAGTTCACTTCGCAATCGACCAGCGACAGTTTATCAACTCCGTCGAACAGGAACCCGTTGCGCGAACGCTTGTCCACCGCGTCTTCCGGCTCCATAAACAGCTGCACGTCGTTCAGGCGGATGTTTCTGATCCGCCGGCTGAAGCCTTCAAGGCGGATACCACTCTGTCCGTGAGCGATGATGTGACTCAGAGTCACATTCTCGATGGTGCCCGACGGACCGTCTCCCCGCTTCTGCACGGTGAACCAGACGGGGTCTCCGTTTCCCCACCAGAAGGTTTCTTTCCGGCAGGTAGAGATGGCGATGTTCGAAAACAGAATGTTGCGGGCACTGCCACCGTCGCGGATAATCATATTCAGTCCGCGGTTTGCCTTATCAATGACACAGTTGGAAACGGTTATGTTCTCGAAGTCGGCATGCGACTCCGTGCCGATCTTCAATGCAGCCGACGACGAGGTCAGCACGCAGTTAGTTATGGTAATCTGACTGCAAGGCAGAGCCTTGCCTTCCTGTCGGGTCGTCTTCAGACAAAGAGCATCGTCGCCGGTATCGATGCGGCAGTTGCTCACCATGACATGACTGCATCCGTCAATGTCGAGTCCGTCGGCATTGACCCCGTTGTGACGGTTGGAAGTGATGTAAACACCATCTACCGTCACCCGTTCGCACCATTGCAGATGCACGGACCAGAAAGAAGACTCGACCACCCGGATGTCGCGAATGCACACACCGGTACAACCAACAAAGCTGATGGCTCCGGGACAAGGCGGCACTTTACGGAACTTGCTCTGATAGTCGGCTCCGTAACGGGCGGCATTGGCAATCTCCCTGCCGGTAACCGAATCGGTAACAGCAGTCTGTGGCTCACGCCGATAACCGATGCGTTCGGCACGGCAGTGCAGGGTTCCCGTTCCTGTCACCGATATATTTTCGGCATCGAAAGCCCCCAACAGGACTTCACTTTCGCCGGTATCGGCTGCCCCTACCTTCCGTCGCAATCCTTCATAGTCGGATACTTTCCGACTGGCATAAACGGTGGCACCGGCATCCAGATGCAGATTAACGTTGCTTTTCAGTACGACCGTCGTGCACAGGTAATTGCCGGCAGGCACCCATACCGTTCCTCCACCGTCGGCAGCACAGGCATCGACAGCCCGCTGGAAAGCCTCGGTAGAAAGTCGGGTAGTATCGGAAACCGCACCGAAAGCAGTCACATCATATACCGGAGCATGTCCGCCTCTGCCATACAGGAACAGAGGGACAAACAGCAACAGGAACAGACAGACAGGTATTCTATGTATCATAAGCATAAATATTCAATTAATTAATCAATCACATGACAGAAGGCGGACAGTCGGCCGAAGCACTGCCCCAAGACGTGTTAGGCTTATCGCCCATGACAAACTCCATCGTTCCTCCCCGCAGGATGTCCTCGTGCGAAAGGTAATTCTTCGTATAAGGACGGCCGTTCAGCCGGACACTCTGTATATAGATGTTCTTTTCGGAAGCATGAAGCGCCTTCAATGTAAAAGTACGCCCGTTCTCAAGATGCAGCACGGCTTCGCTGAACGAAGGACTGCCCAATATATAATAAGGTGTGCCGGGACATACGGGATAGAAGCCCAAAGCGGCAAAGACGTACCAGGCCGACATCTGTCCGGCATCGTCGTTGCCCGACAACCCGCCGGGTGCCTGCAGGTACTCGGTCTGCATGATGTGACGCACTGCCTGCTGGGTCTTCCACGGCTGTCCGGCATAGTTGAACAGAAAGGCTACCTGATGGCAAGGTTCGTTACCATGCCAATAGCGCTGTTCGCTGAACATGGAATCGAGTTTAGCGATGAATTTGTCACGTCCGCCCATGCATTCCATCAGGCCGTAAGGGTCGTGAGGCACGTACCAGGTGTAATGACACGGAGCTCCTTCGGTGATAAAGGAAGCAAAACGGAACGCATTATCATCCGTAAGAAAACTGCCGTCGGCCCGACGCCCTTGTGCATAACCGGTACGGGGATCGATGACATTGCGATAATTGCGGGCACGAGCCAGCAAGCTGTCTGCATCGGCTGTCTTACCCAAAGCAACAGCGACCTGCGCCAAGGCAAAGTCGTCGTAAGCATACTCCAGCGTACGCGATACCTGCTCCTTCGTATGGAACGCATCGGGAACAGAGTCTTCAAGTGGAATGTATCCGTACTTCAGATAAGACTTCAAAGCCCTGCGCCCCATTCCGTCGCGGTATTCGCGCACATCGGCGGGCGACTGAAAAGCGTTCTTGCGCATTGCCTCGTACGCCTTGTCAATATCGAAATTACGGATTCCCTTGCTATAAGCATCAGCTAAGGCGGCAATGCAGTGATCGCCAATCATGGCAGCCGTGTAACTGTTCCAGCACGGAAATATAGGCAGCCACCCACCCTGTTCGTACTTCCAGACAAGCGACTGCATCATATCGCCCGCCCGTCCGGGAGTCAGCAGATTGACCAACGGATGCAGGGCACGATACGTATCCCACATGCTGTAGTCCTCGTAATAGGTGCGTCCGGCAGGAAGCTGACGTACGGGAGTACCGGTAGCAAACGAAGGATAACGACCGTCGGCATCGTTGAACGTGCGTGGCAGGAAAGAAGCCCGGTATAAGGCACTGTAGAATTTTTCCTTGGCTTCGCGGTTGTCGGTCTGCACCTCGACAAGCGCCAAACGCTGTTCCCAGATATCGGTCAGTTCGCGACGTGTACGGTCGAAATCCCAATGGGGAATCTCGGCTTCAAGATTGCTCATGGCTCCTTCGGCACTGACAAACGACGAAGCTGCCTTAACCAACAGACTTTCGCCTTCGTGCACATCGAATTCGACATAAGCACCGATACCACAGGCGTTGCCTATAGCGTCACGAGCCGGAAATATGGAATCGCCTCGGAATACGCCGAAGCCTGTTATCTTCTTCTGGAAACGAACCACGAAATGTCCACTATATCCGGCGGGCTCTCCCCACCCCTGATAGATGCGGTGAACGGGATTGTAACCGCTGATGACGTTGTTCACCGTATCGACCGAGATGAATCCCTGCCCCTCGTCGCTGTTCGGATTGACGACCAAATAGGCCTTACCGCTTTTCTGATAGGTGAAGCGGAAAATGGACGAACGCGAACGTGCCGTCATCTCTGCCGTAAGAGCCTCATCGGGCAAGGAAACGACATAATAGGCCGGAGTGGCCTGCTCGCTCTGATGCGAGAAACGGGTTGCACGACCTTCGGGCATGCAACGCAAATGGCCAAATAGCGGCATCAGCGTCATGGAGCCATAGTCCTGCGTGCATCCGCCGACAATCCAATGCGAATTGCGGAAACCCTGCAACAGGCTGTCGGCATAATAATAAGGAGCAATACATTTCTCTTCGGTGTCGCGAGTCTGTGGAGTCCAGAAATTCATTCCGTTGGGTTCGAGCACTGCGGGCAACGTCTGTCCGTATTCCTCGGTATTCTTTCCAAACAGTCCGGCCGTATGCGTCACACTGGGAGCCGTACCAATACGCGTATCGACGTATTGCAGACGTTCTTCCTCCGCAATACCCTCCGAACAAGCCCCAAAGGCTGTTACGGAAAGAATACACAAGATGATATACAAACGGATCCCTGTCATGACACTTCACCCTTTCTTTTCAAATCTTTCTATCGAGAATATTCTATTATCTACTTATAACTTGATATATATTTTCTTCTTGTACAGCCAATATCCGCATCCTCCCATTACCAGCGCAAAGAGCAACGAATAACATGCCGAAGCCAGATATGGATCGGAGATGCACGAATGAATAGCTCCATATACGACGGGCTTGCTTTCCGTAGCACTTATCACAATGGCTACCACTTCGCTCAGCACATACAAGAACAACGGGTTGACTCCGAATACCTCGAAGAAACGGCACCAGTTTTTCTTTCCTTTCAGATCAATAAAGTAGGTCAATGTGGCCTGAAGCATGGCTGCGAGTCCACAAGTGACCAACACAAAAGTAGGCGACCAGATGCGCTTGTTCAGCGGGAAAGCTTCTGTCAGCAAGAAGCCTACAGCCATCAGCAGAAAACCGGCAACCGCCAGCTTCAGGATTCTTGTTTCCAGCGGAGTATCTTTCTTCAGCATCAGTGCTCCACAGCAAAAGCCTATCAGTGTGTGAGCGATGGCGGACAAGGTACTGACTAACCCTTCGGGGTCGATCAGGCTCTTCCGGTAAAGGTGATCTGCTCCTAAAATACTGCGGTCGGCGACAGACAGAATGTTGGTCTCGTCACACGCATATCCGTTGCCCATACAGAGCAAAACAGCATAGCCCACCAACAGAATGCCCGCAATCCATGCCAAACGTTTATGATTGACATACAATGCCAGAAGCGAAGCCACACAATAGCACAAAGCAATGCGGGGTAACACTCCCGTCAGCCGTAAATGGGCAAAAGGGAAAAAATCTCCCTCACAAACGAAATCGAACCAACCAATGGCCCATCCGATCAGCAGGATGAGCACTGTACGCTTCAGTATCTTCCGGATGACCGGTGCTGAAGGTTGAAAATCGAACTTGCGGAGCGCAATGTATGTGGATATTCCCATGATGAACAGGAAGAAAGGGAATACAAGGTCGCAAGGAGTCAGACCATTCCATGCAGAATGGCGCAACGATTCGTAAGACTGACTGCCTCCGGCATTGTTGACTACGATCATACCGAATACCGTCAGTCCCCGCAAGACATCCAACGACAAGAGCCTTTTCTTTTCCATCATTCGAATACTTTGGCAAACACTTCTTTGGCTACATCGATGCAATCGCCTTCGGGTGCCGACGTATATGGATTCGAAGCCAGCGTCCAGGGCTCTTCCATGGCATAAAAGTCGAGAGTAACGGCAGGTTTTCCGTCCAATTCGTCCTGCAAAGTCTTCCAATAGGCTTCCCAACGTTTATAATAGAAATCGCGCAAAATGCCGTTCCACTCCTTGTGGGCATAGTCGCGCAGACCGCCTTCGTCGGCACAGACACGATTGCCCCACGTGGTAATCTGCACACGGGCATTCCATTCATAGAGTTTCTTCTCCTCGGGAGTATTGCCCAATTTGCGTGCCTGCTCTATCCAGCGTCCGACGCGGAACTCACTCCGTGTGCCCAACAGACGGTCCTGCAACAAAATCATGTCGAGGAACTTGCGGGAATCGGCTGCAAAACTTTTCTTGTCGAAGCTCTTATAATCGGCTATCGTACGGTTATAAACGATGCGTCCTTTATCGGCAATGGCCTGCCGAACCACGTCCACCAGATCGTACTCGAAATTGTTGTTGCCACGATAACGGTCGGCCACTTCCAACAACAAGCGTGCAGCCTCTTCCGTCACCGTCGGATCGTAATAATTCTCCATCTTCGACCAACTTGATACCTGGAAATTGTTCAGCGAAGGACGTCCGCAGAAAATGGACTCGTGAGGTCCTTGCTGGTTGTTGCCGAAAGGACAGTTGTAGATGGTATTGGCCAGCAGGGTCCATGCCTGTTCAATCTTCTCGTCACGTACTCCGTAACGGGCAAACAGATAGTCCTTCAGCCATGCTTCTTTGGTGAATTTCTCCGGACGCCAGGGTAACTCACACATCAGTTCGAACATCATCGGGTTGTTCTCGCTTCCCTCCATTGTCAGACCGATACCCTTCAGATGAGCAGCCAGCGGATTGTTCTTAGTCAGATAGAAGTTGTTGAGCAACTGATCCATACGCCCGTGCAAACCTACATTTCCGCCGAAGTTCAGCAACATGCAGAATATCCAGTCGTGCTGTTCGTATCCCTTGTCGCGCTTCCAGATGGAGGGTATCCCCCACATGGGACGGCATTCGCTGAAGAGGTCCAGAATAAGCAGATCGCCGTTCTTCAGATTCTTTATCATTTCCGGACGCGGATTCTCGGTCCAGCCCTGCACAACCCATACAGCCTTTGGATTGACTTTCTTCATGGCAGCCATAATGGCTTTTCCAGCCGCATCGAAATCGACAGAAGCAGCATTCTCGACTTCGTGGAAAGGATCCATGGAGTAGAAATCGGCTTTTCCGAACAAACGTTCCTGCTCGCTATAATACAGATCGGCAATCTCGGCAAAACGCTCATCGGTAGGTTGCAGAAAAGCCGGACGGGTAAATCCGTTCCACAGATCGGACTTGGTCACATTCAGACCCAACTTTACATCGGCATCGTGAGGCACCATGCCCGAATAACCGGGGAACACAGGACGAATGCCATACTCGCGCATCCGCTTCAATATCTTTTTCTGCAAAGCTTCCTGCTGCACATACCAGGAATCGGGATTCGGACCACCCCAGCCCTCGAGGTTGTTCATTGCCCACCAAGCCAGAAAAGCGGGTCCGGCGATGAAGCGGTTCACTTCTTCCTTCGTATAACCAAGCTTCTGAAGCATATTGAACCAAATGCATTCCTGTCCTACAGCAGCCAAAGGCATGTTGATGCCGTGCAAGGCCATCCAGTCAATCTCCTTTTCCCAGCGTTCCCAATCCCAGAAAGCCATGGTATAGGAATAAGTACAATAATTAAAGTCGTAACGAAGGGACAAATCTGTTTCGTGGCGTTCCTTCTGTCCGACAGGCGGCAATACATCGGGCAACTTGGCAGTCATGCCGTTCCACGACAACTGGATGCCGGCATAGTACTTCAGGTACCAGTTGATGCCTGTAGCTATATTCACATAATTATTGCCACGCACAACCACCTTGTTTCCTCGCTGGTCCAGTTCGAAAAAGTCTTTCTCCCCCTTTTGCAATTCGATGGCAAACTTGCGAGACGCTCCTTTATCGATTCTTTCCAACAGGCCACTGATGGGATTGCCCGACAGACAGACTGTCCACACTGACAAAAATAAAAAGACGAAAACAGTTCTGATTTTCATGATAGTACTTAAGATTGATATTCTTTTCAGCAAAAATAAGTACTTTCACCATCGAAAGAGGAGAAAATAGAAAAGTTTAAGCAGAATATAGTAAAGTAGGCCCCGAATCGCCTACTTCTTCAACAGGCTGCTGGGCAGATAGCCAAAGAATTCCTTGAAACACTTCGTGAAATACTTTGGATCGTTGAATCCTACTGCATAAGCTATTTCCGACACATTGAAGTCGCCCGTGCTCTCCTGAATCATCTTATGGGCAACATTCAGACGATAGCTTTTCATGAACTGCCCGATGGGCTGTCCCGTCAGGGCCTGCATCTTCTTATTGACCATCGTCTTGCTATAGCCCATGTCGCGGACAAAACTGTCGAGCACGTATTCCGAGTCGGCATAATTTGTTTTCATCAGTTCCAAAGCCCGCGCAATGAATACCTGATCCCGAGACTCTTCCTTCATAGGGAGATCGTCCACATTGCTGCTGGCCGAAAACATCTTCTTATACTTGTTGCGCACGTTCAGTATGTTACGGATACGTAACAGTAGTACATCGGCATCGAATGGCTTACACAAATATTCATCTACCCCAATCTCGTAACTTTCTTTCTCCTGCGCTTCCGAACGGATGGCCGTCAGCATAAGGAAAGGTATATGCGAAGTAGCCAGATTCTCCTTGATGCGGCGCGAAAGTTCCATACCGTCCATCACCGGCATCATCAGATCGCTGACAATCAAATCGACATGATGATGTTGCACCGTTTCCAAGGCTATCTGTCCGTTTTCCGCTTCCAGCAGATGATAATATTTTTCGAGCAACATACGGATATAGGAACGCATATCCTTGTTGTCTTCCACGATTAGGACAGTTTCCTTCTTCTGCGCGTCAGGCGTAGTTTCGACACTGACAGCCGCAACCTTTTCCGAATTATTCTCCTCATTGGAAGACTTCTGTACTTCAGCAGCCTCAACCAAAGGCATCAGTATGCGGAAGGAAGCTCCGTGACTATGATTGTTGCGGGCATAAATAGTGCCGTCGTGCAATTCGACTATCTTCCTACACAGGAACAGACCAATACCTGTCCCGCTCTGTTGGCCATACACGGGATACTTGACACTCTCCTTTGACTGATAGAAACGGTCGAATATCTTTTCCATATCCCCTTCGACAATGCCATGCCCGGTGTCGCAAACGTCAATGTAAAGCATCCGATTGCCGTCTTTACCACACACAGACGCCACAAAGACATCGATACGACCACTATCGGGCGTAAACTTAATGGCGTTCGAAATCAGATTCACCATGGCCTTGCGCATGTAAGCGGCATCGAGCAACAGCCACGGATGACTGATGCGTGAATAGAAACGTAACTCGATCTTCCGCTCTTTGGCAAACACCCTGAATGGCAATAGCAAATCGGACAACAACGCTATAAACTCGCAAGGTTTCCTATCCAGAGTCACTTTATCCATATCTAATTTTCTGAAATCCATCAGTTCGTTGACCAACGAAAGCAGATAATTGGAATTTCGTTCGGCAATCTGCAACTCTGCCTTCACATGCTCGTCGGTCACTTCCTTCAACGCATGTTCTATCGGGCCGTGAATCAATGTAACAGGAGTACGGAACTCGTGAGTGATGTTGGTGAAAAAAGCGATTTTTTCCTCTGTCACGTTCCTGACGTGCCGAGCCATTTCTTCCAGCTGCTTATTCTGAATGGCCAGTTTCTGTGTCCGCTCCTCGACCTTCTGCTCCAACTGGATCCGTTGCTCGCGGAACCGGCGTGTCTTACGGCGATAGAACCACCATGCGCCTAAAACGCCCAATATCAACAAGGACACATAAAACCAACCGGTCTTATAAAAATAAGGAATAATGCGCACCTGGATTTCCCGTACATAATCCGACCAATGTCCGTATTCATCGGTAGCACGTACCTGCAAGGTATAATTACCCGCCGGCAAAGCCGTATATCTGATCATATAGTCGCCCGGCAACGTTTCATTCCATTCATCCTCGTAACCTTTCAGCCGATAAGCAAAACGGATACGACGATTATTACCATAATTACACGTCGTCAAGCCGATAGAAAAACGACTCTCACTTTCGTGCAAAGCAATCTTGGAAGCAGTTGTCAACGGTTCGTCCAAATAAGACCCGATGGACGGATAAACGACATTTCCGGCTACTGTCAGCGATGACAAACGTACCCGGGGAACTGCTGACGACAACAAATCGTTTTCGGAATGAATGATGAGCAACCCATTTGTAGTGGCCAGATACAGCAAATCGTTTCGGGAAGAATAATAAATACCGTTCCGATAGAATTGGGCTGCCGGCAAGCCGTCGGATTGTGTATAACTGATAAAAGCCATGGTATGCGGATCGAGCTTCGTCAGTCCTTCATACGTAACAATCCACAAATTACCTTTTCCGTCTTCCGTCATCCCCAATACCGTGTTGTTAGGCAGTCCGTGCTGAGTAGTATAATTCGTAAAGCTGAAGCGATTGTTTTTATCAGCTGTCAGCTTGTAGAGGCCGCTGCCGTTACCACCCAACCAGATATTGCCTTCATGATCTTCCAGAATACTGTTTATCTTTTCAATCTTGCCCGATTCGGGATCGTCCAACTTATAGCGCAAATAAGTATAATCGAAGCGCTTACGGGACTTTGCAAACGAAAACAGATCAACAACAAACACTCCCTGTGAAGAGCCGACCCATAAACGTTTCTTCCTGTCTATCAGAAGGGCGTGAATAGACTCGAACTCATTTTCAACCCCATCAAATAGTACCCTGACAAATGAATCCGTATTTCTATCATAGAACATCGTTCCGCGTGTAGAGCCAAACCAGATGCCCCGGTTAATGGTATCTTCGCAGGCACTGCTGATGAAATCGCCTTGCAAAGAAGGGAACTCCTCACGGGTATATCGCTTGAATAGCCTGTCCGAATGATTCAAATCCAAATCGTTAATGCCGACTCCCCACGTATAAATCCATAAGTGATTATTGGCATCGGCCAGAAGTCCGTTAATCGTATTGTTGCTGATGGAGGTCATATCACCGGGTGAAAACAGATAACGCTTACAAGATTTTGTTTCCGGATTCCACTCCACCAGTCCTTTTTCGACCAGTCCGATCCACAAATTACCTGAGGCATCTTCGGTGATCGTATTGACCGGCGTATTTTCATCCCCTTCTCCCAAAACAGGACATGTCCACATCTCGGTTTGCAGCCGCTTGGGAGACAATAGGTTTACACCTCCGGTTTCTGTACCCAACCAGATGGTTTCGCCCGACGTAAAAATGCAGTTAATGCCATTGCAGTTGATACTGAAACCATTGTGCGAACTTCCCTGCCGGATAAACGAGAAAGTATCCGTATCGCGATGGTAAACATTTACTCCGTTCAGGGTAGAGACAATCAGATAACCACGTTCCGTCAGTTTGATATCGGTGATGTAAGCCTGACTCAACATACCGGGCCGATGCGTAGAATAACGATAACGTTTCAGGCTCTTCGTAGTATGATTGTATTTGAACAGTCCACGATTGGAACCGATCCAAAGGTAATCACCATCCTTCAGCATACAGGCTATGCGCCAGTCCTCACTGAATGGTACGAGACTGTCGGACAGCGGAACCGCTTTCAAGGAATGCCCTCCGGCTTTCTGAATCACACAAACCTTATTGTCAATGCCTGCACACACATAGGTGCCCATATCGACCACGGCATGAATGGGGGAAGTAGCCTGCGACTTCAATACCTGATACTCGCATACCCTCCCGTCACTGTCCAAACGAAGGTACCATAAATCATTGTCGCAAGCAATCCACAGGTTCTCTTTCTTGTCCTTGTAAATGGTATGGATAAAGCTGCTTTGAAGGGCGTTCATCAAGGTGTCGGTCGGGAAAGGCAACGGCACCGATGAATACGTATTCAGGTCGATCAGGTCTAACCCTCCTTCGGTTGCCACCCACAAACGTTTGAAACGATCTTCGCACAACTTCTGTACGAAATCGTTCTTCAGACGTATGGGAGACGTCTGGGTATTGTAGTTCAAGAACTGATAACCGTCATACCGACCAATGCCGTTATGAGTAGCCGTCCAGATGTATCCGTCAGAATCCTGTATGATATCGGTTACGAAACAATGAGGAAGTCCGACACGTTCGGTAATGAAATGAAAGTTATACCGGTTGAAGAAACGATCCGGTTCATCCGCATAGACCGAACCGACCAAGCTCAGACAAACCAAGAAAATAAATAACCTTAATCCTTTCATAACCGACAGCTTCCTTTGTTTTAGATTATCACGCCTGCTTTAAAAGCGGAAATCCCGCTCTCCTTTTACAATCTGCTCCAAATACTCGGAAGCCCGCGTACGGATGGCGGCATTCGGCACATGCTGCATCTCCTGTCTGATCATCTGCCTGCCCAGTTCACGCGTTGCGTCCGATGCATAATCTTCCAGGTATTCCTGCAGCGTAATCAGGGCATTCGGCAGGCAGCAATTGGCTATCTGGCCGGTCTTTACCAACGACATGAACCGGTCTCCGGTACGTCCGGCACGATAACAGGCCGTACAGAAGCTTGGAATGTATCCCAAACGAAGCAACCAGTTGACCACTTCGTCCAATGTCCGGGTGTCGCTTACATCGAACTGGGCGGAATTTTCTTCCGGCAGTTCGGGTGAGGCATAGCCTCCCACACTGGTGCGCGAACCGCCACTGATCTGTGAGATGCCGATGTCGAGCACCTTCTCGCGCGACTTCTGCGACTCGCGCGTCGAAATAATCATGCCCGTATAAGGCACGCTGACACGAATCACGGCTACAATCTTCTGGAAAGTCTCGTCGGAAATGGCATTCTCGAAGGTGCTGGCATCAATGTCGTCGGCCGAACAGATACGGGGAACGCTGATGGTATGAGGTCCTACTCCGAAGGTAGCCTCCAAGTGTTCGGCGTGCATCAGCAAACCGACAAAATCGTAACGGTATGTATTCAAACCGAAAAGAACACCCAAACCGACATCATCGATGCCGCCCTGCATGGCGCGGTCCATGGCTTCCGTATGATAGGCATAATTGCTTTTCGGTCCCCGTGGATGGAGTTTTTCGTAATTTTCCTTATGATAGGTCTCCTGAAAGAGAATATACGTACCGATGCCCGCCTCCTTCAGCTTGCGGTAATTCTCGACCGTTGTGGCGGCAATGTTTACATTCACCCGACGAATGGCACCGTTCTTGTGATGAATGCTGTAAATAGTCTGTATCGACTCCAGAATATATTCAATCGGATTGTGCAAAGGATCTTCGCCGGCTTCGAGTGCCAGACGCTTGTGCCCCATGTCCTGCAAGGCTATCACTTCGCGGCGTATTTCTTCTTGCGTAAGCTTTTTGCGGGCAATGGTCTTATTCTTCACGTGATAAGGGCAATAGACACAGCTGTTGACGCAATAATTGGAAAGGTAAAGCGGGGCAAACATGACAATGCGGTTGCCATAGAAGCGTTGCTTGATTTCCTTGGCCAGACGGAAAAGTTCTTCCGTCAGGTCGGGTTGATCGCATTCTAACAGTACGGCAGCCTCGCGATGCGAAAGGCCACGACACTCGCGCGCCTTTTCTATCAGCGAACTGATCAGGGCACGGTCGTCCTTATGCTGGCGGGCGTACTCCAGCGTATCCAGTATTTCTTCGTGATCGATAAACTCCGTCGCTATGGACGATTTCGGATTATAAGCCATTATCTTTATATTTCTTTCTAAATTCCTCAACTTTCGCAAGCTCAAGTTGCAGTTGACGAGTAACAGTTGACAAATTGACAAGGCGTTTGTAACAAGCCGTCTCAAGCGGCACTTCCCAACCTTGTAAACTTGTTGACTGAAGCCTTGTCAACTAACAAGTTGAGCACTTGCGAAACTTAAAAACATTCTTTTATTAAACATAGTCTCCTCTTCCGTAATCTATGTGGTAACCGATGAGGTCCAATTCCTTCTGAAGAGCTTGCAAGCCTTCGGCCGACTCGGCTCCCAGTGCTGCCTTATCGTTGTAAAGTTCGTACTTCCGCCGAACTGACAGCGGAGACAGATTGGGCATCACGACATTGGCTCCGGCCAGTATGCCACGGTTCCGACCCTCGGGCGACAAGGTTGCCAGAGCGGTAGTAGCCGGTATCAGCGCACGGGGATGCATCAACCGCAGAATAGACAACAGACGCAACGTCAGCTCTACGCTTCCGGCCCTTTCACGGGCAAAAGGAGTAGCATGATGAGGCACAAAAGGACCGATGCCAATCATCTGCGGAGCCAGTCGGCGCATGAAAAGCAGATCGGCGATGATATCGTCGGGCGTCTGTCCGGGACTGCCCACCATGATGCCCGTACCCGTCTGATAACCAATCGACTTCAGGTCGCACAAACAGCGCAGACGGTTGTCGCGCGACATCTCATCGGGATGCAACTGTCGGTAATGCGCTTCGTGATAGGTTTCGTGCCGAAGCAGATAACGGTTGGCCCCCGCCCGAAAGAAACGTTCATACGCCTGTCGCGATTTCTCGCCTAATGACAGCGTAATGGCACAGTCGGGATAAAGGGAACGGATAGCCGAAACCACTTCTTCCACAAAATCGTCTGTCTGAAGCGGATCTTCTCCACCTTGCAACACAAAGGTACGAAATCCTAACGAATAACCATGACGGCAACACTCCAAAATGTCATCTTTACCCAACCGATAGCGCGATACTTCCCGATTGCCCTTGCGGATGCCACAATAATAGCAGTTGTTACGGCAGTGATTACTGACTTCAATCAGTCCACGGACATAGACAGACGTACCGAAATGACTTTGCGCCACCTGCCTGGCCCGTTCCGTCAGATACGTTGCCGCATCTGCGTCGGTCGTCAGCAACAGACAGCGCAAAGCTTCGGACGGCAATGACTCATCGCCGTCCG
>CABROZ010000011.1 GCA_902472795.1 uncultured Bacteroides sp. | reverse complement strand
CCTGCATGCTCGGCTGACGGGAACTGCCTGCGCCGACATGATCGAGGCTGCCCGCGAATATCTGCGCTCCAAGTCCATTGCCGAGGAAAATGATGCCCTCGAACTGTTGGGCTACTCGCAAGGCGGACAGGCCACTGTGGCTACCCAGCTGGAATTAGAGAGCCGCGGATGGACCGGCCGCATCCGCAACGTCTGGGCCGGTGGTGGTCCTTACGACTTGGAGAACCTGTTGCAGGCTTTCCTCAACGACGACGGCATCCCCGCTGCCTATCCGCGCAGTGGCTATCTGCCTTACCTGATCCGGGGCATGGCTTACGGCGAAGGACTAACCGTGAGCGACGAGAATCTGTACGCTCCGGCAGTCATCGAAGAAGGGCTGAACAAGCTGTTCTCCACCCGTCCACTGTCCGAGTGGCACGCGGCTTTGGGTACGGATATCACCCGTGTGCTGCATCCCGACTTCTTTGCCGCTCCCGATTTCAACGGCAATGCCGATGTGCAGGCCATCGTGTCGGCGCTTCGCAAGAACTCGTTAGTCAACGCTTCCGCCTTGCCGCAGGCCACGGTCAACCTTTACCATTCGCCCCAAGACGACTTTGTGCCCTACAGCAACGTAGTCAGCGCCCACGCCCTTTGGACGAACTCCACGCTGACCGACCTCAGCATGCCCGGCCATGTGATGGGCGGCATGGAGTTCATGTTGCGCTACATGGGACTGTGGGAGATTGTGGGCCCGATGCTGGGTGCCCAATGACAGACGGAAATAATCTAAAAACTCATATCGACACGTTTACTTATCAAAGCATATTATGAAGGCAATCCGTTATGTATTTTGTCTGTGTGCAGTGCTGGTGCTTTCGGCATTCGAAGGCATGGCTGCCGACGAGGATTTCAGGACGTTCCTCCAGAAGTTTACGTCCAGCGCTTCTTTCCAGTATTCACGGGTCAAGTTTCCGTTGAAGTCGCCCATTGTCCTGCTGAAGGACGACGGAGAGACGGAGCAGACTTTCTCCTTCACGAAGGACAAGTGGCCGCTGCTCGACGCCGAGTCGCTGAAGGAGGGCCGGGTCGAGGAAGAAGAAGGTGGTGTTTACATTTCGCGCTTCACGGTCGATGAACCGACACACAAAGAGTTCGAAGCCGGTTACGAAGAGTCGGAACCTTCGCTGAAGCTGGTATTCGAGCTCTCCGGTGGCAAGTGGTACGTGACCGACTGCTACAACGACTGGTACAATGCCGACCTGCCCATCGACGAACTGGAAGAAACGGTGCGCACCATTCAGGAGGAAAACAAAGCCTTCGAAGAGCAGCATCCGTAACAAAATCGCCCTTTTCATCGCAATTTTGCCGGAAGTGGAAGCTTTTTGACCTCTTCCGTACGATTTATGCCCCCCTTTCTCGCGGAAGAGGGGTTTCTTTGTATGACGATACTAAAACCTTAAAGATATGCATTGGAAACTGTCATCTCCGTTATCGGTCAAGGGTTGCCTGAAGCAGGCGGCCGCCCTGTTACTCTGTATGCTTTGGATGCCGACGGGTGCGGCACAGGTGGTGAAGAACGAGCGTCTGCTCTCTTTCGAGGACGGAGCAGTACCCGCCTTCCTGACCACCGGCGAAGGTTCGAGTCTGAGCATCAGTGACGAACATTACAAAGACGGCCTTCACTGCCTTGCCTGGCAGTTCGAACCGGGAGCCGTGCTCAGCGTAAAGAAAGATCTGAAGTTCGAAAAGAAAGACCCTACGGGCAAGGATACCTACCTGTCGGCCTTCATCGTATGGGTATATAGCGAGCAGGCACAGGACAAGCAGTTGCGGTTCGAGTTCCTGAAGGACGGCAAACTCTGTACATCCTTCCCCTTCGGCATCAACTTCACCGGCTGGCGCGCCGCATGGGTGTGCTACGAACGCGACATGCAGGGCACGCCCGAAGAAGGCATGAACGAAGTACGCATCGTAGCTCCCGACGTGAAGGGAAAGCTGTACTTCGACCACATCGTCACGGCCAGCAAGGTAGATGCCCGCCAGCAGACGGCCGACGTACAGGTGCCTTTTGTCAACAAAGGTACGACCAACCACTGGCTTGTCATCTACGAGCATTCCCTTTGGAAACCCGACATTGCCTTGACGCCCCTCAACGAGCAACAGAAGGCCGATATGCGACTGATGGAAAGCCGCTTCCGCGACATGCTCTATACGCCCGGCAAGCTGACCGACAAGGAAATGCAGGCTATCCGCAAGGCATACGACTTCTATCAGATTACTTATAAGAACGGCCGGGTAAGTGGTCTGCCCATCTTCATGGTGCGCCAGGCCGAGGCTTACGAGCGCATGATCCCCGGCTGGGACAAGGACATGTTCACCAAGCTGGGCATGGAGATGAACGCTTACTTCAACCTGATGAAGCGCATCGCCATTGCCTACCTGAATGCCAAGGACAATGCTTGGCGCGACGAGCTGCGGCAGAAGTTCCTGGCCATGTACGACCACATCACCGACCAGGGTGTGGCTTACGGTAGCTGTTGGGGAAATATCCACCACTACGGTTACAGCATGCGTGGTCTCTACGTGGCCTACTTCCTGATGAAAGACGTGCTGCGCGAGGCAGGCAAGCTGACCGAGGCCGAACGTACGCTGCGCTGGTATGCCATCACCAACGAGGTGTATCCGATGCCTACGGTGAACGGCATCGACATTGACACCTTCAACACCCAGACGCAAGGTCGCATTGCCAGCATCCTCATCATGGAAGACTCTCCCGAAAAGGTGCAATACCTGCGCTCCTTCTCCCGCTGGCTCGACTACGGCTGTCGTCCGGCCGACGGACTGGCCGGTTCGTTCAAGAGCGACGGCGCCTGCTTCCATCACCGCAACAACTATCCCGCCTATGCCGTGGGCGGACTGGACGGAGCTACCAACATGATTTATCTGCTGAGCGGCACGCAGTTCCGGGTGTCCGAGCTGGCGCACCGGACGGTGAAGAAAGTGCTGCTCACCATGCGTTTCTATTGCAACACCCGCCAATGGGCGCTATCCATGTCGGGCCGCCATCCCAACGGCAAGGGGCAGCTGATCCCTGTTCAGTATGCCACGATGGCCCTGGCCGGCACGCCCGATGGCAAGCAGAAGTACGATGCCGACATGGCTGCCGCCTATCTGCGCCTGATGGAGTACAGCGGGCGGGTGAGCGACAGCGACCCTGATTACCTGCCCCGTACGTCGAGCAAGAAGGAACAGCAGCTGAAGCAGGAACTGGAAGCACAGGGCTTCCGCCCCGAAGCCGACCCTCAGGGAAACCTGGCTTTGGGTTACGGATGCGTCAGTGTGCAGCGGCGTGACAACTGGGCAGCCGTGGTACGCGGCCATTCGCGTTACCTCTGGGCAGCCGAGCACTACCTGGATGCCAACTTCTACGGTCGTTACTTAGCTCACGGCAGCATGCAGATACTGACCGGAAAGCCCGGTGAAATGGTTACTTTTACCACCAGTGGCTGGCAGGAAGCCGGTTTCGACTGGAACCGCATACCGGGTGCTACCAGCATTCACCTGCCTTTCGAGCGGTTGCGTGCCCGTGTGCTGAACGTTGACGCCTACTCGGGTATGGAGGAGATGCTTTACTCCGACGAAGCCTTTGCCGGCGGACTGTCGCAAAGCGGTGAAAACGGCAATTTCGGCATGAAGCTGCACGAGCACGACAAGTACAACGGTTCTCTGCGTGCCCGCAAGTCCTATCACTTTCTGGACGGCACCATCGTCTGCTTAGGTACGGACATCGAGAATACGAATACGGACGATCCGACGGAAACCACCGTCTTCCAGCTGGCAGCTACTACGCCCGAGTTCCGCAGCTACTGGGAGTCTTACCGGGACAACGGAAGCACATATCTCGACCCCAACGGCGTCGGTTATTACCTGCCGCAGGCGACGATGAAATCGGCCCGATTTGAAAAGAACTTCCCGCAGACCACCGTTGGTGAACGCAGCGTCCAACCAACGACGGGCGACTGGGTATCGCTCGTCCTGCAGCACGGCAAGGCACCGAAGGGTGCATCCTACGAATATGCCGTTCTGCCGCGTACCGATGAAGCCGCACTGGAACGGTTTGCCCGCAAGCCGGACTATGAAGTGTTGCAGCAGGACCGTAATGCCCACATTGTGCGCACTGCCGACGGTCGTCTGACTTCCTATGTACTCTTCGAAACACCGCAGGCGCTGCCCAAGAAAGGAGTGGTGCAGGCGGCGGATACTTCCTGTCTGGTGATGGTGTGCCGTGCAGGCGACCAGCTGTTGCTCACTGTGGCTCAGCCCGACCTGGCGCTGTACAGCGGTCCCAGCGATGAGGCTTTCGACGAGCAGGGCAAGCGGATTGAACGCAGCATTTATTCCCGTCCGTGGATTGACAACAAAAGTCAGGAGATGCCGTTGACCATTACGCTGAGAGGTCGCTGGCAGGTGGAAGAGACCCCTTATTGCAAGGTCGTCTCGGCCGGGCGGAAGCAGACTGTACTCCGTTTTGCCTGCAAGGATGCCGCCAGCTTCGAGGTGAAACTGAAGAAACGGTAAGCCAGGCCGTCAGCCGTGCAACAGCCGGTTGACGGCTGTCTGATAAGTATCAAGGCGTGTAGCCTTGTGAATGGCTTTTCGGATTTTGCGGTCGGCGTCGGGCAGGAGGTATTCCCAGACGGTCTTCATCTTGTTGAGCAATTGCAGGTCGCCGCCTTGCAGCAGATTGCCGTACCGACTGAAGAGTTCGGCATGGAAGCGGCGCAGTTTTTCGCCCTTTTCATCGGCAGAAAGGGGCGCACCCTGTTTGTATTCGGCAGCTAAGGCCGGATTGGCCAGCAGGCCGCGGCCGATGACGATACCCGCCAGTCGGGGAAAGCGCAGGGCGACGGACCGGATGTCGGCCACGGTCAGCAGGTCGCCGTTGTAGAACAGCGGATGACGGCAACCGTTGTAGAAGGCTTCGAATGCCGCCAGGTCGGTACTGCCCTTGTACTGCTGCTTGCCCAAGCGTGGGTGCAGGATGATGTGCGACAGGGGAAGTTCGTTCAGCAGGGGGAGCAGTGCCAGGGATTCCTCCGGGTTCTCCCAGCCCAGGCGCATCTTGACGGAGAAGCGTATCTGCGGATAACGGCTTACGGCAAACTCGAGCAACCGGCGTACTTCGTCGGGATAGGGAAGCATGCCCGAACCGTTGTGGCGTTTGGCCAGCAGGGGGAACGGGCAGCCCAGGTTGATGTCGGCACACGTGAAGCCTTTTGCGATGAAAAGGGACATGATCTGCTCCAACCTCTCCGTGTCGGGGGCAATGAGTTGCGGCACGAGGGGAACATCGCGGTTGTTTTCGGGTTCGAGCTCGCGGATGTCCTTGCGGCGTATTTCGCCGTGCTCGACACGGACAAACGGGGTGTAGTACGTGTCGATGCCGCCAAAGATGCGTGCGTGCGTCTGGCGATATACGGC
The DNA here is from genome assembly GCA_902472795.1 of uncultured Bacteroides sp. GTDB lineage: Bacteria > Bacteroidota > Bacteroidia > Bacteroidales > Bacteroidaceae > Bacteroides. The sequence goes on along the minus strand of CABROZ010000011.1, from coordinate 27,243 downwards.
GTCGGTGTAGCCCTGCAACGGGGCGAAGTGGATGGGCAGAAGGTCTGGCATGTCGTTCGGTTCTTTTTATTTCTGTGGCAAAGATACAAATTTTGCGACACTTCGTCCGGCTGATTCCTGCTGGGGCATGTCGAAACTTACTTCAACGGGGTGGCCGTTGCGGACCAGGGTGACGCGTATGCTTGCGGGATTGTCCGACTCGCAACGCGGATTGGCTACGCTGAGTTTCTGCTTTCCTTCGTCCCACAGCAGGGCGCAGGGCGTGTCGGTGCGGATCAGGTCGCCGTTGTCCAGCTTCAGTTCGCCGGGCTGGTAGAACAGGGCTTCGGTGATGCCTAATGTCTGGTGGCAGACGGCCTGCACGGTTTCGCTGTTGGCCAGTATCTTGACGGGCAGTTGCTTGGCATAGCGTGCGGCAGCCGGAGCGTCGGACAGTCCGGGCACTATGGCATAGGCATATTGACCGTCGCGGGGGCGCGTGCCGTGGTTGACGTTCAGACTGAACAGGGCGGTGTCGCAGGCTATCACGTATTGGGCACCGCGTTGCAGATTGAAGTAGCCTGTCCGGCCGTGAATCACCCAGTCGGCCTGCACTCGGGCGGTTTCTCCGGTCAGGGTCGATACCTTGCCTTTGCGGGCATAGAGCACTTCGCCGTCGCTGTTGCACTGGTTCAGGGTGGTGAATACGTCGGCTTTGCCTTCGGGATTGCGGATGCCCGCGCCTAAGCAGATGTATTCCTTGTCGAAGTAGAACCAGGCTTTATGGGCCTGGAGGCCGCGACGGTCGAGCAGCATGCCGCAGGCACCGTAGATGCTGTCGCTCACACCACCGGCATAGCTGTTGCCGTTGTTGCCGCCTTCGCCCCAGTCGGGGATGGGGAGGGGAGCATCGTCCTGCTCGGCGGTGATGCCGGGATACTGGCGGTTGTTGAACTTGCGGAAGAAGTTGCGGTCGTATTCGCGTCCGGTGACAAAGAGGTAGTTGACGCCGTTCGAGGCGTAGTAGTTGAAGTTGCCGTCACCGTTGCCGGCTTCGTTGCCCACGGTGCGGGTCGATGTCATGCGCGAGCTGGTCATGTATCCGGTACGGCGGTGCACCATGTAGTCGAATCGCCAGAACATGCGGTTGCCCTCAAGCGAGTTTTCGCCAGCGATGCGGCGCAGGGCCTGTTCGGTGCGGGGCTTCATGTCGGGGGTGCTGAGGCGGCAGACGCGTTCGGCCAGCTGCCTGACGGCTTCGGAGTACTGGTTGGTGTGGATGTATCGTCCGGCATTGTTGGGGTCGTATTGCCGGTCGTAGAAGATCCATTGCACGCCTTCGACGAAGAGTTTTTCCAGCAGTTCGAGGCCGGGGCTCTGGTAGCGTGTGCCCTGGCAGAGCTCCAAGTAGTTGAGGACGGAGTTGACGAACTCTTTTCCGTAGCTGGTGAAGTAGAGCTGGCGTCCGCTGCCGCAGTGCTGGGCAAAGAGGTAGTCGGGCTGGATGCCTTCGACGGGCTGTATGGTGAGCAGATGGGTCATGCGTTGCTGGAAGTCGCGCATCTGCGCGTCGTTGCGCGTCAGTATGCTGGCGGCGAACGAGCCCATGATGATGTCGGCGGCATTGGCTCCGGTCATGTGGTTGGGGCGGGCAGTTTCGTAGCTCCAGCGCAGGTAGGCGATGCACTTGTCGAACAGGGTGGTGTCCTGTTCGATTTCGCGGCTCATCAGGATGATGCCGGTGGAGAGCTCCTTGGGATAGGGGATGTAGCGGTACCACCAGTTCTTGGCCTGATGGTCGGTGTCTATCCAGAAGTTGAGCGACTTCAGGTAGCTGTCGCGCAGCTGGTGGCTATGGTAGTAAGGGTTCTCGGGATGTTGGTAGGCCCGCGCCAGGGTGATGAGGCTTTGCACGTGCTTGCGCGGCGAGCCGTCGGTGGCGTGGTAGTCGATGCCCTCGAAGGCTCCTTCGGGCGTGAGTTGCTGCAGCAGCTTGTCGATGGACGTTTTCGAGGGGTTCTTGTCGAGGCTGCGTTCGTACAGGCGTTGGTAGATGGTCTGGAAGTCTGCGTCCTGCGCGGCGACGTCGAGGCCGGTTACGGCCAGCAAGGCGGCGAGCAGAAGAAGGCTGAAGGTCTTGAGTTTCATGTTCGGTATGTTTTTAATGGTTGAATGTTTGTTCATTGGCCGCCAGCGGGCGTCGGAGTGTCCGGTTGCCGGAGGTTTTCGGCCGTTTTCCCTGTGATTTTTGCGGAAAGTGCCCGAGGTCGGAGTGCTGCTTGCGGGCTGCACGGTGGCTGCACACAGGCTGCAGAGTTGCTGCATGCAGGTTGCAGAGTTGCTGCACGCAGGTTGCAGAGCTGCTGCAAACAGGTTTGCAGTAACGCTGCACACGGGTTTGCAGTGCGACTGCAAACGGGTTGCAGTGACGCTGCACGCTTGTGTGCAGTGACATCGGGTCTGGTGTCGGCCCGTTTCGCCTCGGGTGTTTCCCGCTTTAACACCAAGCAGGGAGGAGCCTCCCGGTCCCTCCCTGGCAAGAATTGATTAAAGTCTGTTTTTGATTAAGGTCAGAAGTTTTGTGTTTCGCATTACGTTTTTTTCTTGTTTATCTGTTGGCCCGCGCTTCTGCCTGCCCGGTCGTCGGGCGCGTCCGGCTGAGTTCAGCGGGCTTTTCTTGTTTCTACTTGTGCAAATGTAGTCGGAAGTGCGCGAAACGACGTCCGTCAATAGTCCGCAAATGGTACGAATTTGTACAATCCTTGTCCGATTGTCGCATTGGCGCCGCTTCGGGGCATGTATTTGCCCGGCGGGAAGCGGATTTTGCGGGCGCGGCTTGGCGGAAGTGTTCAGAATGTCAGCTGTGCCTGGTGCGTCTTGCCTCTATATACATTGTCGTCGGCAAAGGCATCGTACGTGAATGTCGCCCGACTGTTGTTCTTGTCGATGGTGACGGTCAGGCTGCGCAACTGGTGCGAGGGATCGGCAAAGTAGAGGTCGAGGCCGCCGGCGGCATTCGTTTGCAGCATGAGGGCGCAGGGGTTGTCGGCCGTCACCTTCATTCCGCCTGCCGTGATGCTGCCTTTCCGGTAGAACAGGGCCTGTATGGTTCCGGTGGTTGCGTCGCGCACGGCTTGCACGTCTTTCGTGTTGGCCACGATTTCGGTACTTTTCGTATCGTAGTCGCGCATCCGGCTTTCGCTGTCGATGCCGGGGACGATGATGTAGCTGTAGGTGGCGTCGGCGGGCGTTGTGCCGTGGTTCAGCCACAGGGTGCAGACGTCTTTGCTGACTTTGTCCTTGCTCTTGGTGTTGTTGATGTCGTACCAGCTTCCGCTGCGGCTTTCGGTCTTGAGGGATACTTTCTGCTTTTCGGGGAAGAAGTAGCCCACCTTGTCGTGCCAGATCCAGTCGATGGCTTCATCGGTGACCTGCGTCCCGACCGGGGCACTGTTCTGCAGGCCGTTGGCGGCATAGGTCACGTTCCCCCTGAGCAGGCACTGGTTGACGGTGGTGTTGACCTCTTCGGCCATCGCGGTCGTGATGCCGCTGCCCAAGCACACGATTCTGCCTCCGAGGAAGAACCAGGCTTTCCGGGCCGACAGGCTGACTCCGTGCGTGCCCGCCGACAGGCTGAAGCCCGACAGTCCTTCCTTCCCGGCCGACAGTCCGCCGCAGAAGTCCGATTCGCCGGCTTCTCCCCAGGCCTTTCCCAAGGGGATTTCCGACATTTGCGGATTGGTGACGCCCGGCACGCGGTTCCAGTCCCACACGGGGAAGATGTCGAGGTATTCGTCGCCTTCGGTAGCGATGTTCATGGAGCCGTCGCTCATGAAGAAGCCTTTCAGGTTCTCGCCGTTGCCGTTCTCGCACTTGCGGGTGCGCTTCGAGGCCATGCGTATGCCCACCGAACAGTCCTTTCCCTGATACAGGCTCCAGTCGCCTATGTAGTAGTGGGTGAAGCTTTCGGCGGCCGAGCCGTAGCCGTCGCCCTTCAGGGTGCCCATGTGGCGGTCGTATTCGGACGTGTGTGCGGGGTCTATGTCCTTCATCTTTTCGAGGAGGTTGGCGAAGCTGCTGCAGTTCAGGGCACCGGGACGGCTGACGCTGCGGCCCACGATGTTGTAGAACTGCACGTGTCCGCGGATGCTTTTCATGTACGTGTCGTTGATGAACCTGTAGAGCACATTCAGCTGGTTGGGCGAAAGCTTGTAGTCGGTTCCGGCCGTGTATTCGGCCACTTTGGTCACTCCGTTCAGCATGACGGGGGCGTAGCCTCCGATGTAGAGCTGCGTCCCGTGCTGGAAGTAGGAGAGGTCGTACTGCACGCCTTCCTCGTTGGCCGACACATAGGCCAGTGGCATGAACGAATGGAGCACCGCTTTGTCTATCACGTCTTTGTCCTCCTGCAGACATCCTCTGTAGAGCCAGTGCAGGGCAATGTCGGTCTTGTTGGCTCCGGTCTGTTCGGCCGGGTCGCCTCCCGTCTGTTTCATGTATTGGAGGATGCTGCTTTCCAGCTCTGCCGGGAGGGTCGTTGCGCCGTAACGCATCAGTACGAGGATGGTGCCCATGTCCTGCGGAGCGGAAATCTGGTTCTCGTACCAGTTGTCGCAAACCGGATGTACGGTATTCCAGTAGGTCAGTGCCTGCACAATCTGGTTGTACAGGGTCGTGTCACCGCAATAGCGGTTTCCGGGCAGTACATAGGCCTGTGCCATCTGATACACACGGGTCAGGTGGGCTCCGGGTGTCCAGCTGAAGGAATGGTCGGAATAGTCGATGTCGGCAAAGGAGCCGTTTTCGCGTATCTGTTGCATCCATTTGGCGGCGTTTTTCTCGGCGTTGGTGGCGTTGGCGGGCAGGTTGGCCGTTTTGATCCGGCTCAGGATGGTCTGGCAGGTTGCCTTCAGGGCGTCGTCTTCCTGTCCCTTGCCGGGGTCGGGCATGGCGGGTTCTTCAACGGGCTGGCTGTCGCTGCAGGCTGCAGCGATGGGGGGGAATGCGGTCAGGGACAAAGCGATCCCCGACAGTCCGATCAGTTGTTTCAGTTTCATGATACTATAGTCTGTAAAGTTAGGGGGTTATGAGGAGGAAGTCCGGCTCGATGACGGGCGGCGGACGTCTGTTGCAGGGCAGGCTTTTGCCATACCGGTTTTCGCTTCGCGAGGGCAGGGAAAGAAGCGGGCACCGGGCAGGGGCGGCAGCTTTCGTGCAGCAGCAATGGAAAGAGAATAAAACGGGGCTTCTGCCTGAAAATACCTCGGACAGAAGCCCCGAACAGTTTTATAGATTTAGCAAGGATTCTCTTACTTCTTTTCTTTCAGCGAGAACTCGTCGAACCAGAATTCCAGGTCGGTAGCCGGCGTCTGGAGCTTGTACGAGTTCAGTCCGGGCGTACCCGAGGTATGCGGCTTCAGTACCAGCTTCAGCAGGATGTTCTCGGGGATGTCCAATGTGATGGAGTATTGCTTCCATTCGGTGCCGACAGTTTCCGAAGTCAGGCAGTACAAGTCGCCGCTGGCACCTTGTTCCACTTGCTTGATTACCGTTTCACCATTTTCCTTCACCAATGCTTTCCAGTATTTGTAGAGCAACTTCATGTCGTCCTGCGTTTCGCACAAGGCAAGGTTCACGGCCAATGGGGTAGAAGCCTGATTGCTCTTTGCCCAGAAGCTGAGCGTGTATTTGCCGGCCGGCACATTCTGGATACACATCGACATGTCGGTACTGTACCAGTTGTTCAACTTGCTGTTGCTGTACTTCAGCGAACGGCTGGTGTCGTCGGCACCGGTTGTGGTGTCGATGGTCAGGGCGGCAGTGTTGTGGCTCAGCACCCACCAGCGGTTGACAAAGTTCAGTGCATTTTCGTATTCGATGTCCGAACGCGGACCTACTTTGGGCTGCATCGAAGCATCCAGGTCGGTTTCGAATCCTCCGTTCACGACGTATTCGGCGCCCTCATCTACTGTGCCGCCTTCGCTGGGCGTACTTGCTTCTGCCGGTTTGTAGTAACGGATGTACTTCACGTTCATCTGCTTGGGGAAGATGGTATCGTCGATGCCCCATGTACCGCCCCATCCGCCACCGACGGCAATGTTCATGATGAGGTAGAATGGTTGGTCAAAGGGCCAGTAATCGATGCTCATGCCCTCTTCTTTCTCGGCCGTGCAAATCACTTCGTTGTCGAAGAGGACTTCGATTTTCTCTTCGTCCCACACCAATGAATAGAGGTGGTAGCCCGATTCCAGCGTAGGCGAGCTCGTGTTGCCCGACCACCGTTCGGCCAGTCCGTCGTTGGTGGCTTGCGTATGCAGGGTGGCGTAGATCGTCTGATGGTCGTCGGTGTTACCCCATACGTACTCCATGATGTCTATTTCGGCATATTTGCCTTCGAGTGCATTGGTCGGTCTCATCCAGAGTGCGGGCCATACGCCACGTCCTGTCGGAATCTTGGCGGCGATGTCCAAACGTCCGTACTGGAAGTCCACTTTGCCCTGGGTTGTCAGTTCGGCCGACGAATAGTCGAAGTGGTAGGGTTCGCCTGTCCACTTGTTGACGCCTTCGTGCGGGTCATTAAATGCTTCTATGATCAGGTCTCCGCCTTCTACCCGTGAGGTGCGGGGATCATCCTTCAGATAGTCTTGCGCTTCTTGGTTGCGCATGTAGCCTTCGTCGTACGACCAGTAGGCAGTGTTGGGACGTCCGTCCTGGTCAAATTCTTCCGACCATACCAATTCGTAGCCCTGGTAACCGGCCGTATCCAGACGCTCGTACAAAGGATATTTCACATCCTTCAAGGAGATTGATTCGTCCGTGCAGGAGGCGAGGCTTGCCAGCAAGCCTCCTCCTATCAACAGATTCATGAGTATTTTATTTGTCATTTCCTTCATATTCATTCGTTAAACATCTTGATTGGGAGTGTATCAATCGTTCCAGCCGGGATTCTGGGTCAGGTTGGGATTGATAAACGTTTCGTTCTGTGGAATGGGATACAGATACATCTTGTCGTCCCAGATACGGTTCTGTACCAGTTGGCGGGTGTAATTGAAGTTAGCACCGTTTTTGCGGATGTGAACTCCGTAAATCTGCTCTACGACGTTACCGATCTTCCAGCGGCGAATGTCCCAGAAACGGTGGTCTTCGAAGGCCAGTTCCACGCGGCGTTCGTGACGGACGGCGGTACGGAACGAGTTCTGGTCGCCTGCACCTTTTACATCGGGCATACCTGCAGCCTGACGTACCTGGTTCAAAGCCTGACGGGCGGAGAGGGTACAGTTGGCGTCGGTATAGTCGGGGCCTTGCCATTCGTTCAGCGCTTCGGCATAGTTCAGCAATACCTCGGCATAACGGTACGTGGGATAGTGGTGGCTCTTGCTGACCGTGTTCGGCGGTGTCAGTACCACGGTTTCGTTCATTAACTTCTTCAGGTAATAGCCGGTCAGAGTGGCACCGGTGATAGGTGCTCCGAAGCGGCCGCCTTCGTACGTGTCGATTTGGGTTTTCATGAACGTCATGCCGTTGGCAAGTACGGTGCGGTAGAAGCGCGAGTCGCGCGTCGGGTTGCCGTCCTTGTCGTAGTACATGTTCTGTACGTGCGTAGCGTTGTCCCAGCTGAAGGCGGTTCCGTCTTTCATTTCAAACTCGTCCACGAGATTCTGTGTCGGAGTGTTGCCGCTGTTCGTGCCATTGGCAAAGCCGATGGGCAGGTTGCGGGTTTCGAAAGTCAGGCTGGCACTGGTACGTGTTTCGAAAATCAGCTGCGGCGACTTCAGCACGGCATCACCCAGGTTTGGATCGTATAAGGGATCTTCATCGATGGCGGGCAGCCGGTAGTAGTTCATCGCAATCACGTCGTGGGCAGCTTCGGCAGCGGCTTTCCAGGCGGCTGCGGCGTCGCCGGTGCAGAACAGCGGGCTTGCTGCATAGAGCAGGGCACGGGCACGGATGGCAAGGGCGGCACCCTTGGTCACACGGCCTGTTTCGCCGAAGAAGTCGTTATGGCTCAGCGGCAACTCGTCGGCTACGGATGCGCATTCGGTTGCTACAAAGTTCAGGATGTCGGTAGCCTTGGTTTTCGTTACGCTGTTGATTTGATCCAGTTCCATCGGTTCGGTAAGCAGGGGCACATCGCCGTAACGTTTCACTAACTCGAAGTAATAAAGGGCACGGAGCACTCTTACTTCGCGTAAGGACATGCGGGCTTTCTCGATGTTGTCCGGATAGTTGGAGTCCCACTTGTGGCGTTCCAGGTTCTCTTCTGAATAGTCGCGCAGGAACATGTTGATGTCATAGATTACGCTGTAGTAGTTGCTCCACTGGTCATCAATCAGGTTCAACGGGCTCCACACGTCGTTGTAGATGTCATATACGGCATTGTCTTCCCATGTATATACGGCATTGTCGGTAGCAGCCTCGCGCAGGGCACCGCCTATATCGTCTCCGAAGTCTTTGGGAAGTGAGCGGTAAGCGGCATTGCCCAAGGCCAATACGTTGTCGAAATAGCCATAGGCTTCTTCCTGGGTCTTTCCCTGTGATTCGTCGAAGTCCAGGAAATCGCATCCTCCCAACGTAAGGGATGCGGCTATAATCAAAGCTAATTTTTTCATATTGCGTTCAGTCTTGTTTTTAGAAGTTAATGTTCACACCTACAAACACAGACATCAAGTCTGGATAGTTCACCGAGAGGTCTTCGCAGTTCAGGTACTTCACGTGGTCGAGCGAGAAGAGGTTGTTGCCGCGCAGATATATCTGGCATTGATCCATATTCAGGCTGCTGATCCATTTCTTCGGCAGGTTGTAATAGATGTTGAGGTTGCGCAGCTTGAAGAATGCACCGTTCTCCAACCATTCCGTACTGCTGCGGAAGTTGTTGGCATTGTCCAGCGTGGTCAGGCGCGGTGCGGTGGCCACACCTTTGGTGTCTTCGGTCCAGCGTACGCGGTCTTCTATATACCATTTGCTGATGTTGCTGTTGTTGTTGCGCAACGGCCAATATACGGACTGGGTGTTCAGCATGCGGCTGTATTGTCCGACTCCCTGGAACACGGCATCCACACCGAAACCTTTGTATTCGAAGCCTAAATTGATGCCGTAGTAGATGCCCGGTATGGTGGAAGAATGGCCGATGGCTACTTCATCGTACGAGTCAATCTTGCCGTCGCCGTTCTGGTCCTTGTATTTGACGTCGCCCGGGCGGACAGAAGAGAACATCTGTTTGGGGCTGTTGGCTATGTCTGTTTCGTCGCGGAAGTAACCGATGGCTTCCAGTCCGTAGAGCTGGCCGATGCGGTCGCCCTTCTTGTACAGGTAGTCGTAAGGTTTGTAGCCTTCGCCGTTCTCGTCGATGCAGGTGCGCAGGTACGAGAAGGTTCCGCCTACGTAGTACTTGAAGTTCTCGCCTACCTTGTCTTCCCAGTTCAGTCCCAAATCCAGACCTTTGGTATTGGTGGCTCCCATGTTCAGTTGGGGAATGCCGGTACCGATGACGCTCGAGTACAGGTTGGTGGCAGCAATCAGCGTGTTTGTACGCTTGTCGTAGAAGGCGTCGGCCGTCAGAGACAGGCGGTTGAACAAACGCATGTCGATGCCGAAGTTGTACTTGTCGGCCAATTCGATGTCTAAGTTGGTTACGGCCAGGTTGCCGGCGTGCAGACCGCCGAAGCCGGCCGGGGTATCCTTGAAGAGACCGCCGTTGCAGCTTACCCAATAGCGTTCGTCAAGGTCGTAGGCAATGTCGTCGTTGCCGGAGCGTCCCCACGATGCACGAATCTTGAAATAGTCGATCACGTTACTGGTCTTTTTCCAGAATGCTTCGTTCGAGAGTACCCATGCAGCTGATATGGCGGGATAAGTACGGAACTTGTCGCCATCGCTCAGTACGCTTGTACCGCTGCGGTTCACCACTACATCTACCAGGTAACGGTTGTCGTAGTTGTAGCCGCCGGTGAAGATGACAGACTGGCGCTTGTGGCTGTTGTTGCGTCCCAGCGGGGTATAAGATTCCTGACGGTACATCAGGGTTCCGTTGACAGCATGGCGGCCGAAGGCACGGTCGTAGCCAACCCGTCCGTCGATGACCAAGCGCATGAACTGACTGTTCAGTCCGCCGTTGGAGATGGAGAGGGCTTTCTCTTCACCACCTACGTTGCGAAGGATTTCGTATTCGCCCAATACGGCACCGGGGATGACCGTCAGTGCTTCGTATTCGTATTCCTGTGTACCGGTTTCCTGATAGACGGCACTGTTGTCGTACGAGATGCCGACTTCGGCCTTTAAGCCTTTGGTCACTAACGACAGGTCTTGATAGATGCGCAAATCGGACTGCAGCATACGTTCGTCGGTGCGGAAGTAACCGTTTTCCGCGATCTCGGCGATGGGGTTCACTTTGAAGATGTTGTTGCTGCCCCAATAGCCGTTGGTAGTGCGGATGGGGAATGCGCCCGACGGTACGTTGAACAGGTTGCTGAAGATGTTGCTTTCTGATTCGCGCGGACTGTTGTTCTCGTGCAGCAAACCGAACATGTTCAGTGCTACGCGGGTATAGTCGGTCACGTCGATATCCAGATTCATGCGGGCGTCGAGGCGGTACTTCTTATACTGGGCGTCGTAACGTCCTGTTGAGTTTACCAGATCCGTGTTCAGGATGCCCTGATCGTTCTTGTAGTTGATAGCAGCATAGTAACGAACACGCTTTCCACCTCCACGGAAAGAGAGGTTGAGCTGGTGGTTGGTAGTATAGTCGCGTAAGGCTGTTCCCATCCAGTCTGAATTGGGGAATGCATCCGGGTTGGAACCGTTGCGGAATGCTTCAAAGGCCGTAGCGTCGTACTCCAGCGACAAGCCGTCGTAGTAGAGGGCTTCGTTGCGCAGTTGTGCATATGTAGCGCCATCTACAAATTCGGGCTGGTTGATGGGTAAGCCCATGCCGTATGTATAGTTCACATCGATATCGCGTTGGTTGTACTGTCCGCGTTTGGTGGTCACTACTACTACGCCGTTGGCTCCGCGTGTGCCCCACAGGGCTGTAGCCGCACCGTCTTTCAGCACGGAGATGCTTTCTACTTCGAGCATGTTGAGGTAGTCCAGCGTGCGGGGAATGCCGTCCACGACGATGAGCGGCGTCTGTGACGACTGTGAACCGCCACCGCGTACCATCAGTGTGGCACCTTCGGACCAACCCGTGTTTTGTTTCACAATCAGGCCCGGCAACATGCCATACAGCGAGTTTCCTACGTTGAAGGTCGAGTTATTGGATATCTTCTCGCCCGACAGGGTGGATACGGCTTGCGTCTGTTCGCGGGTGCTTTGCAATTTGCTGCGATTTTCGGTATAGATGTCGAGGTCTTCCAGACAGATTTCCAGTGATTCGCCCTTAATCCATACCCGTTTCTTCTGGCTGTCGGCATACACCACTTCGATGTACTCGCCCGGGTTGGCATTCAGGGTAAACATGCCTTCCTGGTCGGTGATGGATCTTTCGGCAGGATGGCCTACGGCTGTCACCAAGGCACCCAGTACAGGTTCGCCTTGGGCATCTTTTACTACGCCCGTAATTTTCTGTTGCGCCATCGCCGAAGCCGAGAACAGGCAGGCGAGCGCCAATACGGAAATATATTTCTTTTTCATGTTTACAAAATTCTTTAGTTAAATCCTTTCCTTATTCCCAGCCCGGGTTCTGAACCAGACCGTACTTCTTGTTGATTTCATCCAAAGGAATGGGGCACAGATAGTATTTATCATCCCACTTTTCTATCCATACATGCGGATTGGGTGACTCTTCTTTTAACTCGTATCTGAAGTTCACGTAATTGCCGTTGACTTTCTCTCCTTCGGGATACGTACGCAGACGGTATATCTTGCGTGCCTTCAGGTAGTCGCTGTGTTTCCAGCGGTTGATGTCGTAATAACGTACTTCTTCCCAACCAAATTCCAAGGCACGTTCGCGAAGGATGGCTTCGCGCAGGGCTACGCCCGGAGCTGCGGTCTCTTTGGTAACGTGGGGCATCTGTACACGGTCGCGGAGCAGATTGATATAATCGTAGGCATCGCGTCCGAATTCGTCCTTCTGTTCGGCTTTGCCCAATTCGTTCATGGCTTCGGCAATGTTCAGATAGACTTCGGGCAGACGAAGCAGACAGCAGTTATAGAACTTGTTCTGCAGTTCGTTCAGGTGGTCCTGATAGTACTTGCGAATACCGATACCAAAGTATCCTAAACCGGCCCAGCGCCAGTTTTGTCCGCCACCCATGTCTTGCGGCTGTTCGCGGCCTCCGGAATAGATTTCGGCCTTGCGTCCCCAGAACTTGTCACCGGTGACGATGAGCGTTTCGTACAGACGGGGGTCGCGGGTCATCTCGAAATCTTCTGTAAAGAACGGATGGGCGCGGTGTTCGGGGTTATCCCAGCTGAAGTCGCTGCCGTCTCTCATGGGGAACATGTCGCAGTACCACATGGTCGGGTCGCCTGTACCGTAACGGGTTTGCGTGACGTTGTAGGCGTTCAGGTCCCATTTTATGTAGCGGTGGCTGCTGATCAGCGTCTCGTGGTTGTAGCGGTCGAAGTAGCCGGAGCAGAAGCTTTTGCGCGGGTCTCCGTTATCGACCAGTTTATATACGTTGCCGTTTTTGGCGTTCTCGCGCAGGAAGGCCAGTCCGGCGTCCAATGCGTCCTGCCAGCGGCTTTGCTGATAGTCGCCCCACCAGGTGTAGTGGTTTTGTGAGGCTTCGCCGTCTTTGAAGGGCTGGTCGCTGTTGAAGAGCGGGCTTGCAGCGAAGGTCAGCAGACGGGACTTCAAGGCGAGGGCTCCGGCTTTTGTCATGCGTCCGTCGTCGTTGGCTTCTACGTCCCAAGGCAGTTTGCTGGCAGCGTCGTCTATCAGGGCGCAGATGTTCTGCACGGCTTCGGCGATGGTCATACGGGTCATTTTCATGTCGTCGGACGGCTTGTAGGCATGGTCGATCCACGGCATGCCTCCGTAGTTGCGGAAGATGTCCACGTTGTGGTAGGCAATAATCATTTCAGCCTCTCCTTTGCGGCGAGTTTTTTCGGCTTCGGTCATGTCGGGCACACGGTCAACGTTTTCGATGAAGATGTGGGCCTGGCGGATGCCGTATATGGCCGAGAACTTACCGTCGGAACGGCCGTAATCCATGCGGTAGGCAGCTTCGTTGGCGTTTGCGGCAGTCAGCTGTCCTTTGTGGTAGCTGGTTCCTCCACTTTTGCGGCAGGTGCCCAAGTCGGTGATGCTCTCCAAGGAGCCCCAGGACAGGCGCCCGTTGATGGGGGTGTGGTCGGGCAGGGTGTGATATACCTGCGCTAATTGTTGTTCGGCATAGATTTTGTTTCCAAATACGGAATCTATGTTCATCTCATCGCTTAACGGCTTTTCCAGAAAAGCGTTTCCGAATTTGATATCGTCGCATCCCGCTCCTACGCACAGAAGTGAGGCCAAAGCGAGACTTTTTATTATATGTTTCATAATTCAACGAGGTTTAGAAAGTGATGTTTACACCTAAGTTATATATACGGGTTACCGGATACTTGGTGTTCTGCCAACCGATAACAAATTCCGGGTCCATCAGGTCGAACGGGCTGAGGCAAAGCAGGTTGTAGCCGGTCAGCTTGATGCCCAGCTGCGAGATACCGACTTTCTTCAGTGCCGGACGGTCGTTGAAGTTGTAGCCTACGGATACGTCTTTCAGCTTGATGTACGAACCGTCCACAATCCACATATCGGAGTTGTATGAGTTGTAGTCGCCGCTGTTTTTCGAGAAGCGGGGATATTTGGCTGTCGATGCGGTTTCCGGTGTCCAGCGTCCGTCCACCTGATACTGCATCAGACCACGGCTTTCGCCCATGAAGGGTTTGCGGAACATGTCGGTCAGCGAGATGGAGCGTTCGGCGGCGGCTGTCCAGTTCATGGCAAAGAAGAAGCCTTTGTAGTCGGCGCTCAGGTTCAGACCGAAGGTGTAGTTCGGGCGGGTGGGGAAGCCTACCTGGCACTGGTCGTCGGAGTCGATGACGCCGTCGTTGTTCAGGTCCTTGTACTTCAGGTCGCCCGGATATACGGGTACCAGCGGTTTGGCGAGGCCTTCCTTCAGGTCGCCGTCTTTGCCGTTGACAAAATCATCGTACGTGTAGAAGCGATCGACTACGTAGCCGAACTGGGCACCTACTTCGCGGCCGGTACGCCACAGGTAGGGTTCGTTGGGCTCAACTTCGTCCTGGAAGATGATCTTGTTCTTCGAGTACGACATGTTGGCGTTGATGTTGTAGTGGAAGTCTTCGCCGACGCGGTCGTCCCACGTTACTTCGATTTCGTATCCCTGGTTTTTCACTTTACCCATGTTGACTACCGGCAGCAGGCTTGAGCTGAGGGCGGTGAGCATCGGGATGGTCTTGCGCGAGATGAGGATGTCTTTACGGTCTTCGCGGAAGTACTCGGCTGTCACTTTCAGGCGGTTGCCCAGGAAGTTCATGTCCACACCGTAGTTCTGTTTCAAGGCTGTTTCCCACGTTACGTCCGAGTTGCCCAGGCGTTGCTCTACGGCACCGTTCCACCAGGCGTTGTTTTCGTAACCGAAGTTGTAGCCCCATTTTTCTTCTTTCCAGTTGCCGCCTTCGTTGCTTTGCAGGTTCACTTTGTAGCTGTCCGGCAGATACAGGTAGCGGTTGCTGCTCATGTTGTCGTTACCTACCAGACCCAAGCTGCCGCGCAACTTCAGGAAGTCGAACACTTTCTGGTTCTTCATGAAGGGTTCTTCGGTGACTACCCATCCAAGGGATACGGCGGGGAAGGTACCGAACCGTTTGTCGGGTGCGAAGTTCTCGGAACCGTTGTAACCGATGTTGAACTCGGCCAGGTAGCGTGATTTATAGTCGTACGTGGCACGTCCAACCAGGCCGACGTAGGCTGTAGGCAGGTAGGGCAGCTGCGAGGGATAGTATTTCTTGCTCTGATTGTAGAGCAGCAGGGCGCTGACGTTGTGGGCGCCGAATTTGCGTGCATAGCGGATGCTGGCTTCCATATACCAGTCGCGGCTGCGGCCGGTGCTTTCGCTGTAGCTGGGCTTGGAGTTGGTGCCGCTGATGCGATATACTATGTTTTCGTTGAAGCCGGGGTCGCCGGGAAGCAAACCTGAACCATCGACTTCGCCTTCGAAGTAGGGTGTCCATATTTCGATATTGCCTGTGCGTTTTTTAGTAAAGGTGTAACCTGTGTTGTAGGCTCCCTTTACTTCGATTGACAAGCCTTTGGTGAGGAAGTCCAGCTTCTGAACCAGATGCAGGTCGAGGTTCATGGTGTTGCTCAGGATGCTGCTGCCTCCCTTGCCATAAATGTCGGTGAACGGATCGACGTACATGATCTTTTCGAAGCGGCTTGCCGAGGTCATGGGGTGTCCGTCAACAAGGCCCGGGCTGGCGAAGGGCTGGGAGATGGAGAGGTTTTCCCAGAAGCGCGAGCTGGCAGGTTCCTGACGGTCGCCTACTACGCCACCGATACCAAGTTT
Source organism: uncultured Bacteroides sp. (assembly GCA_902472795.1). Classification (GTDB taxonomy): domain Bacteria; phylum Bacteroidota; class Bacteroidia; order Bacteroidales; family Bacteroidaceae; genus Bacteroides. The sequence goes on along the minus strand of CABROZ010000011.1, from coordinate 11,752 downwards.
CAGGGTGGTGGACTTGCTGACGTCGAAGTCCAGGTTGGTGCGGTAGTTGTAGCGGTTGTATTTGTAACCGTAGCCTTGGCCGAAGTCTTTCATCAGACCGTCTTGGTAGAGGTAGCCTATAGAAATGAAGTAGCGCATGCGCTCGGTACCTCCCGAGATGTTCAGGTTGTGTTGGGTCTGTACGGCGGCATCCTTCACCATGTAGTCGTACCAGTCCATGTCGGGATAGAGGATGGGCTGGTCGTGCAGGCGGAAGCGTTCCAAAGCATATTCGTCGAAAACAGCTTTATTGCCGTCGTTGAGTTCGCGTTCGTTGAACATGGTGGCGTAGGTATATGAATCGGCCAGGTCAACCCAGTTGGCGATTTGCTGGATGCCGACCGAAGAACTGAGCGAGATTTTGGTTTTGCCTTCCACACCGCGGCGGGTTGTTACCAAGATAACACCGTTGGCACCGCGCACACCGAATACGGCAGTGGCCGAGGCGTCTTTCAGCACGGAGATGCTTTCGATTTCGTTCGGGTCCATCTGGAAGAAGGAACGTTCAACACCGTCCACAAGGATCAGCGGAGAAGCGCCGCTTTCGGTCAGCGAGCCGACACCGCGGACGAAGATCTTCGGGTCTTCGGCACCTGGCTGTCCGGAGCTTTGTACGGAAGACAGACCGGTAATCTTACCGGCGAGCGAGTTGGCTACACTGGCGTTGGGCGAAACTAACAGTTCGTCGGTCTTCACCGAAGAAATGGCTCCTGTCAGTGTTTCCTTTTTCTGTACGCCGTAGGCCACAACTGTCACTTCGGACAATTCGTTGTTCTGTTCTTCCAAAACAACTTTCACCTGTTGTTTCCCGTTCAGAGGAATTTCCTGTGTTTCATAGCCGATGAACGAAATGATAAGGACGGCGTTTTTCACATCGGGTACGGAGAGGCGGAAGTTACCGTCCACGTCCGTGATGGTTCCCCCACCCGGAACGTTTTTCACTTGAACCGTTGCCCCGATTACTGGCTCTTTTGATGCGTCTCTCACTTCGCCCGTCACCACAGCCTGTTGTGCAAACGATATCAAGAAAGAACACATCATAAACATCAACGCCCAGAGGCGTCTGCTGTTTTGCTTTAGTTCATTCATGTTGTTAAAATTAAGATTAAATGATTGAAAATTTGTTTTACGATGCGAAAATAGGAGTTCGATCCCATAAAAATGTGTAAAAACGTACAAAGCAAGAACGTATTTCGTCCAAATCTGCTATAAAAAGCCGATGGAAACATGCTGGAGCGTATTGTACGTACGGATGAGGCCCGCCTGAGGCAGGCGGGGTGGCATGACAGATCCGATGGGGTTCTGTTTTCTGCAGGGGGGAATCGTTCTTCTCATATTATTTGACTTTTCTTATGTTTTTCCATTAGATGGGTTTTACGGGAGGAATTGGGGTGCAAGTACCTCCCGTGAGCGACACTTGTACGGCTCGCGAGCCGTACAAGTGTCCTACAAATGCCTGATTATCAGTTACGGTTTTTGACCGTTTCCAGCAGTCGGGCCAATTGTTCCACTTGTTGCGGATGTTCTTTGGCCACGTTGGTCTTTTCCGAGGGGTCGTTGCACAAGTCGTACAGCTGGGGCTGCGGGTTGTTTCCCAGCTCCATTTTTGTCCAATACTCGATGGCCGGTTTGTCGCTGGGTTCGATGTATTTCCAGTTGCCCCGGATGATGGACAGCGTATTGTTCAGGTTCTGTTGCACGACGTATTCGCAGCCGGTGCTGTCTTTCCCGAGGAACGTGTCGATCTGGTCGCGGCTGTCGGGCGCCGTTCCTGCCGGAAGGGGATGGTTGAGGAGGGCGGCCAGCGAGGCATATACGTCGATCATGGAGAACAGGGCCTGCTGCTTGCCCGGCTGGATGACGGCCGGCCAGCGTACGATGAACGGGATGCGGGTTCCGGCTTCGTAGGCACTGTATTTTCCGCCCCGGTAGTGCTTCATCGGGGTGTGTCCGTTCAGCAGTTCCCAGGCCTGGTCGTAATATCCGTCGTCTATCACGGGGCCGTTGTCGCTGCAGAAGACAAAGATGGTGTTGTCGGCCAGGTTCAGGCTGTCCAGCGTGTGCATGATTTCGCCGACGGTCCAGTCCAGTTGCAGGATGACGTCGCCGCGGGGACCCATGCCACTCTTCCCGGCAAAGCGGGGATGCGGCACGCGGGGCACGTGTACGTCTTGTGTGCCCATGTATAAGAAGAAGGGTTCATCCTTATGGCTGATGATGAAGTCCTTTGCCTTGTCGGTGATGTTGTCGGCAATGTCCTCGTCCACCCAAAGGGCCGATTTGCCTCCCGTCATCCACCCGATGCGCGGTATTCCGTTGATGATGGTGTTGTTGTGTCCCTGACTGGGTTTCATTTTCACCTGTTCGGGGTTCTCGAGTCCGGTAGGCCAGTTGCCCACTTTGTGGTCGTAGCTGACGGTAATCGGGTCGTTGGGGTCGAGGTTGACTACCCGTCCGTTCTCGACAAACACGCAAGGCACGCGGTCCACGGTGGCAGGGATGATGAATTCGTAGTCGAACCCGATATCCTGCGTGTTGGGCTTGATCAGTGTATTGAAGTCGGTGCCTCCTTTGGGACCCAGCCCCAGGTGCCATTTTCCGACAGCCCCGGTGGCATATCCTTCGGCCTTGAACATGTCGGCCATGGTGACGCAGGCCGTGTCGATGATCAGTTCCGAATTGCCCGGAGCAATGCCCGTATTCTGCTGGCGCCAGGGATACATGCCCGTCAGCAGGCCGAAGCGCGAAGGAGTGCTTGTCGAAGAGGTGGCATACGCGTTGGTGAATTGCATGCCTTGTCCGGCCAGACGGTCGATGTTCGGTGTGCTGATTTTGGTAGCTCCGTAGCAGCTCAGGTCGCCGATGCCGAGGTCGTCGGCGATGAGGTAAATCACGTTCGGTTTTTGCGGTTCCTGGTTGTCCGCCTGTTTTTTGGCGGCGTTTCCGCATCCGGACAGCAGGGCGGCTCCGGGAAGCAGGGTGAACAGGCATGATAAATGTTTCATGGACTTAGGACTGTTTTAATGAATAACGGGTTCTAAGGCAAAGATAACAACTCTTTTCCGGTACGAAGGTACAAGAGTGTACAGCAGAAGGGTGCAAAAAGTACATTTCCTGCCAAGTCCTCTCGTCACTCGTTGCTTGGGGCCTGTTCGGGCGTCTCTTCACTGTTTTCGCCGTTCTCGCCTTTCCGGTAGGCAAGGGGACTGACGTGGTAGAAGTCCTTGAAGCATTTCGAGAAGTAGCGCGAAGAACTGAATCCGATGCGGTCGGATATTTCGGTGATGTTCAGCTCCGGATTGTTGCGCAGCATCAGGGCACCCTTCTTCAGGCGGATGGTCAGCACAAAGTCGTTGGGCGTCTGTCCGGTGATGGCTTTCAGCTTGGCAAACAGATTGGTGCGTGCCATGGCCATTTCGCGGGCAAAGACGGTGACATTGAACTCGGTATCGTCGATATGTTTCTCAATGATCGCCATGGCGCGATCCAGCAGATCTTTGTCGATGGGGTTCGTGGCGAGCATCTGCACGGCGGCCTGCGGTTGCTTACTGAACTTTTCCTGCAGCAGGATGCGTGAGTTGACCAGATTATTGCACCGCGAGATGAGCAGCTTCGTATTGAACGGCTTCGTGATGTAGTCGTCGGCACCGATGCGCAGTCCCTCGATGTTCTGCTCGATGGTGGTGCGCGCAGTCAGCAGCACCACCGGTATGTGGCAGGTGTTGAAGTCGGCTTTGATCTGTTTGCACAGTTCCGTTCCCGACATTCGGGGCATGACTACATCGCTGACCACGATGTCGGGCATCTCCTTGCGTACAAGTTCCAGACCTTCGACTCCGTCGGCCGCCGTCAGAACCTGGTAGAAGGGCTTGAAGATGTTGCTCAGCATTTCCCTGATAGATTCGTTGTCTTCTACAATCAGTATTTTGGCATCGGTCAGATGCTTCAGCGGGGCGGTATCTTCCAGCTCCTCCTGTGTCAGGGTGACGGGGGCATCGTGGTGGATGATTTCGTCCTGCGGTTCGCCTTCTGCCTGCTTGCTTATCTCTTCTTGAGTGAATTGGGCGTTGCCCAAGGGCAGGTTCACGATGAAGCTGGTGCCTTTGCCCAGTTCGCTTTCTACCCGGATGGTGCCGTGGTGCAGCTCCACGATGCCCTTGGTCAGTGCCAGCCCGATGCCCGTACCTTCTTTTCCGTCCTCTTTCGAATCGACCGGGTCTATCTGATAGAAACGGTCGAAAATCTTGTCTATCTCCTTGGCGTCGATTCCGCTTCCGGTGTCGCTGACGCGGATAACGGCGTTGCTGCCTTCCGTCCGGACGCTTAGGGTGATGGTGTCTTCGGCCTGGGTATGCTTGATGGCGTTGGAAAGCAGGTTGTTGACGACCTTTTGCATCTGTTTCTGGTCGTACCACACTTCAAGGTCGTCAGCTTCTTTGTCGAAGTTGAAGTTGATTTGCTTTGTGCTGGCATATTCCAGGAACAGCAGGTAGTTTTCGTACAGGAACTTGACGATGTTGTGCGGTCCGACCTTTATTTTCATGTGGCCCTGTTCCTGTTTGCGGAAGTCGAGCAGTTCGGTAATCAGTTCGCGCAGCTGGATGCTGTTCTTGTAGATGCTCAGTATCTTGTTGTAGATGTTGGGGGTGAAGTGCTGTATTTGCATCAGCGTTTCCACCTGGGCAACAATCAGCGTAAGCGGTGTACGGAACTCGTGCGAGATGTTGGTGAAGAAGCGCAGCTTGTACTGGTTCAGGGCTTCGATGTCCTGGATGTGCTTTTGTTCGTACTTCAGCGATTCTCTCAGCTTGATTCTTGTCTTGTAGGTACGTATCAGATACCACAACAACGTGCCGATGACGGCTACATATAATATATAGGCTATAGGCGTCTTGTAGAAAGGCGGAAGGATGTGGATGGTGAGCTGTACTTCGGAACAGATGTTGCTGTCGTTGTTCTCGGGCCTGATGTGCAGGTGATAGGTTCCTGCATTCAGATTGGTATAAGTGATGTTGTACAGTCCGCGGGTGTTGGTCCAGTCCTTCGAAAAGCCCTCCAGACGATAGACAATGTCGTCCTTGTTGGCTGGGACATAGTTGGACGTGGCAAACTCTATGCTGAACATATTCTGGTTGGCGTTGAGGGTAATCTCCTGCGTGTAGGACAATGCCTGTTGCAGGATGCCGGTTTCGTCGCCCACCTGCACCTCCTTGCCGTTTACAATCAGCCGTGAGAGGTTAATCTTATAAGGTTTTGGTGTGAAGTTCAGCTCCATTTCGTGGAACGAGATCATACCTTGTGTGCCCCCGAGGAATATCTCTCCGTCGTGTGTCACGCACAAGGCATTTTCGCTGACGGCAGTCAGCGGGAATCCGTTTTCCGTGCTGTAGTTCTTGAAAGTCTTGTTCCGTTGGTCGAAGATGGAGAATCCGTGATTGATGAGTAGTAGCAGATTGCCGCTGACCGGCGATTCGGCCACCCGGTAGATGCAATCGTTGGCCAGGCCGTTCTTGGCTCGGTCAAAGTTTTCGAACTGGTCTTGTTCGGGATGGTAAAGGTCAAGTCCGCTGCCCGATGTGGCAAACCACAGGTTGCCTTTGCTGTCCTGCGTGATGGCGTTGACGTTGTTGTTGCTGATGCTGTTCGGATGGTTGTGGTCGTGCCGGTAGTTGGTCAGCGTCTGGGTGTCGAATCTGTATCGGAATACTCCCTCGCCGGTGGTGGCAATCCACAGGTTTCCGTCCTTGTCCGTCATGATGTCGGCCACGATTTTGATGGCCCGTCCTGTTTTGCTGTCTTTGAACAGTTGTCGGCACTTCCCGTCCTGTGGGTTGAAAAGACAGATGCCGTTTTCGGTGGCTATCACTAACTGGTCTTTGTAAGGCTCGATGTCCCGAACAAGATCCGAGGGCAGGGTCTCCGGATTTCCGTGCTGCATGCGGTAGTGGGTGATGCGTCCGGTTTTTACGTCCAGTTTGTTCAATCCTCCTACGTGTACACCTATCCATACCACTTGTTTGTCTTCGTCGTAGTACAGGGCCTTGATGTTATTGTTGGAAAGTCCGGTAGGAGCGTTTCCGGAAAGGTACCATTTGAATTCGTGAGTCTGCCGGTTGTAGAAGTCAAGGCCTCCTCCTTCGGTTCCTATCCACAGGTTTCCGTTTTTGTCTTCAATGGTGCGTCCCACAATCGGGTAGCTGAGTCCCTTCTTTTCGTTTGTAGAATAAGTATAGCGGGTATATATTTCGTATTCGGGATTGAAGTAATTGACACCTCCGAAGTAAGTCCCCAGCCACAAGGTGCCTTGCTGGTCCTTGACGATGCACCAGATGGACGAATGGGTCAGTCCGGCCTTTTGTTCCATTTCGGCTCTGTGGTTCTGGAAGAGTCGTGTACTTTTGTTATAACGATTCAGCCCGGTGAAGGTTCCTATCCAGATGTTACCCAAGTTGTCTTCGCAGCAGGCACGTACGAAATCCGATGATATGCTGTGCGGGTTTTTCGGGTTGTGCCTCAGGTTCTCGATTTGTCCCTTGGCATCCACATGGAACAGTCCGTGTTCCCAGCTTCCTATCCACAGTTCGTTTTCATTGTCCTGGTAGATGCTGGTGATGTTGCCTTCCGGGATGGGGTGTGTCAGGTTGTTGTCTTTCAACAGGAATACGCCGGCATTGAGGGTCCCTATCCAGAGTGATTCCCGGTCCTTGTGCATGCAGAATATTTCGACATTGCCGGGCAGTTGGTAGTAGAGGTTGAAGTTCTCTGTTTCTTCGTTGAAAAGATAGATTTCGTTTTTCTTTCCGATAAACAGCCCGTTGTTGTAGTAGATGCTGTTGATGCTTCCCTGCAGGAGTGTTTTGAATTTTTGTGTAACCAGGTCAAACTCGGCCACGCCTTCCGTGCAGAGCAGATAGATTTTTCCGTGCTGGTTGCCTACGATGCGTGAGATGTTGTTGCAGAAAAGGCTGTTCGGGTTGTTTTTTTCCAGTTTGTAGGTTTGTATGTCTTCACCGTTGTATCGGTTCAACCCTTCGCGGGTTCCAATCCATAATATGCCGTTTTCATCTATATAAAGACTGTTGACGGAAAACTGCGAAAGTCCATCGTCTGTGGTTAAATGCTTAAAGGATACGTTTTGTCCATACAGGCAGACTAAGGGCATATATAAAAATACAAATAGAAGTCGGAAAAATAATTTAAGCACGTCCAGTTTATTTTTTAAGGTTTCCGGGCAAATATAGGATTTTCTCAGTAAGATTATTCATTTATTTGGTGCTTTTCGTTCTTGTATTTGCTGAAATGTATATTTTTGGAGGTTCGTCGGACAATAGTTGCCCTGTCGTAGAAAGAAAAGGCGTACTTTTGTAACACGCACCGGAAACGGCCGGGGTTATACTGTTTTGTTTGACTTTAATTTATAAATATATAATACACATTTACCATGGACAACCTTTTTTCTATCGTTTCCCATTTCCATACGAAGGGGACAGTTCACGAGATCAAACCGCTGGGTGCGGGGTTGATTAACGACACGTATAAAGTGACTACGCTTGAACAGGATGCTCCCGACTATGTATTGCAGCGCATCAATCATGCCATTTTCCAGAATGTGGAGATGCTTCAGTCGAACATTGAAGCCGTGACCCGCCATATCCGGAAGAAACTGGAAGAAAGAGGGGAGGCGGACATTGACCGTAAGGTTCTCCACTTTCTGCCGGCCGATAATGGAAAGACCTATTGGTTTGACGGCGCGAACTATTGGCGTGTGATGGTATTCATCCCCCGTGCCACGACTTATGAAACCGTCAATCCGGAATACTCTTATTATGCGGGAGTGGCATTCGGCAACTTCCAGGCCATGTTGGCCGATATCCCTGACAAGCTGGGCGAAACCATTCCTGATTTTCACAACATGGAGTTCCGCCTGAGGCAGTTGCGCGAAGCTGTGGCCGCCGATGCTGCCGGTCGGGTAAAAGACGTGCAATACTACTTGGACGAGATAGAACGCCGTTCCGACGAAATGTGCAAGGCCGAGCGTCTGCACAGGGAAGGCCGTTTGCCCAAGCGTGTCTGCCACTGCGATACGAAAGTGAACAACATGATGTTCGATGAAAACGGAAACGTGCTTTGCGTCATCGACCTCGACACGGTGATGCCCAGTTACATCTTCTCCGATTACGGCGATTTCTTGCGTTCGGCCGCCAATACGGGATTGGAGGACGACAAGAACCTGGATAACGTAAACTTCAATATGGACATCTTCAGGGCCTTTACCAAAGGCTATCTGGAGTCGGCCAAGTCGTTCCTGCTGCCTGTCGAAGTAGAGAACCTGCCATATGCGGCCGCCTTGTTCCCCTATATGCAGTGTGTCCGTTTCCTGGCTGACTACATTAATGGTGATACATATTATAAAATCCAGTATCCCGAGCACAACTTGGTGCGTACGAAGGCCCAGTTCAAATTGCTTCAGAGTGTGGAAGAACATGCTCCCGAGATGAAGGAATTCATCCAGTCGCAACTGTAAATGCGTCCGGACAATGTGTCATTCCTGAAAAATATGTGTCTTATGAAAGAACTGAATGTAAAGAAAATAAGTGCGGCAGGGATAACAGTTGCATCTGTGCCTGCCCTGTTGGACAGAGAGAAGATTGCTTTTCAGCCTATTGATTCGGTGAACTGGGCGGCTTATCCTTATCGTCCCCAAGTGCAGTTCCGCATTGCCTATACCGATGATTCGCTGTTGTTGCACTACAAGGTGCGCGAAGCCAGCGTGAGGGCCGTAGCCGGGCATGACAACGGTCCGGTGTGGGAGGATTCTTGTGTGGAATTCTTCTCCATACCTGCCGGCGACGGAATCTATTATAACATCGAGTGCAACTGTGCCGGTACTATACTGGTTGCAGCCGGAGAAAGTCGTCACGGGCGTACGCATGCTCCGCAGGACATACTCGACCGTGTGCAGCGCTGGTCGTCGCTGGGGCGCGATGCTTTTGAAGAACGCGTAGGAGAGTGTGCCTGGGAAGTGGCGCTGGTTGTTCCTTTCTCAACGTTCTTCATGCACGACATCCGTTCGTTAGAGGGGAAAGACATCCGTGCCAACTTCTATAAATGCGGCGACTGCCTTCAGACGCCCCATTTCCTTTCGTGGAATCCGATAGAGCTGCCTTCGCCCGACTTTCATTGTCCGCAGTTCTTCGGGCTGCTTCATGGTTGATTCCTGTGCTGCACAAACGGCACGGAGAAATGTGGAAACGGTCTGTCCGGCCTTTCCTTTTTCTCCGTGCCGTTTGCATATTTTATAGACTTTGCTTTCTTTTTGCACTGTTTTTATGCCTTTTTATGGGGATTGATTGCTATCGTTGCTTTCTTTTTGCTATCTTTGCTTCAGGTAGGATTTGATTCGGAGCGCTTGACAGCAAACCTTGGGCTTTCCTTTGTTTGGGTCTCCGTTCTTCTCTGCCGATAGACATTAACCTTATCTTCAAACTAAAAACAACCGATTATGAACCAAGAATTGTCGATGAATGCCAATCAGCTTGTTGCATTCCTTCAGAAACCGGCTTCTGAATTCACCAAAGCAGACATCATCAGTTTCATCCGCCAGAATGGCATCCGAATGGTCAACTTCATGTATCCGGCAGGCGACGGACGACTGAAGACCCTGAATTTCGTCATTACCAACGAGGCCTACTTGGAGGCAATCCTGACTTGCGGTGAAAGGGTTGACGGTTCCAGCCTGTTCTCTTTTATCGAGGCGGGCAGCAGCGATTTGTATGTCATTCCGCGTTTCTGCACGGCGTTTGTCGATCCGTTTGCCGAGCTTCCCACCCTGTCCATGCTTTGCTCGTTCTTCAACAAGGATGGCGAACCGCTGGAAAGTGCGCCCGAATATACGCTTCGCAAGGCCTGTCGTGCATTCACCGACGTCACGGGAATGGAGTTTCAGGCCATGGGCGAGCTGGAGTATTATGTCGTGGCTCCCGATACAGGCATGTACGAGGCGACCGACCAGCGGGGCTATCACGAGTCGGGACCGTATGCCAAGTTCAACGAGTTCCGTACCCGCTGCATGGCCTACATTGCACAAGCCGGGGGACAGATCAAGTACGGACACTCGGAGGTGGGCAACTTTACGCTCGACGGCTGTGTCTATGAGCAGAACGAAATCGAGTTTCTGCCCGTTCCGGCCGAGCAGGCTGCCGACCAGCTGATGATAGCCAAGTGGGTCATCCGCAATTTAGGTTATAAGTTGGGATACAACGTGACTTTTGCGCCGAAGATTACAGTCGGGAAGGCCGGATCGGGACTACACATCCATATGCGCATGATGAAGAACGGGCAGAACCAGATGTTGCAGGACGGCCGGCTGTCTGTCGCCGCCCGCAAGGCCATTGCCGGTATGATGGATCTGGCTCCTGCCATTACGGCTTTCGGCAATACCAATCCTACTTCTTATTTCCGGTTGGTGCCCCATCAGGAAGCACCTACCAACGTTTGCTGGGGCGACCGCAACCGTTCGGTGCTGGTGCGTGTCCCGCTGGGCTGGACGGCCAAAGCCGATATGTGCGCGCTGGCCAATCCGCTGGAAGGGCAGAGCCGGTTCGACACCACTCAGAAGCAGACCGTGGAGATGCGTTCGCCCGACGGTTCGGCCGACCTCTACCAGCTGCTTGCCGGCCTGGCTGTGGCCTGTCGCCACGGTTTCGAGATGGCCGATGCGCTCGATGTGGCCGAGAAGACTTACGTGAATGTCAACATCCATCAGCAGGAAAATGCCGGTCGTTTGAAGACTCTGGCTCAGTTGCCCGACAGCTGTGCGGCTTCGGCCGACTGCCTGGAGCGTCAGCGTGCGGTGTTCGAGCAACACAGTGTGTTCAGCCCGGCCATGATCGACGGCATCATCAGCAAGCTGCGCAGTTATGACGACCGCACGCTGCGTGCCGATCTGGAGGGGAAACGTGACGACATGCTGGCGCTGGTGAAACAGTATTTCCATTGCGGATAGCACCTCCCTGCAGCTTGTGCATCATTCCTGTGCTCTCCTTCAGTCTTCAGGCATGAGTCTGAAGGAGGCCAGTACGTTGGCCAGGAGGGTCGGCTCTTTCGGGCCGATGCTCGCCATGCACAGAAAGACGCCTTTTTCCTTCTTGAAGTCGGGATAGAGGCCGATGGCCAGGTAATTGTTGGCCGCGCGTTGGGTCAGTGCACATCGCAGTACTTGTTCCGTACCGGTTGTAATCAGAAACCGTTCGCTGTTGTCCAGATCGACATTGACTCCTTCGGCTTCTTCCCTGAAGCGTTTTTCGGGGTCGAAGCCTTCGTCGAAGTTGAAGAAGCAGACCGTGCAGATAAAGTCTTTGTCGGGAGTCACCCATCCTATGCATCCGTATTGTCTGGCTTCTTCACTTTCTATCTCCTGGCAATTTTCGGGCAGCAGAATCGAGAACATGCCCAGGCTGTATCGTTCCATTTCGACGTTTTGTGCCGATGCCTGTAAGCTGAGGATCACAAAAGTCAGGAACAGAAGGCATCTGTTCGGCAGCGTGGGGTGTGGTAAAAGATGTGGTTTCATGGGCATCAGGTATTAAATGTAAATGATGTAAGTGAATGATCTGATTTTCAATGTACTTATAGCTGTCGTGAGCAACACAAGTGTGGCTCGTGAGCCGTGCAAGTGTCTCTCGTGAGCCGTACAAGTGTCTCTCGCGAGCCG
>CABROZ010000010.1 GCA_902472795.1 uncultured Bacteroides sp. | reverse complement strand
AACTCAAAAAACTTAAAAACTTAAAAACTCAAAAACTCAAAAACTTAAAAACTTAAAAACTCAAAAACTCAAAAACTTAAAAACTTAAAACTCAAAAACTCAAAAACTCAAAAAACATGGACAAGAAATCTATTTGGAAAATGGTCATTCAGACCTTGATCAGTATTCTGACGGCTATCGGAACGACGCTGGGGGTGACCAGCTGCATGATGTAACCCCCCCGTCTGCCGCGCCACAGTGTTACGCTATTACAGTCTTACAATTACAGTCACCTTTTTTTTCAATAACGAAAAAACACACATACCGCTGTTTTTACGCCGGAAATGGCAATGACCATAAAACATATTGGGGGAAAAAGAACAAATAACCCCGCATCCTTTTTTATTAAAGGAAAAAAAGCAACTGCCCGAACACATCTCCATAGGTTCGGGCAGTTTTTTTTGCAATATATGTTCAACAACATAAAGAAGTATGAGGCATACACCAAACAAAAGTGTTACTTTTACACCCGAAATAAGATAAACATCTAATTCACAAATAAAAATAACGCCATGAGGAATTACTTTCTTTCTGCAGGAATAGCAGCGTGCATGTTGGCTTCCTGCGCACAGAAACCGGAAACCCAGCTTACCTTGTCCGGTTTGAATCCTGAAAAGTTTCAAACAGAGGTAAACAACGCCCAAACCAACCTTTATACATTAAAGAATAAGGCGGGAATGGAAGTATGCATCACTAACTTTGGCGGACGCATCGTCTCCATAATGGTCCCCGACAAAAACGGGAACATGCAGGACGTCGTCTTAGGATTCGACAGCATCGCCGACTACATCAACGTACCGAGCGATTTCGGTGCCTCCATCGGACGATATGCCAACCGCATCAACCAGGGACGCCTCGTATTGGACGGTGACACCATCCAACTGCCGCAAAACAACTTCGGACATTGCCTGCACGGCGGACCCAAAGGCTGGCAATATCAGGTTTACGACGCCAAACCCATCGACGAAACCACCCTGCAACTGACCCGAATCTCGCCCGACGGCGACGAAAACTTCCCCGGCAACGTAACGGCTACGGTGACCTACAAGCTGACCGACGACAACGCCATCGACATCAAATACAGCGCAACAACCGATAAGAAGACCGTCATCAACATGACCAACCACTCTTACTTCAACTTATCGGGAAATCCGGCCAAAGCAGCAACAGACCACATCTTATATGTAAATGCAGACAACTACACGCCCGTGGACAGCACATTCATGACCACAGGCGAAATCCTGCCCGTGAAAGACACCCCCATGGACTTCACAACGCCCAAACCCGTCGGACAGGACATCAACAACTACGACTTCATCCAGCTGAAGAACGGCAACGGCTACGACCACAACTGGGTATTGAACACCAATGGCGACATCACCAAGCTGGCTGCCAAACTGACCTCGCCCGAAACAGGCATCACCCTGGAAGTATATACCAACGAACCCGGTATCCAAGTCTATTCGGGCAACTTCCTCGACGGAACAGTGACAGGCAAAAAAGGCATCGTATATAACCAACGCGCATCCGTCTGCCTGGAAACACAACACTACCCCGACAGCCCCAACAAGCCCCAATGGCCTTCAGTGATTCTCGAGCCGGGACAAACCTACAACAGCGAATGCATCTATAAATTCGGTGTAGAAAAATAATCTTAAACAAAATACTAATAAAAAATACAAACGAATTATGAATTGGAATACAAACGAATTTATCTGGCTCGACTGGCTGGTTCTTGCCATCGGAGTAATTGCCATCATCTGGGCCATTTACCGCGCCATCAAAAAAGACAAGGAAAAGATGAAAGGCGCCGACAGCCAGGACTATCTTTTCGGTAAGGGAGAACCCTGGTACATCATCGGAGCTGCCATCTTTGCAGCCAACATCGGATCGGAACACCTCGTAGGACTGGCCGGAACCGGAGCCAAAGACGGCGTCGGCATGGCACACTGGGAAATGCAAGGCTGGATGATCCTGATCCTCGGCTGGCTGTTCGTACCCTTCTACCAACTGCTCAACAACAAAATGGGCAAAATCATCACAATGCCCGACTTCCTGAAATTCCGCTACACCCAACGCACCGGCTCGTGGCTGTCCATCATCACACTGATAGCCTATGTGCTGACGAAAGTATCCGTCACGGCATTCACAGGCGGTATCTTCTTCGAATACCTGCTGGGCCTGCCCTTCTGGTACGGAGCCATCGGACTTATCGCCGTCACAGCCATATTCACCGTCTTCGGCGGCATGAAGGGCGTAATGACCCTGTCGGCCATTCAGACACCCATCCTTATCATCGGCTCGTTCCTCGTACTGTTCCTTGGCTTGAGCATGCTGGGCGACGGCAGCATCAGCGAAGGATGGTCGCAGATGATGGCCGTATGTAACGCAGCTCACGACGGCTTCGGCACCACACACATGTTCCACACCGACCCCGCCGACCCCATGTACGACCAATTCCCCGGCTACGTAGTATTCCTGGGAGCTTCCATCATCGGCTTCTGGTACTGGTGTACTGACCAGCACATCGTACAACGTGTATTGGGACAACAGAAAGGCGAATCCAACGAAGTAGTCATGAAACGCGCCCGCCGCGGAACAATCGCAGCCGGTTACTTCAAACTGCTGCCCGTATTCATGTTCCTCATCCCCGGCATGGTGGCCTACGCACTGGCACAAAAGACTGGCAGCGGCATCGTGATGGACATCACCAACACGCACGACACCGACGGAGCATTTGCCATGATGGTTAAAAACATCCTGCCCGCAGGCGTGAAAGGCATCGTCACCATCGGATTCATCTGCGCCCTCGTAGCATCATTGGCAGCATTCTTCAACAGCTGCGCCACCCTGTTCACCGAGGACTTCTACAAACCCATGAAGAAAGGCATGAGCGAAAGCCACTACGTACTCGTAGGCCGCATCGCCACGGTCGTTGTCGTCATACTGGGATTGGCATGGATGCCCATCATGATGAACATGGGTAACCTGTACTCCTACCTGCAAGACATCCAATCGCTGATCGCCCCTGCCATGGTAGCCGTATTCACACTCGGTATCTTCTCCAAGCGAATCACCCCCAAAGCCGGAGAATGGGGCCTCATCGGCGGCTTCCTCATCGGCATGGTGCGCCTGCTGACCAACGTGATCACCAGCTCCGGCAAAGCCCCCATGGAAGGAGCCTTCTGGGAATACACCTCCTGGTTCTGGCAAACCAACTGGCTGATCTTCGAAGTATGGCTGCTCGTATTCCTGATCGTCCTGATGGCAGTCGTTTCCTGCTTCACGCCGAAACCTACCCAGCAGCAGATCGAAGCCATCACCTTCACCGGCAGCTATAAACAAGAAATACTGAAAAGCTGGAACAAATGGGATGTCATCGCCACACTGGGCGTCATCATCCTCTGCGCACTCTTCTACGCTTACTTCTGGTAATCGCCTGAAAGTGCGCACCAACGGCTAACACACGTTTTGCAAGAAAAAAGGGAAAACAACACGAAGTTAAGGAAGCCGCAAAAAACACTTCCTTAACTTCTTTTCCAACCCACTTGCAAGACTCCCCACCACCCTTAAAAAAAACGAACGATATAATACAGTGCATTCATCAATGAGCAATTATTACAGCATCAATCCTAAGTTTTACGTATCGGTAGACTGTATCATTTTCGGATTCCATGAAGGAGAACTGAACCTGCTACTCCTGAAAAGGAATTTCGAACCGGCATTAGGCGAGTGGTCCCTGATGGGAGGATTCGTCCAAAAAGACGAAAGCATAGACGATGCCGCCAAACGTGTACTGGCCGAACTGACAGGATTGGATCAGGTATATATGGAGCAAGTCGGCTCGTTTGGAGCCATAGACCGCGATCCCGGCGAAAGAGTTGTATCGATTGCATACTATGCACTAATCAACATCAACGAATACGACCGAGAACTGGTGCAAAGGCACAATGCCTTCTGGGTCAACATCAACGAGCTTCCACCGCTGATATTCGACCATCAGGCAATGGTCGGACAGGCACGAGCCCTCATGCAACAAAAGGCATCGGTTGCCCCCATAGGCTTCAACCTGCTCCCCAAACTGTTCACCTTGTCGCAACTGCAAAGCCTCTACGAAGCAATCTACGGAGAAGCCATCGACAAACGGAATTTCCGAAAACGGATTGCCCTGATGGACTTCGTCGAGAAGACAGACCTCATCGACAAGACCAACTCGAAACGGGGAGCCGCACTCTACCAATTCAACGAAAAAGCGTATCGGAAAGCTCCGAAATTCAAACTATAACATTTATAAAAAAAACAGATATGTTAGAAGAATTAAAAGAACAGGTATTTCACGCCAACCTCGACCTGGTGAAACATGGATTAGTCATTTTCACCTGGGGAAACGTATCGGGCATCGACCGTAAAACAGGCCTGGTAGTCATCAAGCCAAGTGGAGTCAGCTACGACGAAATGAAAGCCGAAGACATGGTAGTAGTGGACCTCGACGGAAACGTAGTCGAAGGTAAACTCAGACCCTCGTCAGACACGCCGACCCACGTCGTCCTCTACAAAGCCTTCCCCGAAATAGGCGGAGTTGTACACACCCACTCTACATACGCCACGGCTTGGGCACAGGCCGGACGCGACATCCCCAACATCGGCACAACCCATGCCGACTACTTCCACGACGCCATCCCCTGCACGGCCGACATGACCGAAGCCGAAGTAAAAGGCGCATACGAACTGGAAACGGGAAATGTCATCGTGAAACGCTTCGAAGGACTGAACCCCGTCCACACCCCCGGAGTGCTGGTCAAGAACCACGGCCCATTCTCGTGGGGAAAAGACGCGCACGACGCTGTCCACAACGCCGTAGTCATGGAACAGGTAGCCAAAATGGCTTCGATTGCCTTCACCGTCAATCCGAACCTGACCATGAACCCACTGCTCATCGAAAAGCACTTCAACCGCAAGCATGGCCCCAACGCCTACTACGGACAGAAATAATATCGGAAGCAACCCGAAACCAGGAAAACAACTTTAAAAAAGAAATATTAACCAACTACTTAAAAACTATAGTATTATGAACGCATTTGATCAATATGAAGTATGGTTCGTCACAGGAGCACAGCTGCTGTACGGAGGTGATGCTGTAATCGCAGTAGATGCACACAGCAACGAAATGGTAAAAGGACTTAATGAATCGGGCAAACTGCCTGTAAAAGTGGTATATAAAGGCACAGCCAACTCTTCCAAAGAAGTAGAAGCCGTATTCAAAGCAGCCAACAACGAAGATAAATGCATCGGCGTCATCACATGGATGCACACCTTCTCGCCTGCCAAAATGTGGATTCACGGCTTGCAACAACTCAAGAAACCCCTGCTCCACCTGCACACCCAATACAACAAGGAAATTCCTTGGGACACAATGGACATGGACTTCATGAACCTGAACCAAAGCGCACACGGCGACCGCGAATTCGGACACATCTGCACCCGCATGCGTGTACGCCGCAAAGTGGTAGTAGGCTACTGGAAGGAAGAAGAAACCCAAAAGAAAATCGCCGTATGGATGCGCGTCTGCGCAGCATGGGCCGACGCACAAGACATGCTGATCATCCGCTTTGGCGACCAGATGAACAACGTAGCCGTAACCGACGGTGATAAAGTTGAAGCAGAACAACGCATGGGATACCACGTTGACTACTGCCCCGTCAGCGAACTGATGGAATACCACAAGCAAGTGAAAGACGCCGACGCCGATGCTTTGGTACAAACCTACTTCAACGAGTACGACCACGACGCAGCCCTCGAAGACAAATCGACCGAAGCTTACCAGAAAGTCTGGAACTCGGCTAAGGCAGAACTCGCATTGCGCGCCATCCTGAAAGACAAAGGCGCCAAAGGCTTCACAACCAACTTCGACGACCTGGGTCAGACAGACGGCAGCCACTTCGACCAGATCCCCGGCTTGGCATCACAACGTCTGATGGCCGAAGGCTATGGCTTCGGAGCAGAAGGCGACTGGAAGTCGGCAGCCCTCTACCGCACCGTATGGGTTATGAACCAAGGACTGCCCAACGGCTGCTCATTCCTCGAGGACTACACCCTGAACTTCGACGGCGAAAACAGCGCCATCCTTCAGGCACACATGCTCGAAGTATGTCCGCTCATCGCCGCCAAGAAGCCACGCCTTGAAGTTCACTTCCTGGGCATCGGCATCCGCAAGAGCGAAACCGCACGCCTCGTATTTACTTCGAAAGTAGGCAAAGGCTGCACAGCTACAGTCGTTGACCTTGGCAACCGCTTCCGCCTCATCGTCAACGACGTTGAATGCATCGAACCCAAACCGCTGCCCAAACTGCCCGTTGCTTCCGCTCTGTGGAAACCCATGCCTAACTTCGAAATCGGTGCAGGTGCATGGATCCTGGCCGGTGGAACTCACCACTCCTGCTTCTCCTACGACCTTACCGCCGAATATTGGGAAGACTATGCCGAAATCGCAGGCATCGAAATGGTACATATCGACAAAGACACTACAATCAGCGAATTCAAGAAAGAACTGCGCATGAACGAAGTGTACTACATGCTCAACAAAGCCCTCTGCTAATAAAAGCATTGTCATAAACTAAGTATAAAAGTGCTCAACGAGCAATCGTTTGCAGCACTTTTATACTTTTAAAAAAAGGTATTAGAGCCACAACAACGGGGAGTCGGCAGCGATCCATCGAGAAGGCCTTCCTTCTTCAAACAGAAGCGAACAGAAGAGCACCACTCCGGTTGCAGACGCTCTAAACTTCAAACTTATAAATCTACAATTAACATCACACCTTAAATTACCGGTTCCATTATGAAATTAGATGCAAAATCAACTATCGAAGCAGGAAAAGCCATCCTTGGCATAGAATTCGGATCGACTCGAATCAAAGCAGTCTTGATCGACCAGGAAAACAAACCCATAGCTCAAGGCAGCCACACGTGGGAAAACCAATTGGTCGATGGACTTTGGACATACAGCATCGAAGCCATCTGGAATGGATTACAGGATTGCTACTCAGACCTGCGGTCAAACGTCAAAGAATTATATGGCATCGAAATAGAAACATTGGCTGCCATCGGCATCAGCGCCATGATGCACGGCTATATGGCATTCAACAAAGAACAAGAAATCCTCGTACCCTTCCGCACCTGGAGAAACACCAATACAGGAGAAGCCGCCGCAGCACTGTCCGAACTCTTCGTCTATAACATCCCGCTGCGCTGGAGCATTTCCCACCTCTACCAAGCCATCCTGAACAACGAACCCCACGTTAAGGACATTGATTTCCTGACAACCCTTGCCGGATATGTACACTGGCAGATAACCGGTCAGAAAGTATTGGGCATAGGCGATGCATCAGGTATGCTCCCCATCGACCCGACTACCAAAAACTACTCGGCCGAAATGGTTGAGAAATTCAATAAACTGATTGCCCCCAAAGGATTCAGCTGGACACTGCAGGACATCCTGCCCAAAGTATTGCTGGCAGGCGAAAACGCAGGCACACTGACAGCAGAAGGAGCCAAAAAGCTCGATGTATCGGGACACCTGAAAGCAGGCATCCCCGTATGCCCACCCGAAGGAGACGCCGGTACAGGCATGGTAGCCACCAATGCCGTAAAACAACGCACAGGAAACGTATCGGCAGGAACTTCCTCTTTCTCGATGATTGTGCTCGAAAAAGACCTGTCGAAACCCTACGAAATGATCGACATGGTGACGACCCCCGACGGAAGCCTCGTAGCGATGGTGCACTGCAACAACTGCACATCCGACCTCAACGCATGGGTCAATCTGTTCAAAGAATACCAGGAACTCATGGGCATCCCCGTTGACATGAACGAAATCTATGGCAAACTCTACAACCATGCCCTTGAAGGCGACACCGATTGCGGTGGCTTGATCTCGTACAACTACATCTCGGGCGAACCCGTTACAGGACTTGCCGAAGGACGCCCCTTGTTCGTACGCTCGGCCAACGACAAATTCAACTTGGCCAACTTCATGCGTGCCCATTTGTATGCCTCGGTCGGCGTGCTCAAAATAGGCAACGACATCCTCTTCAACGAAGAAAAAATCAAAGTGGACAGAATCACCGGCCACGGCGGCTTGTTCAAGACAAAAGGCGTAGGACAAAGAATACTGGCTGCAGCCATCAACTCCCCCATCTCGGTCATGGAAACCGCAGGTGAAGGTGGCGCATGGGGTATTGCCCTGCTCGGCTCTTACCTTGTCAACAATGACAAGAAACAAACGTTGGCCGACTTCCTGGACGAAAAGGTATTCGCAGGCGATGCCGGCGTCGAAATCGCTCCGACGGCAGAAGATGTAGCCGGATTCAATGCCTATATTGAAAGCTATAAAACCGCACTGCCCATTGAGGAAACAGCAGTGAAATACAAAAAATAAATAACCACAATCACCCCCAAAAAGACTACCTTATGAAAAAAAGCCTGATCATTAGCAGCTTCCTGTTGACAGCTTCGTTGTCACTCTCTGCACAAAAAAGTGCAACAATCACCGTACAGGCCGAACAAGGAACACAAATCATTCCTAAAGAAATCTACGGCCAGTTTGCCGAACACCTGGGTACATGTATCTATGGCGGATTGTGGGTAGGCGAAGACTCCGACATCCCCAACATCAAAGGCTACCGTACGGACGTATTCAACGCCCTCAAGGAATTGCAGGTCCCCGTGCTCAGATGGCCGGGTGGCTGTTTTGCCGACGAATACCACTGGATGGACGGAATCGGCCCGAAAGAGAACCGCCCCAAGATGGTCAATAACAACTGGGGAGGTACCATCGAAGACAACAGCTTCGGCACGCACGAGTTCCTCAACCTGTGCGAAATGCTGGGTTGCGAGCCCTACATCAGCGGCAACGTAGGAAGCGGCACTGTAGAAGAACTTGCCAAATGGGTCGAATACATGACCTCTGAAGGCGATTCTCCCATGGCCAACCTGCGCCGGAAAAACGGGCGAGACAAAGCCTGGAAAGTGAAATTCCTCGGAGTAGGCAACGAAAGCTGGGGATGCGGCGGAAGCATGCGCCCCGAATACTACTCCGACCTGTATCGCCGTTACTCCACTTATTGCCGCAACTACGACGGCAACAATCTGTATAAGATTGCCAGCGGAGCCAGCGACTACGACTACAACTGGACAAAAGTCCTGATGGATCGCGTAGGAGCACGCATGAACGGACTTTCACTGCATTACTACACAGTAACCGGATGGGATGGAAGCAAAGGATCTGCCACCAAGTTCAACACGGAGGACTATTACTGGACAATGGGAAAATGCCGCGAAATCGAAGACGTCATCAAGAAGCACTGTGCCATCATGGACGAATACGATCCGAAGAAAAATGTGGCGCTGATTCTCGATGAATGGGGAACCTGGTGGGACGAAGAACCCGGCACCATCAAAGGACACCTCTACCAACAGAACACGCTGCGTGACGCCTTTGTCGCCTCCTTGTCGCTGGATATCTTCCACAAATATACCGACCGCCTGAAGATGGCAAACATCGCACAGGTTGTCAATGTGCTCCAATCCATGATTCTGACAAAAGGGAAAGATATGGTGCTGACTCCCACCTATTACGTATTCAAGATGTACAAAGTGCATCAGGATGCTACCTATCTGCCTCTCGAACTAAGTTGCGATACCATGACCGTACGCGACAACCGCAAACTGCCCATGATCAGCGCAACAGCTTCGAAAGACAAAGACGGGAAAATCCACCTTTCAATCTCCAATGTTGATGTAGAAAACGCACAGGAAGTTATTGTAAACCTGCCGGGCGTCAAAGCACAAAAGGCAGTGGGCGAAATACTGACCTCGAAAAAGGTTACCGACTACAACTCTTTCGAGAAGCCCGACCAAGTAAAACCAGTGCCCTTCAAAGAGGTAAAAATCAATAAAGGAGTGATGAAAATCAAGCTTCCGGCCAAATCAATAGTTACTGTCGAGTTACAGTAAATCAGCTCGAAAGACTTATTGTACTTAAAACAAGAAGGAGATAAAAAATATCTAAAAAAAGAGTAACTTTCCTTGTTGCTAATTTCACATAAAGAGTTATCTTTGTCGCTGACTTTAAAAAGCAAGTATAAGTTACTCTGTGTATCAACTTTACAAATACTAATTTATTATCAATATGAACGACAACAAACTTATGAACCTTGCAGCAAACAACATCCGAATCCTTGCTGCTTCCATGGTTGAAAAAGCAAACTCCGGCCATCCGGGCGGCGCAATGGGTGGCGCTGATTTTGTCAATGTACTGTTCTCTGAATTTCTGGTGTACGATCCCGAGAATCCGACTTGGGAAGGCCGTGACCGCTTCTTCCTCGACCCGGGTCACATGTCACCGATGCTTTATTCTCAGCTTGCATTAACAGGTAAGTTCACATTGGATGAATTAAAAGAATTCCGCCAATGGGGAAGCCCGACTCCGGGACATCCTGAACGCGACGTGATGCGCGGAATCGAAAACACATCCGGCCCCCTCGGCCAGGGACATACCTTTGCCGTAGGCGCAGCTATCGCAGCCAAATTCCTGAAAGCACGCTTCGGCGAAGTGATGAACCAAACCATCTATGCTTACATCTCGGATGGCGGCGTACAGGAAGAAATTTCACAGGGCGCAGGACGTATCGCCGGCACTCTGGGACTGGACAACCTGATCATGTTCTATGACTCAAACGATATTCAGCTCTCGACCGAAACCAAGGCCGTAACCATCGAAGATACTGCCATGAAATACGAGGCCTGGGGTTGGAAAGTCATCAAGATCGACGGTAACAATCCGGAAGAAATCCGTAAGGCTCTTACTGAAGCCAAAGCAGAAAAAGAACGTCCGACGCTGATCATCGGCCATACCATCATGGGTAAGGGAGCACGCAAAGCCGACGGCAGCAGCTACGAAGCCAACTGTGCTACTCACGGTGCCCCGCTGGGTGGAGATGCTTACATCAATACCATCAAGAATCTGGGCGGTGACCCGACAAATCCATTCGTAATCTTCCCCGAAGTCAAGGAACTGTACGCAAAACGCGCTGCCGAACTGAAGGAAATCATGAAGCAAAAGTATGCCGAAAAAGCAGCTTGGGCTCAAGCCAACCCCGAAAAAGCAGCCAAATTGGAACAATTCTTCTCGGGCAAAGCACCTCAAGTCAACTGGGATGCCATTGAGCAAAAACCCGGTTCTGCCACACGTGCTGCATCGGCAACCGTACTGGGCGCACTGGCTACTCAGGTAGAAAACATGATCGTTGCTTCGGCCGACCTTTCCAACTCGGACAAGACCGACGGCTTCCTGAAGAAAACTCATGCCTTCCAGAAGGGCGACTTCACCGGTGCCTTCTTCCAGGCAGGTGTAGCCGAGCTGACGATGGCTTGCTGCTGCATCGGTATGGCACTGCACGGTGGTGTAATTCCGGCATGCGGTACTTTCTTCGTATTCTCCGACTACATGAAGCCTGCAGTCCGTATGGCTGCCCTCATGGAAGTTCCCGTGAAGTTCATCTGGACACACGATGCCTTCCGCGTAGGCGAAGACGGTCCGACTCACGAACCCGTTGAACAAGAAGCACAAATCCGTCTGATGGAGAAACTGAAAAACCATAAAGGCCACAACTCTACACTGGTACTTCGTCCGGCCGATGCCGAAGAGACGACCGTTGCATGGAGACTGGCCATGGAGAACACTACCACTCCTACGGCATTGATCTTCTCCCGTCAGAACATCGCCAACCTGCCTGCCGGCAACGACTACTCACAGGCAGCCAAAGGCGCCTACATCGTAGCCGGTTCCGATGCCAACCCCGACGTAATCCTGGTTGCTTCCGGTTCCGAAGTATCGACTCTGGTAGCTGGAGCCGAATTACTGCGCAAGGATGGAGTAAAAGTACGTATCGTATCAGCTCCGTCAGAAGGCCTGTTCCGCAGCCAGGCACCCGGATATCAGGAAAGCATTATTCCTGCCGATGCCAAAGTATTTGGTCTGACAGCAGGTCTGCCCGTCAATCTGCAGGGTCTGGTTGGAGCACACGGTAAAATCTGGGGATTGGAATCCTTCGGTTTCTCCGCTCCCTACAAGGTATTGGACGAAAAACTGGGCTTTACGGCCGAAAACGTTTACAAGCAGGTAAAAGCCATGCTCTAAACAGTTGAAGACCTACGGTCCGATTTATAGTTGAACGCAGACAGCGCAGCCATTCTGCCCTGTCTGCGTTCTGTCAATCATTACAATAGCATATTAAATCATAAACCGAAGTAAAATGAAAACAATAGGAATTTGTTCCGACCACGCCGGATACGAACTGAAACAATATGTACGCAGCTGGTTAGAAGCCAAGGGTTGGGAATATAAAGACTTTGGCACCTACTCGACCGAAAGTTGCGACTATGCCGACTTTGCCCATCCGCTGGCCAACGCCATAGAAGCAGGCGAATGCTATCCGGGCATTGCCATCTGTGGAAGCGGCAACGGAATCAACATGACGCTGAACAAACACCAAGGCATACGTGCAGCCTTGTGCTGGATACCCGAGATTTCTCATTTGGCAAGACAACACAACGATGCCAACGTACTCGTGATGCCCGGACGTTTCATCACCACTGACGAGGCCGACAAGATTCTGACCGAATTCTTCAATACGACATTCGAAGGAGGACGCCACCAACGCCGAATCGAAAAGATTCCCGTAAGCAAATAAAGATAAGCGCATTCTCGTACCCAATACTTGAAGGCCTAAGCGCTCTGAACACCTCTTCAGGCACAGCAGGATACTGACCCGCAACGCTGCCCAACAACACACTCTGCAGCCACAGTCAGCATCATGCTGTGCCTGTTTTTCATTTCAGGCACATCCTCGTCTTCCCTTCCCAAAGCGCAACCATCATACCTTTTCCCAACCGCCCGAAAACAACACTTGCACGGCTCGCGAGCAACACTTGCACGGCTCGCGAGCAACACTTGTACGGCTCAGGAGCAACACTTGCGCGGCTCACGAGCAACACTTGCATGGTCTAAAAGACAAGTCATTCGGCACAAAATGACATAAACCTCCTGTAAAGCATCCATGCCTCCAATACGTTAAAAAATCACTCCTAATCTGACATTCTGATAGAAAAACAAGGTTTATGACGTAGTCTATTACTATTTTTCACATATTAGATGATTGATGTCAGCAAATAAAAACTATCTTTGTGGGTGAATAAAAACAGATGCTGAAGAAATATGGAAACATTAATCACCATAAAAGAGCTTATCAACCAAGGAGATGTAGAACAAGCCATCCAGCAACTTGACGAATTCCTGCAGAATGCTTCTTCGCGACTCGACGAAGCCTACTACCTGCGCGGAAACGCTTACCGGAAACAAGGCAACTGGCAACAGGCACTCAACAATTACCAATACGCCATCGACATCAACCCTCAAAGCCCCGCAAAGGAAGCCCACCGAATGGTAATGGACATTCTCAATTTCTATAACAAAGACATGTATAATCAATAACATATAAAGGAACGTATATTATGGCAAAAATCAAAGGAGCAATTGTTGTTGACACCGAGCGTTGCAAAGGCTGCAACCTGTGTGCCGTGGCTTGTCCACTCCATGTAATAGCCCTCACCAAAGAGGTGAACATCAAAGGGTATAACTATGCCCACCAGATATTGGAAGATACGTGTAACGGATGCGCTTCGTGCGCCACAGTTTGTCCGGACGGATGTATCTCAGTTTATAAAGTAAAAGTAGAATAAATCAGATTGAATATGGCAGAAGAAGTTGTATTAATGAAAGGAAACGAAGCCATCGCCCATGCAGCTATACGTTGCGGAGTCGATGGTTACTTCGGCTATCCCATCACTCCGCAATCGGAGGTTTTGGAAACTCTCGCAGAACTGAAGCCCTGGGAGACTACCGGCATGGTAGTACTACAGGCAGAGAGCGAAGTAGCCGCCATCAACATGGTATATGGAGGTGCAGGTAGCGGTAAAATGGTAATGACCTCCTCGTCAAGTCCGGGCGTCAGCCTGAAACAGGAAGGCATCTCCTACCTGGCCGGAGCAGAATTGCCCTGCCTCATCGTCAACGTGATGCGTGGCGGTCCCGGATTGGGAACCATCCAACCCAGCCAGGCCGATTACTTCCAGACAGTCAAAGGCGGCGGACACGGCGACTATCGCCTGATAGCCCTCGCACCGGCTTCGGTACAGGAAATGGCCGACTTTGTAGGACTGGCATTCGAACTTGCCTTCAAGTATCGTAATCCCGCCATCATCCTGGCCGACGGAGTAATCGGACAGATGATGGAAAAAGTGGTACTTCCCCCGCAAAAGCCACGCCGCACCGACGAAGAAGTCATCGCCCAATGCCCATGGGCCACTACCGGAAAGACAAAAGACCGCAAGCCCAACATCATCACATCCCTCGAGCTGAAGCCCGAAGAAATGGAAAAGAACAACATCCGTTTCCAGGCAAAATACCGCGAAATAGAAAAGAATGAAGTCCGCTTCGAGGAAATCAACTGTGAAGATGCCGATTACCTCATCATCGCCTTCGGCTCGATGGCACGTATCGGACAAAAGAGTATGGAACTGGCACGCAAAGAAGGCATCAAAGTCGGAATTCTGCGTCCTATCACCTTATGGCCTTTCCCGACAAAAGCCATTGCAGCCTATGCCGACAAAGTGAAAGGAATACTGGTTACAGAGCTGAATGCCGGACAAATGATCGAAGACGTCCGCCTTGCCGTAAACGGCAAAGTAAAAGTAGAGCACTTCGGACGCCTGGGAGGCATTGTCCCCGATCCGGACGAGATTGTTGAAGCCCTGAAAGAAAAAAATCATCAATGGATAAACAATAATAAGGAATGGATTCCGATAAAATAAGAAACGTACTGAACATTCTTTTCCTGATACTCGCCGTCGCTGCGGTTATCACCTACTTCGTGGCGAAAGACAACTTCATGCTGTTCGTCTATGTCTGCAGTGCAGCCATCTTCGTCAAGGTCGTAGAGTTTTTCATACGTTTCACCAACAGATAAGGAGAAGTGATTATGACAAAAGAAGATATTATAAAGCCCGAGAATCTGGTTTACAAGAAACCGACTCTGATGAACGACAATCCCATGCACTACTGCCCGGGATGCAGCCACGGTGTTGTCCACAAGCTGATAGCCGAAGTAATCGAAGAGATGGGCATGGAGGACAAGGCCATCGGAATCTCTCCGGTAGGATGTGCCGTATTCATCTACAACTATTTGGACATCGACTGGCAGGAAGCTGCCCACGGACGTGCGCCTGCATTGGCCACTGCCATCAAGCGCCTCTGGCCCAGCCGACTGGTATTCACCTACCAGGGCGACGGCGACTTGGCTTGCATCGGTACCGCCGAAACCATCCATGCACTGAACCGCGGTGAAAACATCACCATCATCTTCATCAACAATGCCATCTACGGCATGACCGGCGGACAAATGGCTCCCACCACCCTTGTCGGCATGAAGACAGCCACCTGCCCCTACGGACGCGACGTACACCTGCACGGCTATCCGCTGAAGATGGCCGATATCGCCGCACAGCTGGAAGGAACGGCCTACGTAACGCGCCAGAGCGTACAATCCGTCCCCGCCATCCGCAAGGCCAAGAAAGCCATCCGTAAGGCATTCGAAAACTCCATGGCCGGAAAAGGCAGCAACCTTGTCGAAATTGTTTCGACCTGCAACTCGGGTTGGAAGATGTCGCCGGAAAAGGCCAACAAATGGATGGAAGAGAACATGTTCCCCTTCTATCCGCTGGGAGACTTGAAAGATAAATAATTCAAAAGAAGAAAGACAATGAAAACAGAAATCATCATATCAGGCTTCGGCGGACAAGGTGTGTTGTCCATGGGTAAAATCCTGGCATATTCGGGATTGATGGAAAACAAGGAAGTGACATGGATGCCTGCCTACGGACCGGAGCAACGTGGAGGTACGGCCAACGTGACCGTCATCGTAAGCGATGATAAGATCTCCTCCCCCATCCTCAGCAAGTACGATGCCGCCATCATCCTGAACCAGCCATCGCTCGAAAAGTTCGAAAGCAAGGTTAAGCCCGGTGGTGTCCTGATCTACGACGGATACGGCATCATCAACCCGCCCACCCGTAAGGACATTCACGTTTACCGCATCGATGCCATGGATGCAGCCAACGAAATGAACAACGCTAAGGCGTTTAACATGATTGTGCTCGGTGGCTTGCTGAAAATCATGCCCATCGTCACACTGGAAAACGTCATCAAAGGTCTGAAGAAAACCCTGCCCGAACGTCATCATCACCTCATCCCCATGAACGAGGAAGCCATCAAACGGGGCATGGAACTGATCAAAGAAGTATAAGCCGCAAGGCACAATATTCACTTGAAAAAGAGGGTACGTCAAAAGAAAGATGTACCTTCTTTTTTTTGTAAACGACGAGCGTGCGATGAAAGGCTTGCAACATCTCCTCTCAAAATAAAAACAGACAAGCCGAACCTTTTGCCTCTTTCCAGCACCAGCCCCACAAGCTTTCCCTTACAGTGCAATAACTACTGCACTCATAGTGCACCTACTACTGCACTGACAGTGCAATGCCTGTTGCACTCACAGTGCAATAGTTAGTGCACTATTTTCCCTTAGTTATCCGCAAAGACACTCTGACTTTTCAATCCTAAAAAAGAAGTAAAAAAGAGGGAATTAAAGAAGCAAACAAGAATTTATTGTATCTTTGCGCCTAATTATGAGACGAATTGTACTGACATATATATTATTGACCATTATAGGGACTTTGGGATTGAAAGCACAAAACACTCTCACTCCCATGAATGCTGGCACAAGTATCCGAGATCAGTATGGCAACCAGATTGATCCCAGTACCCAACCGGACAACCTTACAGACAGCACAAGTACGGAAATCGAAAGCCTTCCCCCAAAACTGTACATGTGGCATTTAAGTGAAAAATTAGGCGAACGCACCATCGTACCGGTAGATACGGTTACACTCAATTTCCAGAATACCAACTTGGTAGAAGGTATGAACGGCCACTATAACTATCTGGGAAATCTGGGCTCTCCACGCTTGTCACGCCTGTTCTACGAACGCAAAGAAGCAGAGCCGACTATCTTCATAGAACCGTTTTCCAGCTTCTTTTTCCGACCGGACCAGCTAAACTTCACCAACAGTAATATTCCCTACAGTAACCTGACATACTACAAGGCCGGAAGTAAAATCAACGGAGAGGAACGTTTCAAATCGTATTTCTCAGTCAATGCCAACAAGCAACTTGCTTTCGGATTCAACATCGACTATCTGTACGGACGTGGTTACTATGCTAACCAGTCAACCGCTCACTTCAATGCAGGCATCTTCGCCAGCTACATAGGCCAGAAGTATCAGCTTCAGGCCATGTACAACAACTTCTTTATGAAGATGAACGAAAACGGCGGTATTGCCGACGATCAGTACATCACACGCCCCGAAAACATGTCGGAAGGCAAACAAGAGTACGAATCGACCAACATACCGGTCAACATGGAACAGACGTCTAACCGTAACCACAACTTCTACGTTTATCTGACGCACCGCTACCGGTTAGGGTTTGAACGAGAGACCGTCAAAGTAGAGACCAAAAACAACAACCAACAAACGAAGGCCATGGCCCAACAGGGCGATAGCATTCCGCCAGCACCACAGGACACTACGGTGACCACGGAATTTGTTCCGGTCACCAGCTTCATCCATACCATGAAGATAGAACGCTCCAGCCACCGTTTCCGGGCCGGTAGCGAAACAGACGGCATATACGCCCGCACTTATTATCAAAACGGATCGAGCAACGACTCGACCGTGGCATTCAGCGTAAAAAACACCTTCGGCATCGCTTTGCTCGAAGGCTTCAACAAATATGCCAAAGCCGGACTTACGGCTTACATCTCACACAAATTCAGCCGGTACGAAATGATGGGAGACACCCTGACCGCTGAACCACGCCCGCTCAGCCACTATACCGAACAGGAAGTCTATGTGGGTGGCGAACTGGCCAAGCGCGAAGGGAAAACCCTGCACTACAGGGTAGATGGCGAAATAGGTCTTGTGGATAAGGCATTAGGCCAGTTCCGCATTCATGGCGACATGGACCTCAACTTCCGCTTATGGAAAGACACGGTCAACCTGTACGCACGCGGATACATCACCAACACACTGCCTTCCTTCTACATGCGCCACTATCATTCGAATCACTTTTATTGGGACAACGATAACATGAACAAGGAATTCCGTACCCGCATAGAAGGCGAACTAAATATCGACCGGTGGAGGACCAACCTGCGGGCCGGAGTAGAAAACATAAAGAACTACACCTACTTCAACCAGAATGCCTTGCCTGCCCAAAACAGCGGTAACATTCAGGTAATCGACGCTACACTGAAGCAGGACTTCAAATTGGGTATTTTCCATTTAGACAACGAAGTCACATGGCAGAAGTCAAGCAATGAAACCGTCCTGCCGTTACCACAGCTCTCCTTATACCACAACTTTTACCTGCTGACCAAGATAGCTAAAAAGGTGCTGACCGTCCAGCTGGGAGCCGATGTACGCTACTTCAGTGAATACAATGCCCCTGCCTACACGCCTGCCATCCAGCAATTCCACCTGCAGGCCGCAGACGATCAGGTGAAAATCGGAGGATACCCGATAGTCAACGTCTATGCCAACCTGCAACTGAAACGCACACGCATTTTCGTCATGATGTACCACGTCAACTCGGGCATGGGTAACCGCAACTATTTCCTGGTTCCACACTACCCCATCAATCCCCGCTTGCTGAAACTTGGCGTTTCGTGGAATTTCTATGATTAATCCGACCACACAACAGAAAGCCGCCAAAGATGAACAGAAAGAAAGTCTTAAAATACCTGGCATTGGGCATTGTTGCCACACTCATCGCCACCTTTTTCCTGCCAACCCGGCAAGAAAGCCCCTATCATCCGCGTGACTATCAGGAAATAGCCGGCGAAGGAGTCATACACGCCGCTACGGAGTACAACTCCATCAGCTTTTTTGTCGATGGCGACACATTATCAGGGTTCCACTACGAACTGATTGAGGCATTCGCCCGCGACCATCACCTGCAGACAGCCATTACTCCTGAAATGAGTTTTGAAAAGCGCTTGCAAGGATTGGCCGAAGGAAAATTCGATGTCATAGCCTACGATGTACTTGCCACCAGCGAACTGAAGGACTCATTGCTGCTGACACACCCCATTGCACTGAACAAAGAAGTATTGGTGCAACGCAAACCGACGTCGCCGCAAGACTCGGCACACTATATCAAAAACCAGCTGGAACTGGCCGGAAAAACACTGCATGTAGTCAAGGATGCGCCCTCCATTCTGCGCATCCGCAACCTGAGTCATGAAATAGCCGACACGATCTATATCAATGAAATAGAGAAATACGGACCCGAACAACTGATATTCCTCGTTGCACACGGCGACATCGACTACGCCGTATGCAACGAAAGCATTGCACAAGCTGTCATTGACAGCTTACCGCAAATAGATATCTCTACCGACATCAGCTTTACGCAGTTCTACTCCTGGGCGGTCAGCAAGCAGTCTCCCGCCCTGCTGGACAGCCTCAACCTGTGGCTCGACACATTCAAGAAGACCAAAGCTTATCAGAAGTTATACAAGAAATACTATCTGGAACCCTAAAAACGTCATTCCAAGGCCTCGACTTCTTTCAACCACGCATTCACTGACGCATCACTCGGCATCCTCCAGTCGCCACGCGGACTGATGGCAATGCTTCCCACCT
Organism: uncultured Bacteroides sp.; assembly: GCA_902472795.1. Lineage (GTDB taxonomy): Bacteria > Bacteroidota > Bacteroidia > Bacteroidales > Bacteroidaceae > Bacteroides. The sequence goes on along the minus strand of CABROZ010000010.1, from coordinate 13,075 downwards.
TCGGCCCATCGGGCAAGCAGGAACGCTTGAACTGCTGGTTGAAGAACCTGCGGAAGAAAGTTGATAACCACTTCTTGATTGTTTCTTCATCATAAGTTCCCTTGAAAGTGCGTGTTGCCAGAAAATAGATCTTTGAGGGACGGAATCCGCAACGCATGAAATAATAGAGGAAAAAGTCGTGCAATTCGTATGGACCCACCAGGTCTTCGGTGATCTGCTTGATGTTGCCGGCTTCATCGGCCGGAATCAGTTCCGGACTGATGGGCGTATCTACAATGTCGAGCAAGGTTGCCCGTGAAGCCTCATCCATACCATTTTCTGCGACCCACTTCACCAAGTGTTTCACCAGCGTCTTGGGCACGCTTCCATTGACGCCGTACATCGACATGTGGTCCCCATTATAGGTAGCCCATCCTAAAGCCAGTTCCGACAAGTCGCCCGTACCGATTACCAGGCCTGAGGTCTGATTGGCAATATCCATCAGAATCTGAGTACGTTCACGAGCCTGTGAGTTTTCATACACGACGTCGTGCACACTCGCATCATGCCCGATATCCTTGAAATGCTGCAGGCAGGCATCCTTGATGCTCACCTCACGCACGGTGACTCCCAACGAATTCATTAATTCTACTGCATTGGTATGGGTACGGTCGGTTGTACCGAATCCGGGCATCGTGACACCCACAATTCCCTTACGAGACCAACCTAATTTATCGAAAGTCCTGACACACACTAACAAAGCCAAGGTCGAGTCCAGGCCTCCCGAAATGCCAACCACCGCACTCTTGGCACGAGTATGCCGTAAACGTTGCGCCAGGCCCGACGTCTGGATAGAAAAGATTTCTTCGCAACGTTCATCCAGGGTTGGTCCTTGCGGAACAAACGGATGGGCATCGAAAGTACGGGTCAGGTTCAGATCCTTACTGTTCACATATTCTGTCGAAATCCGTATGGCAGAAGCATCAACAGGTGTATAAGAGCGGCATGAAGCAAACGTCGTGTTCACTCTACGCTCTGTCCGAAGATATTCCACATCGATTTCACTGATCACAACCTGTTCTTCGAACGAAAAACGCTCACTGGCAGCCAATAGTACTCCATTCTCGTATATCAACCCGTTTCCGGCAAAAACGACATCGGTTGTCGATTCGCCAAACCCACAGGAGCTAAACACATATCCGGCGATGCAACGGGCCGACTGCTGACTGATAAGCGAACGCAAGTAGGCATGCTTGCCTATCGATTCGGTATCGGCCGAAAGGTTGAATACGATTTCTGCTCCCTGCAACACCAAAGTGGAGCTGGGTGGAACAGGCGCCCACAAGTCTTCACAAATCTCTATTCCGAAAGTCGTATCGGACGTTTCGAAAAGCAGATTCTTCCCTAAAGGGACAACCTGACCGCACAACCGCACAGATGTTTCAGTTACATCGCACGCCGACGTGAACCAGCGCTTTTCATAGAACTCTTTATAATTAGGTAAATATGTCTTGGGGACTACACCCAACACCTTACCCTTCTGGATGACAACCGCGGAGTTCAGCAATGAACCATTCAGGGCGACGGGCATTCCGACAATCGAAATGATGTCGAGCTGACGTGTATTGTTTACAATCTGAATCAGTCCCATTTCCGCTTCCTCTATCAGAAGCTGCTGTGCAAAGAGATCACCACACGTGTAACCCGTAACAGACAACTCCGGAAAGGCTATGATTTGCACTCCCTTTCCTTCGGCAATAATAATCTGTTTTTCTATTTGCCCTGCATTAAATTCACAATCCGCTACTTTAACACAAGGTACAGCAGCCGCCACTTTCACATATCCGTAATTCATATTCCAGTTGTTTATAGAATAAAAATATTATTTTACCCGCAAAGAAGCGGAACTTACGAACCATGAAAAACACTCACGCTCCGCAAGCTGCAAAACTTAAATAATTTGTATAATGCAAAAATAGAGATAAAACTTTGTTTTTTCACCAAAATCTTTTGGATATTTCCGGGAAGTAGCTATCTTTGCAAAAGAATTAAAAATGTAATTATTACAAGTTTGAAGAGAAATATGGAGAGTATTAACATCATAGAGCGGTTGCAAACGCATAACATCAAGCCTTCGGTACAACGTATAGCAATTATGAAATACTTGATGGAACACCGTACGCACCCTACTGTGGACGAGATCTACACGGCTCTCTCTCCGGAAATCCCCACCCTTTCGAAGACAACTGTATATAATACGCTGAAGTTGTTGAGTGAACAAGGGGCGGCTCAAACTTTGACAATAGATGAAAGGAATACATGCTATGATGCTGACACCACTCCCCATGCACATTTTTTGTGCAGACGATGTGGAAAGATCTACGACCTGAAGAATAAGAATACCGTCCGTACTCTGTCGGAAGAAGAAGTAGATCTGGAAGGCCACAGCATACACGAGATTCACTATTATTATAAAGGTATATGCAAACATTGTAGAGAAAAAGAAAGTTTTGAACTTACAAGAAATAACTAAATCAATTTCAACTAATTAATTTAAAATCTGAAAAAAATGAAAAAGTTTAGATGCACAGTCTGCGGTTACGTATATGAAGGAGACGCAGCTCCCGAGAAATGTCCTTTGTGTAAAGCACCTGCAAGCAAGTTTGTAGAAGTAGAAGAAAATGTAGCCGGTGGTGCTCTGACATTTGCTGACGAACATGTTATCGGCGTAGCTAAAGGTTGCGACGATGAAATGATCAAAGACCTGAACAACCACTTCATGGGTGAATGCACAGAAGTAGGTATGTATCTGGCTATGAGCCGTCAAGCTGACCGTGAAGGCTATCCTGAAGTAGCTGAAGCCTTCAAACGCTATGCTTGGGAAGAAGCAGAACACGCTGCAAAATTCGCTGAATTGCTGGGCGACTGCGTATGGGATACCAAGACTAACCTTGAAAAGAGAATGAACGCTGAGTCTGGCGCTTGCGAAGACAAGAAGCGTATTGCTACTCGTGCCAAGGCTCTGAATCTGGACGCTATCCACGATACTGTTCACGAAATGGCTAAGGACGAAGCTCGTCACGGCAAAGGCTTCGAAGGTCTGTACAACCGCTATTTCAAATAAACAGGAATTTCCGGTTAGCAGTCTTTCGACAGATTCCTTTCAAGTAATAAACTAACATTGTTCCGGTTCGCTGCCAACAAGGCTCCGAACCGGAACTTTTTTCTATCTACCCATCCCGCCACGAAGTCTATATCTTATCGGAAACCCGACGCTCCTCCTTTCTATCTTAAGCAGCTGAATATTCCCGAACTCTTAATCGTTCGGTCAAGAAAACGAAGCCATTCACGACAATCTCCCTTTCAAATCTCCGCAGTTTTCCTATCTTTGCGTCCGAAAAACGAATGATTGTACAAACCATAAAAAAAGAGTCTTATTAAAAAATGATCAAATTCTCGCGCGCCTTCTGGACAGCCAACGCCTCCGAGCTGTTTGAACGTATGGCCTATTACGCCATCTTTATCGTAATTACCCTCTACCTTTCCAACACATTGGGATTTAACGACCTCGAATCCAGTCTGATATCCGGACTGTTTTCGGGCGGACTTTACTTCCTGCCCATGTTTACCGGTGCTTTTGCCGACAAAATAGGCTATCGGAAAGCCATTCTGATAGCCTTTACATTGCTGACTATCGGATACCTGGGCTTGGGAATGCTGCCTTTGATGCTCGAATCATCGGGCTTGGTGACGTACGGTGAGAAAACACAGTTTACGGGCATTGAAACCAGCCCCCTGCGCATGCTGATCGTCCCCATCATGATTATTCTTGTCGTAGGAGGCTCGTTCATCAAGTCCATCATTTCGGCTTCGGTGGCACGCGAAACAACGTCGGAAACGAGAGCACGCGGATATTCCATCTTCTACATGATGGTCAATATCGGCGCCTTCACCGGAAAGTGCTTCGTTGACCCGCTCCGTTCGGTGATAGGCGACCAGGCATACATCTACATCAACTTTCTGTCGGCAACCCTGTGCTTCGTCGCGTTGGGCACCATCTTCCTGTTTTTCCATTCAACCCATACGAGCGGTCAGGGCAAAAGCATGGCCGAGGTTTTCAAAGGATTGGGGAAAGTATTCACCAACGGACGCCTGCTGCTCCTTATTCTGATTGTCACCGGCTTCTGGATGATTCAACATCAGATGTATGCCACCATGCCCAAGTATGTAATCCGTATGGCCGGCGAGACGGCCCGTCCGGGCTGGATAGCCAATGTCAATCCGTTTGTCGTGGTGTTGCTGGTCAACCTTGTCACCCGACTGATGGCACGTCGCAAGGCTTTGACCTCGATGACCGTGGGCATGTTCCTCATCCCGCTGTCGGCGCTGATTATGGCTGCCGGAAACCTCTTCAGTGGTGATATCATGGGCATGCATCCCATCACCGTAATGATGATTGCCGGTATTGCGGTTCAGGCCATAGCCGAGTGCTTCATCTCTCCGCGTTACATGGAATTCTTTTCGCTGCAGGCTCCCAAAGGAGAAGAAGGACTTTATTTAGGCTTCAGCCATCTGCACTCGTTCCTGGCATCCGTACTGGGCTTCGGGCTGTCGGGCATCCTGCTTACGGCCTACTGCCCCGATCCGGCCCTGTTCGAATCTGCTGCCGAATGGGAGGCGGCGACGACAAACGCACATTACATCTGGTACTGGTTTACCGGCATCGGTGCAGTCTCAGCCATCGCTCTTATTATTTATGCCAAGATGACTCAGAAAACCACCAAGTAAGGTCCTGCACCCAAACGGGCCAGGTTTCAAGCCAAAACGAGGCGGGTTTCATGCAAAAACAAGCCGGGTTTTGCACAAAAACAAGGCGGGTTTTTATTGAAAACAAGGCGGGTTTCGGGTAAGGACAAGGCGGGTTTTATACAAAACAACGAGGGTGAAGCCTAAGGCCTCACCCTCTTCTGTTTTCTAACATTTTCCTTTGCTTTACGAATATTCTTCGTGTGCGATTCGGCGACTTACTTCATTCGGGTATAGTTAAAGAAATCTACGTCCACATAACCACCCAGTTGTTTGGTCGCATAGTTGAAGATGCCAAACTTCGTACCCATAAAGAATCGGCGATAATCGAATATCATCTTGAAGTCAGTGCCCATCTTCTTCCAGTTTTTATTGTCCAGACTGTAGTAGAAAGTAGCAATGTCCTTGTTTACACGGAAATCGGCATCGACACGCAAATAGATCACATTCTGCTTCAACTCGATACGTTCTTTCTCGTCAACCGCTACGCCCATCACCGCTTTGTCCGAATCGCGCAAGTCAACTACATTGGTGGACATCGTCAGATAGCGTTTGCCGCCTTCGGCAATGACCGACAACAGCCCCGAATCGCCATTGAACGCCGAGAAACCGGCAACGTCACCGTCCTTCATGTGCGAAACGTCCAATGCGACAACTCCACTACATTGCGGACCTTCCATACGTTGGGTCAGCGTATTGGGTGCCAGGAAAAGGTTATCGACCACTCTGGAAGTCTTCAACCGCAAATAGCCCGGACGTTCGGTCAACGACCACGCATCATTCACCGGATTGTGGTTCCACTGCCAGTGAATGTCCAGTTTGTCGCCATCGAACGAATCGCTTACCACCAAAGGAATGGTAGGATAGCCCTGTACAGGCTTCTTCATTGTCAAGGGCACACGACCGTTTTCATCGCCCAACATCGGCCATCCGTCAATCCAGCGGCAAGGCATCAGCGTAAGCACACGTCCTACTCCACCTCTGTCCTGGAAGATGACTCCGTACCAGTTGCCCTTGCTGTCATCGACAATCGTTCCCTGACCTACGTAGGGGAAGCCACCGAAATCACTCTCCAGAATGACCTTCTTCTCATAAGGTCCCGTGATGTTGTCGGCACGATAACATACCTGACGACGCTTCCCGCCCCGAGGCCAGGAAATCATCAGCAGATAATACTTGCCATCGTGCTTGATGAAGCGGCTGCCCTCGAGCAAACCGTTCTCGCTGGCATCGCGTTCGAACACCTTGATGGGCTTACTGCCCGGCATTACGTCGGACAAGTCGGGCTTCAGTTCACGCATTTCGCCCGTCCCATAGAAGACATATACCCTGTCGTCATCGTCGAAGAACAACGAAGCATCGTGAAAATGCGGCGTACGGGCAGCAAGTTTCCAACCCTTAAACGGATCGGTCGTCGTATAAACATATCCACGATAGGGCTGGTCGTTGGGAGAAAAATACAGGTAGAACGTCCCTTTATGATAACGGATGGAAGTAGCCCACTGGCCACGTCCGTATGCCGTACCTTCTTTCAGGTCGTAGCGCGGGGTGTCTGTCAGCTTGTCGAACACATAACTGGCAATCTCCCAGTTGACCAGGTCCTTCGAGTGCATCACCGGCGCGCCGGGCATCAGGTGCATGGTTGTGCTTACCAGATAGAAATCGTCGCCTACGCGGATTACATCCGGATCGGGAACATCGGCCCACATCATCGGATTTACAAATTCTGTTGTATCTGCCGGAGCCTGGGCGGCCGGGCATTGTGCTCCGTATCCCCAAACCGAGGACAGGAGCATGATAGAGAATAAAAGTTTTTTCATAAGCTTACAGCGTTATATTGTTTGCTACCGTTGCATACAATCCTATCAAACTGCCGGTAAATCCACCGGCTACATTCGTAGAAAGGATATCTCCGGAAACAGTTCCACCCAAGTTTTGATACTCACCGCCATCTACTGCATAATTGAAACGATAGTCGTTTCCATCGGCAACAACCTGTAAGGAGATCGGAGTCTTGACATCGATTTTTGTAGAAGCTACTACAGTGGTCTTCCCCTTGGCGGTCTTTGCCAGAACAAGCATATAGTCCTTATCCTTTTTCGTCACGCCAAATACGTAGTTGAAACGCTCATTCTGATAGCAGGTCAAACCAGCCAGTTCGTTCTCAGCTTTGGGTTTGAAGGTCAATGTCGTAGCTGCCGAGAAACTGCTGTGCTGCTGACGATAGAACAAAGTGGAAGTCGGCTTCATCTCGTTAATATTGGTAGTGAACGGAGTAATCTGCAGTCCACCCTTCTTGGCAATGGAGATGAATTTCTCACGCGGGCCGCGCAAACCAATCCAACGCAGGTCAAGGCTGTCAGAAGCAAAGTTGTCTTCGAACTTGAAGTTTCCGTTCGGGAAGAAACCGTCTTTTCCAGTTTTATTTTCAACGCCTTTCGGCAATTTCAGTTTGCAGTCCAACGGAATCAGACCATTCTCGAATACAGGAAAATCGCCGCTCCAATCTACAGGCAGGATAAACGTTTCGCGACCGGCATTCACCATGTCCTTTTCATTCGGACGAATAGCCAGGAAGACACCATAGTACTTACCGTCAGGTCCTTCTACCAGGTCGGCATGTCCGGCCCAATCCACCTTATTGGCACGGTCTTTCGGGAAGTAACGCTGTGTCAGGATAGGATTCGAAGGAGCCGGAGTAAAAGGTCCTTTCGGATCGTCTGCCACAAAAATCACCTCGCTATGCCATCCGCCCGTACCACCTTCGGCACACATCAGATAGTAACGTCCGTTCTTTTTATAAAGGTGGGGACCTTCGATCCAGATCGGCTTCTTCTTGATATCGGTACCACCGTTTACGATGATTTTATCGGTACCGGGTACTACACAGTCATTCTCCACATCATAATCCCAGATTTTAATGACCCGATGACCTTCGTACTGCTCTGTTCCTCTGTCGGGAGCATCGTTGTGTACCAGATAAGCCTTTCCGTTGTCGTCAAAAAACAGCGAGGGGTCGATTCCGTCAAACTTCAGTTTGATAGGATCGCTCCATCCCTTCATCGGATCCTTCGTCTTTACGACCATATTGCCAAAGCCACCCGAGAACTGCGTAGTCACCATGTAAAAGGTGTCATTGTTCTTGTTATAGGAGATGGCTGGAGCATACACACCAAAACTGATGCCGCAATCTTCAACCTTCAGTTGCGACTCGCGGTCGAGCACATGCCCGATCTGCTTCCAGTTCACCAAGTCTGTTGAATGGAAAATGGGCACTCCGGGGAACATGGCAAACGAAGAGTTGATCAGGTAGTAATCATTCCCCTTGCGCGTAATGCTCGGATCAGGATAGCATCCCTGCAGAATCGGATTGTAAAACTCATCAGGTTCCAAAGGATTCTCCTTATAAATCTTGTCATTGCCCTGATAAACAAAGTTAGTAAACACCGGCGCATTCTTGGGCGCCTTGTCTTTTGCAACGAGTGAAACTCCGGAAGACAACAACATACATGCAAGTAATGTCACAGCCTTTCGGTTACACAACCATTCTAAATTCAGTTTAGATGTTTTCATGTGATTAAATTGATTAATATACGTAATGCTTTCTCATTTGTGTAACAAAGATAATTGATATGTTCTACTTTTACAGCATAATTTTGTTACAGAAACTTTCGTTTATATTCCATCCTGAAAATATTTTCCGGATGTAACGCCAGTGAAAGAAAATGTTACGTATATGTAAATTACAGGGCAAAAAAATTGCATTTCTGGCGTCACGTTTCCCATCTTTGTGCGTCTTATCAATGAAAATGGAACTAAAACAATTCAAAATAGCCGTCCTACCGCTTCGCAGCAAGTTGCTAAACTATGCCCGAAGACTGACCGATGACCCGGATGATGCAGAAGACGTCGTGCAGGAAACCATGCTCAAGCTATGGAAACTGCGGAACGAGCTGCAACAATACCGGAGCATCGAAGCCTTTGCCATGACAATGGTGCACAACCTGTGCATGGACCTGAGGCGAAGCAAGCGAATCGACGAATACGTATCGCTGGACTGCGTACAAGACGTCGGGCACGAAACAAGTCCGGAACGTCTGCTGGAGATAAAAGATGAAATAGAACTGATGCGTGCCATCATCCGTTCATTACCTCCGTTGCAACAAACCATCATTCAGATGAAAGACATCGAAGAGTATGAAACAGATGAGATAACAGAAATAACCGGTTGCTCGCCCGAAGCCATACGGAGCAACCTGTCGCGGGCACGCAAAAAAGTAAGGGATACATACCTGCAAACCATACAAGCAAAGAAAAGGAGAAACGAACAATGAAAATAAATGAATTACTCAACAAATACTTCGATGGGGACACTACCTGCGAAGAGGAACGGGAACTCCGGCGTTTTTTCACTGAAGAGGAAGTGCCCGAAGACCTGCAAGTCTATCGTCCGCTGTTCGTTTGTCTGGATCAGGAGGTCAAAGCCCACCATCTTGAACAAACAGATACCGGAAAGAAGAAACTTATCGGGCGGAAGTATCTCTTCAAGCATCGCCGCTGGCTCTATATAGTGGGAGGAGCAGCCGCCTCGATAGCCCTGTTCATAGGCAGCCTGCAGCTGTTTCCCGTATCGGCAGCTCCCGAAAACTACGTCATCATCGACGGAAAGCGATACACCGACGAAGCGCTCATAAAGGAAAAGGCAATAGAAGCCTTGCAAAACGTTTACCTGACCGATGAAGACGTCAACGATCTACTTTTTCAATTTTAATTTAACGACATGTTATGAAGAGTTTCAGATTACTATATAAATATGTATTGTGCCTGTCCGCCGTTCTGTGCCTTTCAGCCTTTACACTGCGGGCCCAAGAAGGGCTTCAGATCTCGACCCTATTCGACAAGTTCGGAAACCGGCAAAACGTCACCATGGTCGAACTGAACGGAAAGATTTTGAAATCCTACAAGATGACAAAGTACAAAAGCCTCGTCTTCAAAGACGTGACCCCGTACCTGACCGAAATACAGAAATGCCTGAAGCATGACAGAGAACAGTCGGGACAGGTCAGCAAAACACAGGAGGTGGTTGAAGACGGAGTGCTGCGCAGTGCCTATTACCAACTACAGGAGCTGAAAGGAGAACAACGGTACATCCTCTTCAAAATGGGTAAAAAGGCGACGGCCACCCTTGTTTACATCGAAGGGAGCCTCAACGAAGAAGAACTGATGAACATGCTATATAAAGAACAATAACAATAAAAACCTTAAGTTTCGCAAGTGCTCAACTTATTAGTTGACAAGGTTTCAGTTAACGAGTCTACTAGGCTGGAACTCCCTGTTTGATAAAGTGACGCTTGAAACGGCTCGCTACAAACACCTTGTTAACTCGTCAACTTGTTGCTTGTCAACTGCAACTTGAGCTTGCGAAAGTTGAGTAAAAACAAAAACATAACGAAACAATATGAAGACAAAGAATGTAATCTTAGCCTGCCTGCTCTCCATGACAGCAAGCTATGCTGCTGCACAGCAGAACAACCAGCCACAACAGGCAACCGTCACTACCGAGGGCGACTCCATCATCATCCGCAAAGGAAGCGGCAACATGCGTATCTGTATCTATGAAGAACAGCCTGCCAACGGAGATTCAAAAGAAACGGAAATATACGAAGGCGTCTATCTGGAACGTGTGGAGGAGCCGGACAAACGGACTTTCCTCGACGCCTTGCCCTTCATCCCCACGAAGAAAAAAGACAATGCCTATGAGCCACATAACTCCGGCCTCTTCATCGGATACAGCCGAATGGGAAGTGACTTCCTTTCCTTCGACAACAACGGAACTGCCAATCTGAACCTGTCCCGGTCGTGGGAGTTCGGATTCAATATCATCTCCCTGGCTCACAACTTCCGTAAGAATCCTCACTGGGGGCTGAACTTTGGAGTCAACTGGGGATACCGTTCGTTCAGTTTCAACGGAAATCGCGCCCTGCTGAAAACGGACAAACAAGCCTATTTTGCCGAAAGCAATGAGGAAAACAGTTACAGCAACAGCCGCCTCCGCCACTTCTTCTTCCGTATTCCCATTACCATGGAGTGGCAACAGAAACTGGGTAGAGAGGACAAGCTATTCTTCAACATCGGACCGGAGTTCGAGATACGCCACGGCGTGAAATCGTTCACCCACATCAACGGAGGAGGAAAACAAAGGGTAGGAAAAGACATGTACGTACGCCCCGTAAGCGTCAACCTGCTGGTTCAAGCCGGATATGGTGACTTCGGTCTGTACTTACGTTATTCTACCACTAATCTGTTCCAAAAAGATAAAGGTCCCGAAATGTCTCCCTACTCCTTTGGCATTGCCTGGTACTGGTAATGGCCCCCATCCACCCTTCCATAAACAAACGGGCACGGAACCCGGAAAGCTTGCCTGAAGATTAACTTCTCACCGGCTTTCCGGGTTTTCCGTGCCCGAAGGAATGAAGATTATTTGCAAATGTAACGCTACTTATTTTTCTTTAGAAACGCATACCCAACGTAAACAACACCTGACTGCGTTCGTTGTTCACGCGAGTAGCAGCCAATACGCCCAAGTCATCTACGAAGGGATAGAACTTCGACTTATACATATTATATTTATAAGCCAAATCGGCATAAACTTTAGAGCCACGATAACCGATACCGAGCGTAAAGGTGTTCATCGATTCACTGTTGGCAAAGTCGGTGTCGGTATTGATGGAGTTGGCCGGCAATGCTTTAATAGCGTCGTCCTTGAACGCCGAACTGCTGAAATTGTATCCCAAACGAAGTGCAAAGGCAGGTATAGGCTTAAACTCGGCACCCAGACGAACCGTGCTTACCCCCTTCAGGCAGAGGTCAGACTCACCGGTTTCCCAAGCCATCTCGTCACCTTCGGGATAGAAGAACTTCATCGAAGAATAATCCTCGTACTCGTATTCGGCACCCAATGCCAACGAATTGCCAACGGTATATCCTAAACTGACATTGAACAGCCATGGAGTCTGAAGCCCGAAATCGCGATCCATATCCCGTCCGCCCAGTTCGCTGTACGTATCTATCGTAGTATGGGTCATCACTTCGCTTCCGTCTTCGGCCGGCAGATACAGGTCGGTGCTCATCAAAGCACCCGTCGTGTAAGTCAGCTTATAATACACTGGCGAATGAATTGCCAGTCCGACACGCAAAGGCGAATCTTCTATCGGACGGAAGATGGCTCCAAGTTTCAGATCGACACCTGCTCCATGAATGCGGTTGAAGCTTTCCAGCGAATAGCCTTCTTCGTACTGGTTTCCGTCTTCCCAAGTATATTGGTAATTCTCGTCGTAGAATGAATACTTATTATAATCGACAGCGTAAGCTCCTAACGTCACACCAAAGTACAGGCGGTCTTCAACATTGAATGCAACGTTGAAATCGTATTCATCTACCCCACCCCGTTCGCGCGACAGGAACAATGCGTCAGCCTCGCTGGGAATGTAAGGCGTATAAGTATTGTATGCCTCCGTTTCGGTGTCCTCGAACAAGAGTCCGCCCTGAAAGCCCAAAGTTCCCAACCATCCGGCATAGTCATTGCGGTAGGTGCCGCTTTTCCCGTAATCCAAGTACGAGTGATGATCCTCGTAGTATGCATAAGCTCCGTCGGTAGCCTGTATTGCCATGGAGGCGACTTGGGACACATAGTCACTGCCTACTTTCCCCAGCAGGCCGCCCATCGTCATGTTCTTGTAGAACGACTTGGACTTGTGATAATTGAAGCCAAAGTTAACGTAACGCAACGAAGTCATATTACCTATTTTGGTGGAAATCACAAATCCTGCATTGTCAAAGCTCCAGCGGTTTTTGTTTGCTTCGAAGGTATTACCCCCGAACTTGCTTTCCGTACCAGTAATGGAATATCCCATGGTCACCATGGCATCGTTGCTGCGATAGATACCGATACCGGCCGGATTGGTACTGATGGTTGAGATATCGCCTCCCAGGGCACTCATAGCTCCACCCATACCTACAAAACGGGCTGTTCCGTTCAAATCCTTTTGGGCAATGTTCATTGCGTCGTACACGGTTTGTGCCCCTGCACCAGCCGATGCCAACACGGCAAGTGCCATTATTATTAGTTTCTTTTTCATATTAACAAATCTTTATTTATCAATACCTGATACTTCAATTTTTACATAATAAGTCCTATATCCGAAACTCCCTGCTGGCTTCGGATGCCTTTCCGGAGATGTCTCAGTACTTCAAAACTTATCTTCTGCGTCCTCCACTGCTGGAACGGCTG
>CABROZ010000009.1 GCA_902472795.1 uncultured Bacteroides sp. | reverse complement strand
GAAAATCAGTAGAATATGGTGAAAGATAAAGTTTCACCTTGATTCAGTGGAAAGCCGAAAAAAATGGATAAATCCGCGTTCGTCCGCCCTCATTCGCGTAGTCCGCGTATCTATCCTTCACCACAAACGGTTTATCTTCAGGGCGTTACGGTGAAACTTCACTTGGGAAATGCTGAAAAATGCATCACGGATTACTCAGATTATCACAGATTGATCATTCGGTGGTTGGTTGTATATGTATGTGGACACTACTTGCATAAGGGAAACGTTTGAGGTGGATGAAAGTAAGTTTGTTGTTCTTTTTAGAGTTTAATAATATGTATAAAAATGAATATGAAATATGGATAGCAAGTCCATCTGATAGAGAATATCTGGTTGCAGAAGTTTATCATAAGTTGTTGTTCGCTGAAATAAATCAAGAACATGGTTATCTGGAAATACAGATATATCCAACTTCTGACCGGAAAATCATGGTATCCTTAAACGATTTTGTTGAGGCACTCCATGCTGCCAAGGAACATCTTCAGGCCAAACATGTTCACGCGGCTGCTGAGGATCGGATAACAATAAGGCAAAAAGACAGTAATGAGGTTTGTTTACTTAGTGAAAACAGGATGTTTGCCACAATATCAAACGGCTTGTTAGAGCTAAATATTCCCCAAGGAAGCCTCCTGAAATTACCGTTGGATCGGTTTGTAGAGATCCTAAGCAGTTACATTATGGGATGACTTTCAGATGTGTCTGTACCTTTATGGGGCGTGGGTATATTCTTCTCCTGCAGTTCCCTGGTGTAATTCCTGTGAAAGCATGGAACGGAGTATTTTGCCCGATTGGCTGACAGCCGTTGGAATATTTAGCCCGCAGATGCCGATTTTCCGGATAAAATACTGTAACTTTGCCGTCCGATTATAAATGTAACTGATACGAATATGGCAGCAAAACCTTGTATTCCGAAAGGAACCCGTGACTTTTCGCCGGTAGAAATGGCGAAACGCAACTATATATTCAACACCATCCGCGACGTGTATCACCTCTATGGCTTCCAGCAGATAGAAACACCCGCCATGGAGATGCTTTCCACGCTGATGGGCAAGTATGGCGAGGAAGGCGACAAGCTCCTGTTCAAGATACAGAACTCGGGCGACTATTTCTCCGGCCTGACCGATGACGAACTGCTGAGCCGCAATGCCGCCAAGCTGGCCTGCAAATTCTGCGAGAAAGGCTTACGCTACGACCTGACCGTGCCTTTTGCACGCTACGTGGTGATGCACCGCGACGAAATTACTTTCCCCTTCAAGCGTTATCAGATTCAACCCGTATGGCGTGCCGACCGTCCGCAGAAGGGACGCTACCGCGAGTTCTACCAATGCGACGCCGACGTGGTGGGCAGTGATTCGCTGCTGAACGAGGTGGAACTGATGCAGATCGTTGACAAGGTGTTCAGCCGTTTCGGCATACGGGTGTGCATCAAGATCAACAACCGCAAGATCCTGACCGGCATTGCCGAAATCATCGGCGAGGCAGACAAGATAGTGGATATTACCGTAGCCATTGACAAGTTGGACAAAATAGGGCTGGACAACGTGAACGCCGAACTGCGCGAAAAAGGCATCGGCGACGAAGCCATCGCCAAGCTGCAGCCCATCATCCTGCTGAGCGGGTCGAACGAAGAGAAACTGGCTACGCTGAAGCAGGTACTGGCCGCCAGCGAAACCGGACTGAAGGGAGTGGAAGAGAGCGAATTCATCCTTTCGACCCTGAAGGGACTGGGACTGAAGAACGAATTAGAGCTTGACCTGACCCTGGCACGCGGACTGAACTACTATACGGGTGCCATCTTCGAGGTGAAGGCACTGGACGTTCAGATAGGCAGCATCACCGGCGGCGGACGCTATGACAACCTGACAGGCGTCTTCGGCATGGCAGGTGTGAGTGGTGTGGGCATCTCGTTCGGTGCCGACCGCATCTTCGACGTGCTCAATCAGCTGGATCTTTATCCGAAGGAAGCCGTGAACGGTACCCAGCTGCTCTTCATCAACTTTGGCGAGAAGGAAGCTGCCTTTGCCATGCAAGTACTGGCCCGGGTACGCGGTGCAGGCATCCGTGCCGAGATATTCCCGGATTGCTGCAAGATGAAAAAACAGATGAGCTACGCCAACGCCAAAGGTATTCCGTTCGTAGCGCTGGTGGGCGAGAACGAGATGAACGAAGGCAAAGTGACCCTGAAAAATATGGAGACCGGCGAACAGCGGTTAGTGACTCCCGATGAACTGGTGGCAGAGCTGAGCAAATAAATAAAAGATAAAATACTATTAAAAAGGAGCATTTTCTGCTCCTTTTTTCGTATATTTGTGGGGTATAGGAGAGCTTTGGGTGGAAAAGTTCAAGCAAATCGGACTTTTTACTGTCACTTTCGCTATATTGTCATATTGTTGCAAAGAGAATGTAACCAATGCAGGTTACCTTTGCGTCGGACTTATAAAAAAGGAGGTTATTATGGTTTCCATTCAGTTGAACGAGAACAGGCACAATCTATTGATTGGTGTGGTGATGGTTATTGTGGCAATTCTGTTTCTTTTGTATATGGGAAGCTCCATGGTCAGTTCGACTAAAGCTTTCTGGAGCATCTGACGGATGAAGATGGTGTCGTAAAAAACGATAGGAACCTTATATTGACTTGATTCCCTGACCATGGAAGTTCGCTTCCGTAGTCAGGGAATTCTTTTTCCCTACTTAGGGAATTCTTTTTTCCCAGTTAGGTAATTTTAGTGTTTTGCTTGACGGCGCTGGCCTGTAATTATAGCACAGGCCTGTCCGACATAACGTCAAATTGGCAGGCGGCTTCTGCCAATTTGTGCATCCGCCCGTTTGGCACACTTTTCGTATATCCTTTTTCGCTTGCATCAAAGCAGGCAGAAACAAGAAAAATAAGTATAACATATAAAAACAAAAAGAACTATGAACATTAGACCATTGGCAGACAGAGTTCTGATACTCCCTGCACCTGCAGAAGAGAAGACAATCGGTGGTATCATCATTCCTGATACAGCTAAAGAGAAACCTTTGAGAGGCGAAGTGATTGCAGCCGGTAACGGTACGAAGGACGAAGAAATGGTACTGAAAGCTGGTGACCACGTACTCTACGGTAAATACGCCGGTACGGAAATAGAACTCGACGGTACTAAATATCTGATCATGCGTCAGAGCGATGTACTCGCCATTCTGGGATAAATTATAAATTTTCAATTATCAATTTTTAATTAGACGAAATTATGGCAAAAGAAATATTATTCAATATTGATGCCCGCGACCAACTGAAGAAGGGTATCGACACACTGGCTAACGCCGTGAAAGTAACACTGGGCCCGAAAGGACGTAACGTGATTATCGAAAAGAAATTCGGTGCTCCCCACATCACTAAGGACGGTGTGACGGTAGCCAAGGAAGTAGAACTGGCCGACGCTTACCAGAACACCGGTGCACAGCTGGTTAAGGAAGTTGCTTCGAAGACAGGTGACGATGCAGGTGATGGTACAACAACCGCTACCGTACTGGCTCAGGCCATTGTAGCCGAAGGCTTGAAGAACGTTACCGCCGGTGCAAGCCCGATGGACATCAAACGTGGTATCGACAAGGCCGTTGCCAAGGTGGTTGAGTCGATCAAGTCACAAGCCGAAATGGTTGGTGACAACTACGACAAGATTGAACAGGTAGGTACCGTATCTGCCAACAACGATCCGGTTATCGGTAAACTGATTGCAGATGCCATGCGTAAGGTTTCGAAGGACGGTGTCATCACCATCGAAGAGGCCAAGGGTACGGATACGACGATCGGCGTGGTAGAAGGTATGCAGTTCGACCGCGGCTACCTGTCAGCTTACTTCGTGACGAATACGGAAAAGATGGAATGTGAGATGGAGAAACCTTACATCCTGATCTATGATAAGAAGATTTCTAACCTGAAAGACTTCTTGCCTATTCTGGAACCCGCCGTACAGACTGGCCGTCCGTTGCTGGTCATTGCCGAGGATGTGGACAGCGAGGCTCTGACTACGTTGGTTGTCAACCGTCTGCGCAGCCAGTTGAAGATCTGTGCAGTGAAGGCTCCGGGCTTCGGCGACCGTCGTAAGGAAATGCTGGAAGATATTGCCGTACTGACCGGTGGTGTAGTAATCAGCGAAGAGAAGGGCTTGAAACTGGAACAGGCTACTATCGAAATGCTGGGTAGCGCCGAGAAGGTAACCATTACGAAGGATAACACAACCATCGTAAACGGTGCCGGTGCTAAAGAAAACATCAAGGAACGTTGCGAACAGATCAAGGCTCAGATTGCCGCTACTAAGAGCGATTACGACCGTGAGAAGTTGCAGGAACGTCTGGCCAAGTTGTCAGGTGGTGTGGCAGTGCTCTACGTAGGTGCCGCTTCCGAAGTCGAGATGAAAGAAAAGAAAGACCGTGTAGATGATGCCTTGCGTGCTACACGTGCTGCTATCGAAGAAGGTATCGTTCCGGGTGGTGGCGTAGCTTACATCCGTGCCCTCGATTCACTCGAAGGTCTGGAAGGCGACAATGCCGACGAGACAACCGGTATCCACATCATCAAGCGTGCCATCGAAGAACCGCTCCGTCAGATCTGTGCCAATGCAGGTAAGGAAGGTGCTGTCGTTGTTCAGAAGGTTCGCGAAGGCAAAGGCGACTTCGGTTACAATGCACGTACCGATGTTTACGAGAACTTGCATGCCGCAGGTGTAGTCGATCCGGCTAAGGTTACTCGTGTAGCTTTGGAGAATGCCGCTTCTATTGCCGGTATGTTCCTGACTACCGAATGTGTAATCGTAGAGAAGAAGGAAGACAAACCCGAAATGCCGATGAACGCCGGTATGGGTGGTATGGGCGGCATGATGTAATCGGTCGATTTCCCCTGATTAAATTAGTATAAAAGCAGCCGCGGTGTCTTGCCTTGTGAAGATGCCGCGGCTTTTTTAATGAAGATAATTTAAGTTTCGCAAATGCTCAACTTATTGGTTGACAAAGCTCCAGTCAACAAGTTTACAAGGCCGAAGTGCTCACTGCAAACGCCTCGTCAACTCGTAAACTCGTCAACTTGTCAACTTGTCAACTCGTCAACTTGAGCTTGCGGAAATTGAGAAAATAAGAGTATGAGAAGTTTTGCATCAGACAATAATTCGGGCGTGCATCCGTTGGTGATGGAGGCCTTGAACAGGGCGAATCAGGACCATGCGTTGGGGTATGGCGACGATCCCTGGACGGAAGAAGCCGTAGGCAAGATACGCGAAGCCTTTACGGCCGATTGCGAGCCGCTGTTTGTGTTTAACGGAACAGGCAGCAACGCCGTTGCCCTGCAACTGTGCACACGTCCCTACAACCTGATACTGTGTGCCGAGACTGCCCACATCTATGTGGATGAGTGTGGCGCTCCTGCCCGTATGACAGGCTGCCAGATTAGGCCGATAGCTACTCCTGACGGAAAGCTGACGCCTGAACTGTTGCGCCCCTATCTGTGTAATTTCGGCGAGCAGCATCATTCGCAACCGGGAGCCATCTATCTGTCGCAGTGTACGGAGCTGGGTACGATATACAAGCCTGATGAGTTGCGTGCCATTACGGAACTGGCTCACAGTCACGGTATGTATGTCCACATGGACGGTGCCCGCTTGGCCAATGCGTGTGCGGCCCTGGGGCTTACCTTGAGGCAGCTGACGGTGGACTGCGGCATTGACATCCTCAGTTTCGGCGGAACGAAGAACGGGCTGATGATGGGCGAGAGTGTCATAGTCTTCCATCCCGCGTTGCAGAAGGAAGCGCGCTTTGTCAGGAAACAGTCGGCGCAGCTGGCATCGAAGTTGCGTTATCTTTCCTGTCAGTTCACCGCTTATCTGAAGGATGACTTGTGGCTCGCGAATGCCCGCCATGCCAACCGGATGGCCTTGCTGTTGCGCGACGGACTGGAGAAGTTGCCCGACGTCAGATTCACTCAGCAGGTGGAGAGCAATCAGTTGTTCCTGACCATGCCTCGCCGGGTGATAGACAGGCTGTTGCAATCTTATTTCTTTTATTTCTGGGATGAACCGGCCAATGAGATCAGATTGGTAACCTCTTTCGACACGACGGAAGAGGACATCCGCGAACTGCTTGCGACGGCGAAGAGTTGTTATTGATTCCCGTCAGCAGAAAAGGGGCGTGATGACATGCAGGCCTCTTTGCAAGGAACGGGTGGAGAAACGGTATTGTTTGAAATATAAAAATTGACAGAATATGGCTTTTATAGATTATTATCAAGTACTGGGAGTGGACAAGACGGCGTCGCAGGATGACATCAAGAAAGCGTACCGGAAGTTGGCACGTAAGTTTCATCCTGACCTGAACCCGAATGATCCTACTGCCAAGGACAAGTTTCAGGCGATCAACGAAGCTAACGAAGTGTTGAGCGACCCTGAAAAGCGAAAGAAGTACGACGAGTACGGCGAGCATTGGAAGCATGCCGACGAATTCGAGGCTCAGAAGCGGGCCCGTCAGCAGGCCGGTGGTGCCGGATTCGGAGGCTTCGGAACGGGCGGATTCAGTACGGACGGCAACGGCACGTATTGGTATTCGTCCGACGGACAGGAGTTTACCGGAAAGAATGCCGGAGGCTTTTCCGACTTTTTCGAAGAACTCTTCGGCCATCGGGGCCGTGGTGGCAGAAGCCAGAGCGGTTTCCGCGGGCAGGATTATCAGGCCGAACTGGATTTGTCGTTGCGCGAAGCTGCGCAGACGCACAAACAGGTGCTGACGGTGGGCGACAAACAGGTACGTATCACCATTCCGGCAGGTGTGGCCAATGGTCAGGTCATTAAGCTGAAAGGTTATGGCGCTCCGGGCATGAACGGCGGACCTGCCGGCGACTTGTACATTACGTTCGTCATTCCCGACGATCCGGTGTTCAAGCGTTTGGGCGATGATTTGTATGTGGATGTTAATACCGACCTCTATACAGCTCTGCTGGGTGGTGACTTACTGGTCGATACTTTGGACGGACAAGTGAAACTGAAAGTAAAACCGGGTACGCAGAATGGTACCAAGGTGCGCCTGAAAGGCAAAGGCTTCCCTGTCTATAAGAAAGAAGGTGAATTTGGCGACCTGATCGTGACTTATCACGTTGTGTTGCCTACCAACCTGACGGAACAGCAGAAAGAAATGCTCCGTAAAATTCAAAGTATGAACTAAAAAAGAACCATTATGCAGAACGAATTGATTATTGTCAGCGATTATTGCGACAAATGCCATATAGAGCCGTCGTTTATCGACCTCCTGCAGGAGAATGGACTGATTGACATCTTGTTTGACGAAGGAAAGCCGTGTCTGACTTTCTCGCAACTGCCCGATGTGGAGCGGTACAGCCGCATGTATTACGACCTTTCCATCAATATGGAGGGAATTGATGCCATTCATCATCTGCTGGAGCAGATGGAGGACATGAAGCGTGAAATACGTGACTTACGCAACCGGCTGAAGATGTACGGTGAAGTGTTTTGAAAAAGCCGGTTACGGCTGGAATAAAGCAAGCGGACGGAAAGTAATCCTATGTGTGAAGGGGTTGCTTGCCGTCCGCTTTTTTGTTTAAGGCCTGCTGGCGGTTTTACAGGGCGCAGGCGTTTCCTTCGCAGTACTCCTGGCTGGGAGTACCGTTGTATTCGGGATGCCGCTGTAGCCAACGGACTGCGTAGGCACACGTTGCTACACATCGATAACCCTGTTGAAGGGCATAGTCGTAGGCCGCTTTAACTAACGCAGAGGCTATGCCTTGGCCTTCGAGTGGGGCGGGGACAATGGTGTGGCGTATGTCGAGTGCGCCGTTTTCGATGCGGTAGGCTACATGGGCTGTTTCACCGTTTTGGGTTAGGGTGAAACGATGTTGTTCGGGATGGTGCTGGATATCCATGACAATTGCTTTTTTGAAGTTTCGTTTTATAGAGGCAAAGATACGGAAATGTTTGATTATCGGAAATGTATTTGAACAGAAAGATCCCTGCAAAAGCTGATTTGCAGGGATCACAGGTTTAGGTTAAATTGAAGAATAGAGAGAGTTTTGTTTAATAACCACCTCCCAAGGCATGATACAGATTGATGACGCCTTGGATTTCGTCGAAGCGGTCGGTGGTTGTATCGAGTTCTGCCTGAAGCAGAGATTGTCGGGCGGTAAGCACTTCCAGATAATTTTGTGAACTGTGCTGCATCAGCAGTTCCGAACTGCGCAAAGCAGAGCGGAGTGCGGCAACCTGCTGTTCGTCGAGTCGGATACGTTGACGGGCAGTTTGCCATTGCATCAGAGCATCGTTCACCTCGGCGCCGGCATCAAGTAGGCTTTGACGGAAGGTCAGTAAGGCTTCTTCCTGCTGTGCCTTGGCTATCTTCAGGTTGGCAATGTTCTTGCCTCGATTGAAGATGGGCTGAACCAATGAACCGACAGCTGTTAATAACCATTGTCCCGGATTGGTGATGGCTGCGCCTGCAGAGTTGGTCCACCCGGCCGAACCACTCAGTGTGATAGATGGATAAAAGGCCGAACGTGCCGAATTGGTGGCATAGTAGGCAACGGCCAGTTGGGCTTCGCATTGTCGAACATCGGGACGGCGACTTAACAGTTGCAGGGGAACACCGGTTGACAATGTGTCGGGAAACTGTTGTGCATCAAGTGTAGAACGTCCGATGGATTGCGGTGAAAGCCCCAGCAAGGTAGAAAGCGAGTTTTCCATTTCGTTGATTTGCCTTTCTACCGAGAGGACAGACGCATCAACGGCCAATTTGCCGGCCTCGGTTTGAGCCACAGCCATTTCGGTGGTCTGTCCGGCGCGTTTCAAGGCTTTCATGGTACGTACACTTTCGTCCCATGTCTGGGCTGTACGTCGGCTGATGTCCAATTGTTCGTCAAGCATCAGCAGTGTGTAATAACTGTTGGCAATAGTAGCCACTAATTGTGTCTGTACAGCTTGACGGTAGGCTTCGCTTTGTTCAAGGGCGGCTTGTGTGCCACGCTTGCTGTTGAGCAGTTTGCCGAAGAGGTCGATTTCCCAGTCGGCGGAAGCAGCCAGGTTATAAGTCTTGGATGTTTTGCTACCGTCGGCACTGGTCAGTGTACCTTGTGGTGTAAGCGATACGGAAGGCAGATACGACAGACGTGACGTCATGAGCAGGGCTTCTGCTTCTTTTACTTTAAGGCGTGCGATGCCTAAGTCGGTATTGTTGTTAAGCCCCGTTTCGATGAGTTGCTGCAACTGCGGATCGGTAAATAGCTCTTTCCATGAAAGCGAAGCTAATGAAGTCGTATCCTCAGTAACAGGCTGACGGTAAAGGCTGTCGGACACGTTGACCGACTCGGGACGTTCGTAGGCACGATAGATGTGACAGCCGGTTAGCATGCTACAGCATATGGTGATAGTAATCGTTTTTTTTATCATGTTCATAATCCTTTGAGATTTATTTCTTTTCTATTTTCGGTAACTGGCGTTCGGGCATCAGTTTTTCTTGCAAGTATTGGAATACCATGAACAGTGGCGGTACGATGAAGAGCAGTGCGATGGTGCCGATAAGCATACCGCCCACAGTACCGACTCCGATGGAGATATTTCCATTGGCTCCCACGCCCGATGCAAACATCAGCGGGAGCATACCGAATATCATGGTAAGCGAAGTCATCAGAATAGGGCGCAGACGGACTTGGGCAGCAGAGATGGCGGCCTGCATGATGGTCATGCCATGGCGGCGACGCTCGGAGGCATACTCGGTAAGCAGGATGGCTGTCTTGGAGAGCAGACCGATCAGCATGATAAGACCCGTTTGCAGATAGATGTTATTTTCCAGTCCGAACATTTTGGCGAAAAGGAAGCTGCCGGCCAGTCCGAATGGTACAGAAAGGATAACCGCCATCGGTACAAACAGACTTTCGTACAAGGCACACAGGATGAGATAAATGAAAACGACACAGATGACAAATACAAGTGTGGTCGTATTTCCTGTGCTTGATTCCTCGCGTGACATGCCACCGAACTCGAAACCGTATCCGGTGGGCAGTGTTTGTGCGGCTACCTCCTGTACAGCCTTGATGGCCTGACCGGAGCTGTAGCCGGAAGCGGCTGCACCGTTCACCTGAATGGCGGAGAACAAGTTAAAGCGGGTCAGCATTTCGGAACCGTAAACTCGGGTCAGTTTCAGATACTGGCTGATGGGGCTCATTTCGCCACTGTCGTTGCGCACGAAGATGCTGTTGAGCGATTCGGTGTTGAGGCGGAATTGAGGTGGAGCTTGTACCATAACACGGTAGAGCTTGGAAAAACGGTTCATGTTAGAAGCATAGTTACCACCGATATAACCTGAAAGCGTGCTTAAGACATCGGTAGGTGATACTCCGTTTCGCTTGCAGCGGGCAGCATCTATCTCGACGAGATATTGTGGAAACTTGGTATCGAATGATGTGGTGGCACGGCCTATTTCGGGTCGCTTGTTCAATTCTTCAAGGAATTGGCGGGTATATTTCAACAGGTCTTCGGTAGTGCCTCCTTTCTGGTCTTGTACATAGACCTCGAAACCACTGTTCACACCGTAACCGGGGATCATCGGACGGGTGAACGGCATGATATCGGCACTGGATATGAAAGCGGTACGATGGCTGATTTCGGTCATCACGGCATCAATGGCATCTTCTTTGTCGGGACGTTCGCTCCAGTCTTTCAGACGGATGGTGAACATACCGTTGCAGGCACCCTGTCCGCTCAGCATGGAGTTACCGGTGGTATTGGACTGAAGTTCAATCTGAGGTATGGTACGCAGGCAACTGTCTATTTGCACCATGACTTTTCGGGTTTCTTGTACGCTATTTCCGGGTGAGGTACGTACATCTATAAAGACTGTACCCATATCTTCGTTGGGGACGAGACCCGTTTTGGTGGTCATCATCAATAAGGCAAATCCGCCACAGGCTATTACAAGCAGGATACCAGCCAGCCATTTCCGTTTGAGCATGAACAGTACACCGACCTTGTATTTCATAATCAGACGATGGAAGGCTGTATCGAAGGCTATATGGAACCGGGAAGAAAAACTTAGTTTACCACCGTCTCCGGCACTTTGGTGCGGAGTCATGATAAGGGCACAGAGGGCGGGACTCAGGGTCAAGGCGTTGAGTAGAGAGATGGCTACGGCAGCAGCCATGGTCAAACCGAATTGTGTATAGAATGTACCTGTAGTTCCACCGATGAAACTTACGGGGATAAATACAGCCATAAATACGAAAGTCGTTGTGACCAGGGCCGAGGTGATTCCGTCCATGGCGTCGATCGTTGCCAGGTAGGACGATTTGTAGCCTTCATCGAACTTGGCCTGCACTGCTTCGACCACCACTATGGCGTCGTCCACCACAGTACCGATGACAAGTACGAGAGCGAACAGGGTAAGCATGTTCAGACTGAACCCTACTATCGACAAAAAGGCGAAGGTTCCAACCAGTGATACGATGATGGAGATAGCCGGAATGAATGTGGAACGCAGACTCTGGAGGAATACATATACGACAAGAACTACCAGAATAATGGCTTCAATCAATGTTTTGATAACGCTTTTGATGGAGGCATCGAGGAAATCCTTGGTACTCATCAGATCGACAATCTTGATTCCTTTAGGCAGAGTTTTGGAAATTTCGGCTACCGTGCGGTCTATCTCTTCGATGATTTCGTTAGCATTGGAACCCGATGTTTGGGCAATCATGATGTTACAGCCCGGGTGACCGTTTACTTCGCCGATGTAGTCGTAAGCACGTGTACCCAGTTCGATGGTCGCTACGTCTTTCAGTCGGAGTACTTCACCGTTTGGTAACGACTTGATTACCATATTTTCATAATCTACTTCGTTTTCGTAACGGCCGCGATATTTCAGTACGTATTGGAAAGTATTGGCCGATTCGGCACCCAGCGTACCGGTAGCGGCTTCAACGTTCTGTTCGTCGAGTACGGTTGAGATGTCGGAAGGCACCAGTGAGTATTTCTGCATTTTGCCCGGGTCGAGCCAGATACGCATGGAGTATTCGTATCCGAAGACGTTCACTTCACCTACGCCGGCAATACGTGAAAGGCGAGGCTCGATATTGATTTTCATGTAGTTGGTCAGGAAAGCTTCGTCGAACGAGTCGTCGGGGCTGTAAACGGCTAATTGCTTGATGTTGCTGGTCTGACGTTTGCGCACAGTGATACCGCTTTTAGTCACTTCGGCGGGCAGTAGTCCTTCGACCGTAGCGATTCGGTTCTGCACATTAACGGTAGCCATATCGGGATCGGTACCTTGACGAAAGTAAACGGTGATTCTGGCTGAACCGTTATTGGAAGCAGTTGAAGTCATGTACATCATGTTTTCTACACCGTTGAGTGCTTCCTCCAAGGGGACGACTACACTCTTTTGTACAGTTTCAGCATTGGCACCTGTATAAGTGGCAGATACGCTGACTGTAGGTGGTGCGATCTCGGGAAACTGCTCAATGGGCAGTTGTGACAGTCCTATGAATCCCAGTATCAGGATAAGCACGGAGATGACGCCGGCCAGAATGGGGCGGTCGATAAAAGTTCTTATCTTCATAGGGCGCGGTTATTTGGCAGGTTCGGAAGTTGGGGTAGCGTTATCGGTGTTGACGACGGTTCCTTCACGCATCAGTCCGGCACCTTCTGCAATGATGACATCACCGGTCTGTAATCCGGAAAGTACAATATAGCTTTGTCCGTCATTATATTTATAGACGGTTATAGGAGCTGATTGTGTTTTTCCGTCCACGACTTTCCATGTGAATACGCGGTTTTGCAGTTCATAGGTTGCGCTTTGTGGGATGGTGATACAGTTTTTGTGTTCGGTGGGGACAAAGATCGTACCACTTCCGCCATTACGCAACAGATGACTGTCGTTAGGAAAGACAGCTCGTAAGGTTACTCCTCCTGTGCCGGTATCTACTGTTCCGCTGATGGCATCAATGCGTCCGGTTTTCTGATAGGCCTTTCCGTTACTCATGTTCAGGCTGACAGCTGGCATTTTCCGGCAGGCTTCTTCCAAAGAACCGTATTGTTGGATGAGGTCGAGCATCTGACTTTCGGCCATTGAGAAGTAGGCATAAATTTCGGCATCGTCTGATACAGTGACAAGCGGTTCGGAGATGTTGCTGTCCACCAAGGCTCCTACACGGTAGGGAATCATACTGGCCACGCCGTCAACGGGGCTTTTTACTTCGGTATATGAAAGGTTGTTGCGGGCATTAGTCTCTTCAGCTTTGGCTTGTGCCAAGGCGGCTTCTGCTTCGAGCAGTTGGTTGCGGGCGGTCTGGCGGTCGAAGTCGGACACTACTTTTTCTTTGAAAAGTTCTTCTTTGCTGTCGGCTGTCAGTTTGGCGGTCTGCAATTGAGCTTCGGCACTCTTCACGTTGGCCAATGCTGTTTCCAAAGCAGCCTTGTAGGGTGTCTGATCAATGATAAACAATACTTGTCCACGACGTACCATGTCGCCTTCGTTAATGCAGATTCGGGTGATTGTCCCGCTAACTTGTGGACGGACTTCTACCGATTGACGTCCGCGCAAGGTGGCCGGGTAGGTCGTTTGTAAAGTTTGATTGGTGGTTGTCACTGTCAGTGTCTTGTACTTTTCGCCGGGCATATCCTGCTTCTTTTCGCCACAGGCAATCAGTAGCGGCAGGCAGCACAGCATGGCATAAATGCTTGTCTTCATGTTCATATTTGTTAGGATATTCGTTAATAATGTCCGTTGGTAAAAAGAGTGCGTCGGACCGATAGGCATGTCCGCGGTATGCAAACTTAAGCAGAATGAGGCATAAAGCGGAAAGTGTGGTGACGAACAGACCGGATGTGGTGACGAACGGTCGGACGACGGTGTTCGTCCGTTGGTAAAATATAGTATCTTTGCAAATAAAAATAAATAGAGCCGATGAAGAAAAATCGTATTGCACTTTATATTGATCTGCTTTTTTGCCTGGTCATTATGCCGTTGGCCATTATGTTGTTGCCGGTGGACCGTTGGATTGTGAACAATATGGCTTTTCTTGCTACGCTTATAGCGTATGTTTATGCACTTTATTTTGTATATCGTAGGGCTTGCCTGCCAAAACTTTTCATGGAGAAGAAATATGTGCGTATAGTACTGTTGCTGCTGGTATTGTCTGCGGTGACAGAACTGTTGACTCATTTCCCCATGCCGGCCGAACGAGTCACCGGCAATGTCCAGCAGATGGAGGCACGGATGCATATGCGTACACAGACTATCTGGTTCTTTTTTCTTGTGGTAACCGGATTTTCGTTGGCTATTGAACTTACTTTTGAACTGTTTCGTCAGACTCTTTCACGTCAGGAGATAGAAGCGGAAAAAAACAAGGCCGAGCTGTCTCTTTATAAAGCACAAATTAATCCCCATTTTCTTTTCAATACACTGAATACGCTTTATGCTCTGGTACTTTCGGGGTCGGATAAGACGGAATCGGCTTTTGTCAAGTTCTCGGGCATCTTGCGTTATATGTATTCGGATAGTGCTTCCGAACTGATTCCGGCCGAGCGTGAATTGGATTATATCCGGCAGTACGTCGATTTACAGAAGTTGAGGCTTAACCGTCATACGCAAGTCGATTTGACGATAGAGGCGGACAACGGACAGATTCTTATTTCGCCTATGATTCTGATTACTTTTGTAGAGAATGTTTTTAAGTATGGGACTTCGTCGGATACTGACTGTAGGGTTTGTATTCGTATTTGTGTGACAGAAGAACGTCTGTTGCTTGAAACGGAAAATGCCGTCATGCGTCGTCGTGGGGATGGAAGAGCCGGTATCGGTATCGCCAACTGCCGCAAGCGGTTGGAACTGCTTTATCCGGGCCGTTATGAATTGCGGTCTGGTGAGGTGAATGGCAAGTATAGAACCTTTTTAAACATTCGTTTGCTATGAAGAATATTACTTGTATCGCAATTGATGACGAGCCGATGGCTTTGCTGGTCATTGAGCAGTTTTGCCGTCGTAAAGGTGGACTGGAACTGACGACTTTTAGCGAACCGCGTGTCGGTCTGGAGGAGATACGCCGATGCAAGCCCGATCTTGTTTTCCTTGACATTCAAATGAACAGCATCAGCGGCTTGCAGATTGCAGATGTCTTGCCACATGAATGCTGTTTTATCTTTACTACTGCGTATGCGCAATATGCACTTGACGGGTTCAATCTTGATGCAGTTGACTTTCTGCACAAACCATTTTCTTACGAACGTTTCGATACTGCGGTAGAGAAAGCCTTGCGTCGCATCAATGCACGTCGTCCGGCTGTCCCCGAATGCCTGGTCGTAAAACAGGAATATAATAATGTAAGCATTCCGCTTACTGATATTCTTTATATTGAAGCGCTGGGCAATTATGTAAAGATTGTCCGTACTTCGGGCGGACATGTACTGACACGTGCGAATCTGAAATCGATTGTAGAGCTGTTGCCTGACAAGGCCTTTTTGCGTATTCACCGTTCGTATGTAGTTGCTGTGTCGGCTGTGCTTTCTTTTACCCGGTCGAGGGTGGTAGTAAAAGGGCAGGCAGCCGATTTGCCTGTGGGGGCACAATATGCTTCGCAAGTGATGGAAGCATTGGGCGGATGAAGGCACTTATGAACGGATCTGTTTCATTCGCTCGATGAATTCGTCGGCATAAACTCGTCCGATGGGCAGCTCGACATTTCGGTGATGCAGCGTGAGTTGGCGACGGTTGTAACTGGCTATTTTATGTAAGGGAACAATGTATGATTTGTGAATCCGCATGAAGCGTTCGGCGGGCAACAATTCCATAACTGTCTTCATACTGGTTTGCGACAGAACTGGCTTGTCTGAAGTGAGTATTACCCGTATGTAGTTGTCCATGGCTTCGATGTATTCAATGTCCGCCAGCCGTATTTTGACATTTTTATATTCTACTTTCAGCGTGATTTCTTCATCGGCAAATACAGGTTTGGCTTGGAGACGTTGCAATTCTTGCAGACGTTTCACTTTTTCCACAGCCCGTTCGAAACGGTTGTACGAAAAAGGTTTGTGCAGAAAGTCAACAGCATCGAGGTCGAAACCGTCGACTGCGAATTCGGCATAAGCTGTTGTAAATATCAGGAAGGTGCCTGCGGGCAGCTGGCGCGCTACGTCAATGCCATTGAAACCACCCATCTCGATGTCGAGAAAAACAAGATCAGGATGCATGTCTTTCACCTTTTGCAGTCCTACAACAGGGTCGGTGAAGGTGGTAAGTTCGATGCCGCCGCTTCGTTGGCAGAATTGCCGGATGATGCCGAGGGCTACCGGTTCGTCGTCGATGGCTATACACTTCATGGCTGTTTCTTTTTAAAGTTTTTATGCAGACAATTTTATTTCCAGTTCTACTTTATACCATCCATCCTGTTCTTGGATGTTCAGTTTGTGAGCCGAGGGGTAGAGCAGTTCCAGGCGCTTGCGGCAGTTGGCAATGCCGATGCCGGGCGCTTTGTCGGCTGGGCGTGGATTTACAATCGGGTTTTCGGCTATGAAGCAGAGGGTATTGTCTTTTACTTGTAGGCGGATGCGAATCAGACTTTTCTCATGTGCCGAGGTTCCGTATTTCAAGGCGTTTTCTACGAAAGTGATTAATAGCATAGGGGCTATCTGTGCATTGGGGCAGGCATGGTCGTTTTCGTAGGTATAATCTACTTGGGTACGACTTTCGTCCAACCGGTTTTTCTGTAGTTCGATGTACTGTTCGATGTATTGGGCTTCTTCTGCTATGCTGACTTTGTCTTGGGTGGCACGGGTATACATGTATTTCACCAGGTGAATGAACTGTACGAAAGCTGCCTCTGCTTTCTCCGATTGTGCCAGCATGAGGCCATAGAGGGTGTTCAGTGTGTTGAATAGAAAGTGAGGATTGATCTGTGCCTTGTAGAGGGCCAGTTCGGCTTTCTTCTTTTCGAACTCTACGCTTTGCCGTTCGCTCATCTGTCGGTAAAGCTCCGTGAGCAACCCTACGGCGATGCTGAAGCAGATAGTTACGAGATAGAGGAACCATGTTCCCTGCTGGTGTAGCCTGATTTTCGAGAGGTTGGTAACACGTCTGATGCGTTCGGAACGCGGATGGTCGCCGCGGAAAGGAAATTCCATCTGATATTGTGTGACGAGCCATGTTACCAATACCGTACCGACTAAAAGACACAAGGCAATGATCAGTTGGCGTCGCGAGCGGAAGAGCATCGGCACACAGGCCTTGCGCGTCAGGAAATAGACGGCATACAGCCATCCTACGAGCAGGACAACGAAGGTCGAGTTGTTCTCCAACCAGCGCTCTACGGGGAGTAGCGTGATCATGGCTGGCAACAGAATGAGGCAGAAGAACAGGTCAATGCCCAATGGTAAGTATTTGTTGTTCATGGCGGTTGAGGTTTCTTTCTCTGTTTTTTATTTCCAACAAAGATACAATAATAAAGGATAAATCCCAGTTTATTTTCTGTTTATCGGTAATAAACTCCCAGTTTATAGCCTTTAAACTCATAGTTTATTGGCTTTAAACTGTCAGTTTACTGCCTTTAAACTGTCAGTACAAAGGCCTTGTACTGTTCTTCCGACGCCTGTTGTACGGAAGTCTTTTTGTGTCGTTCGCCATCTCATACGTGTCGTTCACCACTGCATACGGGCAGGGGTATTTTACGATAGCCCGGCTTTGCATAGTTTTGCATCAGATAATTGAAACATAAACGGACTTTACAAGGTATGAAGAGATTGTTTTTACTTTTGATTTTGATGGCTTTTAATGCTGCATTGAGGGCACAGGGAGAAGCAACGGTAAGCGGTATTGTGACCGATCGTACTGCTGGCGAGCCTTTACCTGCTGCTACTGTGAGTATTGCACCTGTTTCGGACACATCGGCCAAGACTTATACTTCGACCGACGGTGAGGGAGTTTTCTCTTTTCGTGCCATGGCGGTGGGCGAGTATGTAGTTAGCGTAAGTTATGTAGGCTATAAGCCAATGGAGAAAAAAGTACGGATAACGGATAAGCAACAGTCATACACGTTGCGTATCGTTCTCGAAGAGGATGCGCAGCTACTGGGCGAAGTATCTGTTCAGGGACGTGCTACACGGGCCGAACAACGTGGAGACAGTTTGACGTATAATGCCGAAGCTTTTCAGGTGATGGAGGGAAGTTCGGCCGAAGATTTGCTGGCCAAAATGCCGGGTATTGTAGTCGAAGGCGGTACTGTGCAGGCACAGGGCGAACAGGTTCAGAAAGTGTTGGTAGATGGTAAGGAATTCTTTGATGGTGATGTAAACCTGGCTATCAAGAATCTGCCTTCGGACGTTATTGCCAGTATTGAGGTGTTCGACAAGAAGAGCGAACAGGCAGAGTTTACCGGCTTCGACGACGGCGAGGAGGTGAAGACTATCAATATCATTACCAAAGGAGGTTTCCGTCAGGGCACCTTTGGTGAAGTGTCGGGCGGTTATGGTACGGACGATCGCTACAAGGTAAACGGTAACATCAACTTCTTCGATGACGACCGTCGTATTTCAGTGTTGGGCATGACTAATAATGTCAACCAACAGAACTTTTCGCAGGAGGACTTGGCTGGTGTAATGTCGTCGGGAGCCAGCGGTCGCGGAGGCCGTGGCGGACGTGGCGGTGGAGGTCGCTCGGGCAGTGGTGCGGGAGGTGCTTCTACATCGAACTTCATGGTAGGCTCTTTAGGAGGCGTAACTTCGGCCAATGGTCTCGGCTTGAACTATGTAGACCAGTGGAGTGATAAATGGAAGATAACCGGCAGCTATTTCTTTAACCAGTCAGACAATCTGACGCAGCAACTGACCGATCGCGAATATTTTGAGTCCGTATTGCCGGGTATGACTTACAGTGAATACCAACAAAGCCAGATGGAGAACTGGAACCATCGATTCAATCTGAAGCTGGATTATCAGATTAGCGACCGCACTTCCTTACAGATTCGTCCTTCGCTGAGTTTCCAGAATAACGATAGCTACAGCCTGCTCCAAGGCAAAAACTTGCTGGACGGTACGGCCGAAAGCGAAACCGAAACAACTGCGAACGGTAGTACAGATGCTTACAACATAGGCGTTGACCTCAATCTTCGTCACCGTTTTCTGAAAGAAGGGCGTACCCTTTCGCTGATGCTTAGCGGTAAGATGAGCAATACCGATGGTGATACCTATACCGATTACCTCAATACGCTTTATGGTGTAAACGGATTGTCGACAACAGATAATTATAGTCAGCTGAAACAGACGTTGAATCGTCAGTACAGTCTTCGCTCCAATCTTAGCTATACGGAAAAGCTGACCGATAACCTACAACTTCAGTTGGGATATAAGTTGAGTTATACTGATTCGGAGAACGACTGTAAGACTTATGAACGCTCGGCTGTGACCGACCTCTATGACCAGTTGGACGAGAGTCTGTCCAACGAATATCAGTCGGGCTACCTGACACAAGCCGGAAGTGTAGGGTTGCGTTATCGCGTGGGACAGTTCAATGCCATGCTGGGTGTCGATGCCCAATGGGCCGATCTGACAGGCGATTTGGTCTATCCACAACCCGACGAGCTGTCACACAACTATTTTTCTGTGTTGCCGTCGTTCACTTTGCGTTATTCATTGGACCGTACCAATTCACTGCAATTGCGTTATCGCAGCAAGTCGTCGGCTCCTTCGGTCACCAGCCTGCAGAATGTGATAGACAATTCCAATCCGCTTTTCCTTTCTGCCGGTAACCCTGACCTCGACCAGCAAATATCGCATACGGCCAATCTGCGCTACATCCGTACTACCAAATCGGGACATACGTTTATTGCCATGGTAGGGGCTACTATCCAGAAAGATTACGTGGCCGACAGTACTTTTGTGGCCAAAGAGGATATTGCCCTCTCGCCGACGGTGACCCTTAATAAGGGTTCGCAGTTTACCCGTCCTGTAAACTTGGATGGTTACTACAGCTTGCAGTCTATGCTGACTTATGGTTTCCCTATAGATTTCATTCGTAGTAATGTCAATCTCAGTCTTTCGGCCAACTATGCCAACGTTCCTACTATTTTTGACGGAGTAGAGAGCCGGACACGTGAACTGAGCCTCATACCTAAGATTATCATAGGTAGCAACATCAGCAAGAATCTCGATTTTACAGCTTCCTATTCGGCTGGCATCAACAAGATGTTCAGTTCGCTGGATACAGCCACGGGCAGCGACTACGTGACCCATACAGCAGCCGCCAAGCTGGGCTGGACCTTCTTCTGGGGACTGACTTTCCGCAGCACGTTTAACTACATTGGATACACTGGCCTTGACACAGGTACGGAGGACTATTTCCTGTGGAACCTGTCGTTAGGCAAGAAGTTCCTGAAGAACAATGCAGCCGAAATCAGGATTGAAGCTTTCGACGTACTGAAACAGAATCAAGCCTTCACTCACCGCACAGGCAGCAACTATTACGACTATGTGAACAGCAATGTGCTGCAGCCGTATGCGATGGTGAGCTTTGTATATACTATTCGATAACCTTTTAAAAATGACAGAAAGATGAAGAAAATTCTTTTCTTAGCCCTTGTGGCCATGCTGAGCGTGCAGAGTGCCGATGCTCAGCGCAAAGGCGGTAATGACCGTAAACGTACTCCTGAACAAATAGTGAAAAGCCTCGACGAGAAGTTGGATTTGACCGACGAGCAAGAGAAACAAATCACTGCCCTTTACACCGACTTCTTTAAAAAGGAACTTTCGCGCGAAGAGCGCCGGACTGCTATGCAGGAAGTGGAGAAGAAAGTGACTTCTCTTCTTACCGATGAGCAGAAGAAAGCTTATGAGCAAATGAAGAAGGAACGTCCGCAGCGGAACAGACAGAGATGAGGCTGATGTTTCCCACCCTTTTCAGAACATCTGAGCAGGGTGGGAAACTTGTTTATTGGATTTGCCGCAGGATGGCGGGGTCTTTTATCTTGGTGTCCTGCGCGAAGAAGAGTACCTTTGTCAGTACCTCGGCTGTCTTGGGATCTTCGTCCACAAAGGGCAGGAAGAGGCGGCCCCGGCTCTGCGAGTGGACGGGCAGGACGGCTATCTGGGCTCCGCCTTCCTGATGGATGACGCCGCTGCCCAGGTGGATGTTGTAGTGTCCCAGCTTGCCTGCGACGTGTGCGAAGTGCCCCTTCACCTCCACGTTCTTCAGGCGGAACAGCGGCAGGGTGAATTCCAGCAGGGCGGCACGCATCTCGATGGTGGAGTGGCTGGTCTCGGGGTCTACGCCTCCGGCATGGGCCGCGCTGACGGCCAGGTCTACGTCGCGCATCACCTCCGAGAAGATGACGGGCGGCACCTCGCCGATCTTGAGTGGACGGTATTCCTTGCGGTCGTAGAAGCAGACATACTCCAGCGTGGGCGCTTCGATGTCGGCGGGCGAGAACCAGTCGGCCATGGCGTAGATGGTGGCGATGATGTTCTCCTTGTAGTAGACCTTCTGCAGCCCGTCTTCATAGTCGGCCACCCAGCGGCGTTTCTTCAGTACGGCCACGGTCTTCTGTGGCTGTATCTGGTTGCCGGCATAGCGCAGGGATTGTGTGGCCTCGCGCTCTTCTTCGGTGGGCACGTACAGTTCGCGGAACACCTGCTTGAAGGGCTGCCGGACGGCTCTGTCGAACAGGGCTTTCTGGTAGGCGTGCCACCGGCCGCTTTGATAGAGGTCTACGGGATGGGCAATGCGCAGCATGTCTGTGCCGGCAAGCGGAAGGATAATGCCTTCGGCGTCGGCCAGTCCCTCTTCGGTGTAGAAGCCCATACGGGTGTTGTCGTTGTCCGTAAACACCAGGTTCTTGAGCAGCGGCCAGATAACGGGGTTTTGCGTCAGCTGTCGGAGTTCCTGCTCCCGGAAGGTGGTACGGTCTTCCATGGCCTGTTCCAGCATGAGGCGCGAGCGGGTGTTCTGGTCTTTCAGCTTCTTGTGTACTTCTTTCAGTTCTTTGATGTAGGGATTCTTCTTCAGCTTAGCGGGCAGACTGTTCAGGGCTTTGCCGTCCTTGCGCTGGCTGATTTCGGCTTTGCCCTCGCTGTCCACCTCTACCCATACTTCCACGCCTTCCACTTCGTGCGGAGTGAGGTAGGGCACCAGTTCCTTGATGAGTTCCGTCTCCATGCTCCACGTCAGGCGAGTGACGTCGCCGTAGCCCGAGTTGCGTGCCAAGTTTTGGAGGGCAATGCCGGTTGCCAGTTTTTCGCTGGCCTGGCGTTGCGTGCCGAAATCCTTGCTTTCTTTCAGGAACTGTTGCAGGTATTGGTAACGTTCCAGCAGGTCCCGGTTGCCACATTCCTCTTGCAGCGGGATGAGGCCATAGGCCATCAGCAGGTCCTTGTTACGTTTGGCCATGATTTCCTGTCTGATGTCGGCAGCCTTGAACTTGCCGCTTACGGCGTCGGCAAACTTGCGGGCGCGGGTGTGGCTGTTGCTGGACGAGATGTATTTGGCGGCATCGTACACCACCTCGAAGCGTTCCTGTCCGATGGTGTGGTAGGCTTCCTTGAACCAGTCGATATCGAAGGCGCCTTCGCGCAATTCTTCCGTATCGATGGGTGTGTAGCGGGCTATGATGGCCTTTTCGCGGTCATCCCAGTTTTCGCTGGTGTGGGCACGGAAGTACCAGGCCGCGCTGGTCAAGCCCTTCCAGCCGGTGGCCTTCTCCACCGGCTCCAGCCATTGCGGGGCAAACATGGCGGCCGTTACCAACCGTTCGTCCTTGATGCCGGCTTCCTGTGCCAGCTTCTTTATCAGGTCGGGGGTATCTTCGGGCTGGGGATGGCAATTCTTCAACAGATAGCTGAGCGTATCGCGCTTGCCGCTTTCTTCACGGTTATAGCCATAGCTCTCGCGCACAAAAGTATCTTTGCCGAAGGCTTGCAGAGTCTGTATCAGCCGTTTGCTGCCATAGATGCGGCGCAGATGGTTGGCCAGCTTCGTCACTTCGGTGGCGCTGTCGCCACGGTGCAGCTCGATGTCCAGAATGCGGTCTACAATGCGTTGCGCCACCGGCCTGAAAGCTGACAGGTCGAGGCTTTCGAGGTCGGTGAATTCGTCGCGTTCGCGCGGATTGCGGTAGCCGTTGTACATCACCATCGTGATGCCTTCGATGCGGGCGGGCGAGGTGAGGCGTCCCATCATTTCGCGGTACACTTCGCCTTCGGGTATTAGTCCCAGCATCCAGGCACGGGCAAAGTCCATGCTGCGCATACAGGGCTCGGTGTTTGCCAGAGGCGGCGTGTGCTCCATGTAGTTGGTCAGTTGGTAGAGGCGGTAACGTATGAGGAAGTATCGGGTGAAGAGAGCGTCGTCAATGGGCTGGCGGGGTGTCAGCAACCAGAACTTCATGCAGTTGTCATCGTGGATGGGCCGGCAGACGGTTTCGTAGTCATAGCGCTGTTCGTTGTACTGCCAGACGGTGCGCTGCTGGCTGTGGATGATGTTGTCCGGGGTGAGGTGGGGCAGCAGGCGTTCCAGCAGGGCTGTCGAGATGCGCTGGTAGAGGGTGTCGTCCCTGTATTCGCTTTCCAATGCCTCGATAATGGTGTCTATCTGGTGGTAGTAGGTCATTTCCTTGACGGCGTGTTGCAGGCCGCGGTAAGGGATGTCCTCGTACATGCGGTTGAAGAGGGAATGAAAGTTGTGAGGGCTTTCGTCTTTGGCGGCAGTGCGCCGGCCCAGCAATTTGTTGAAGAGGGAAAGGAAGCTGTTGGTGTCTTCTTCCTTCTTCTTCTCCTCCTCCTCTTCTTCTTCTTCTTCGGGGATATCCCTGTTTTCCAGCATGAAGCGCATCAGCAACAGATGTTCGTAACTTCCTATTTCCTGCTCGTAGAAGGCTGTCCACAGTTCGGGCAGGGCTACCCGTTCAAGGGGATGTGTACTGCGCCAGTCCTTGTGGACGGTGTTTCCTACTAATTGAATTTGCCCATACTCGTTCGTGAACTCGTCGTCCTTGTGTTGGCCGATGTAGTCGTTCAACTTTCCGAATACCTTCATGGCTTCACCCGAAGTGATGAAGGAGAATATTTTCGCCAGGTTTAATTCCTGGTCGGGTGGAATGGTCGGAAGCTCGAAGGTGAGAGCCGGGTCGTACAGGCCGAATCCGTTGGCTCGGGTGTACTGCTGTTCCGTGCCGCCGTTACCCGTAAGGGCGTCTATCATGACCTTTTCCTTGTCGGAGGGACGGGCAATCTGCCGTACCAGCGGCATGGCTTCAGCATAAAGGGAAGCATAGCGTGGCTCGCGTTGTAGCTTTTGCAGGATGTCCAGGCCCGCCAGCCGCCGTTCGGCCACCTTGTCGGTCAGCAGGCGTTGCAGGCTGGCAGACAGCCGGTCGTCTGTCTGCTTCATCAGTATTTGAATGATTCTCACCCGCATTTCGCTGTACTTCAGGCGGAGCATCTCTTCCAGTGTGCGGTATTGTTCGGGCGTGAGCGTCATCTTCTCCACTATATCGAGGGCAGCCTTACGTGTGCTGTCTGAACGGTCGGCGAGCGATTGCAGCACAAACGCCTCCTGCCGGGGCGTGGACGGTTGCCGGATGATGCTCAGCAGAAAACTGTCGCGTGAGTTGCTGTCCAGCATCGTGGGCGCAAGCTCACAAAGTTCGTCCAGCAGGGCAGCGTCGTTCAGCATCCAGGCAATGAGTATCATCTTGTCCGCTACCAGTGAACGGTTCAGGACGCAGTAGTCCCACGGAAAGACGAACGGTTCAAAACGCTTTTCAGCGGGCATAGTCCGGCTGATGGTTTTCAGCCACTCGTATTGTTGCCGGGCTTCTTGGAGGCTGCTGAAGTAGTTTTCCCAACGAGGAGCCTCTTGCTGTATATGATAGCGGCTGTAGTACAGTCCTCCCAGGTAAGAGGAAAGCAGGGCGGCCATGACGGAGAGGTCGTCGTGCCAGTGTTCCACGCCTAAGTTGCAGAGCCGTTGTGTCAGCAGGGGCGACTGGATGATTCTCAAGTAGTAGAAAAGCGTTTGTACTTGGTGGCTTTTTCCATTGACAATGAGATGGGGTACTTTTCCCTCCAGTTCGTCGGTGTTGTAGAAGCCGGTACACCATAAGGCCATGTATAGTTCTATGCTGTCGGTGCTTTGTAAGGACTCGCGGGCCAGCTGTCGGTCGTTCAGGAAACGGTACATCAGTTGTATCGTCTTATCAAAGATTTTTTCCTTGGCAGTCGTTTCGCCCAGTCCCGTCCATACGGCGATGGCACGCTTCACGGAGGCGAAGCGCAGCAGGTCGTTGTCCATGATGACGGAGAGCATGTACAGGTGGCTCTCGGCAATGCCCTCGTCTATGGTTTCCAGAATGGCTTGCCGCAACCCTTCCTGAAGTCGGGCGGCAAGGAGCAGTTTGCCTTCCAGTTCCAGCAGCTCGCGGTTTCCGCTGCGGGCAATGGCGCCCAGATGGCACCGTTGCAGGAGGAGGCTGTTGTCTTCGCAGGTCAGAGCTTCGCGGATGACGCTTATCACCGATTCCGTGCCGGCGGCCACGTGGGCGGCCATCCATTCGGTGCGGTCCATCTGGCAGTTGTCTTTGAAGGCTTCCTGCAGCAGAGGCGTGCTGCCGCCTTCGGCAATTTCCCGGGTGGTGAGCCCCAGGGCGGCGAAGCGCAGGAAGCAAGTCAGGACGTTGTCTATATGGTCAAGGTGCAGGAACACGTTAGCCGACCGCTGCGAGCGGCGGAAGTAGCCGCGGGTGTAGGTACACTGTGCCTCTTGTTTCAGATAGTAGGCAAACAAGCGTGCGTTTGCGCTGCCTAACAGATAGGTTATCAGCTTGGACAGGCGGGGGCTTTCCATCAGCCTCGCTGTGTCGGTGATGCCGTCTTCCAAAAGGATGCGTCGGTATGTGGACAGAATACGGCTGTCCCGCACTTCCACACCGACCGTTCCGCAGTGGTAGTCTATGAAGTCGGCGCAGAGCCGGGCACTCTCCGGGTCAAGGTTTTGTTTGCGGTAATCGTAGATGCTTTGCAGATAACTGTCTGCCTGTTTGTTGAGCTCTTTTTGAAAGAATAGTGTTTTCATGGTTTTGT
The DNA here is from genome assembly GCA_902472795.1 of uncultured Bacteroides sp. Taxonomy (GTDB): domain Bacteria; phylum Bacteroidota; class Bacteroidia; order Bacteroidales; family Bacteroidaceae; genus Bacteroides. The sequence continues at coordinate 8,923 of CABROZ010000009.1, read as the reverse complement.
ATACAGTTGGTTTATTGAGGGGTGTACAGGATAGGGGCTACTTACCATAGCCTGCCCGAAAGCAGGGTCAGGCGAACAAACGTCAGTCGGTCCCCTTCTCTCAGTACGAGGGAGGTGTCAGCGGTACCGGCTTCTTCATCATTGACAAAAAGGCGGAAGATACCGTCTTCGTACGCTTGCAGGGCATTCTTTACGGCAGCCTCTGCGGAGGCCTTTTCCCCGTTGTAGTTTACACCGAAGTCCACCTTGCCTGACTCGGCGCGGTCGTCTATCTCCTCTTGCGTGAGGTATTTCAATAAATCGTTTTCACCGGGACGTTGATTGTGCTCTTCCACTTGCCGGCGGACAATGGCGGTGATGAGGCTTCGCACATCTGGAGGTGTTTCGCCCGGCAATTCTATCTGCATGGGTTCGATGCTGCATCGGCGTTTCCATAATTGTTTGGTCTGAATGGATAGTTTCATGTTGCATTTAAAATGTTTGGGGCAAAATTAAGGAAAAGAATGCAATGCGGCAACAGGGTGCAGGGGGCAAGCGGGAGTAGCTTCTGTCTCCTTTGGCCCTATGTGCAGAACGGGCCGGGGATTACCCCAGCCCGTTTTTACGTAGCAGTTCTTCTATTTCGTGCGGGGAGATGTTCTCGCGCTCGGCCTTGTCGTAGATGTAGAGCAGGTTGATTTCCGTTTCATCGACTGCGACGATTACGGTGAAGGTGATGACCCGTGCCCCGCCGCTCTTCCCACGTCCTTTCGAGGTGATGGCCATGCGTATCTTGCGCAGGCCGCCGCCGAGGTCGGTGCCGAGGTGGGGATTCGTCAGAATGTCTTTGCCAAGTGATAGGATGTCTGCTTTCAATGACGGATAACGTTTGCCCAATCGTTTGGCTTCTCTTTCAAATGTTAACTGAGTTTTGATCTTATATTTCATTGTTCCATTCTTTCATAAAATCATCAAAACTTCTTGTCCGGCCGGCTTTCATGTCTTTCAGTCCGGCATCAATCCCCGCCAGGATTTCTTCCTTGCCGATGCTCTCCTCTTCTTCCTGAAGGTCTTCAATCAGCTTGTCGGCCAGCCACTTCTTATTCCTGGGCGACAATGACTGGATGGTCTGCCACAGGCTTTCCATTGAGATGGTTGCTTTCATACGTCGGTTCTCCTTTCTTTAATCTGTTTTCCGATTACAAAGATACGATTTTCTCCGTAATAGCCTTGGGGGAAAGGGAGATAAAATTGCTCTTTCCGTCTTTGTCGCAAACGTTTTCCGGCAGGTGGTGAGCAATTTGCATACGGAATTGCTGTAAGTTTGCCGTTTTTTGCCTATCATTGCAGACAGAAAAACAAGGACAAACTTATATCCATCAAAAGCTATGAAACATCGTTTTCTTACTTTGCTGGCCGTGCCCGCACTGATGTCATGCGGGGCGACAGACAAGACACCCTCCATTCCTGCACTGACAGTTGATGAACTGGGTGTGGAGGTCATTCCCGAAGCAAACCGTGAGTATTCCTACACCGACAAGAAGGCGGGATACTGGTATGGACGTACGCATCAGGACGAGCCTATCGATTGGTATGCCGGATGGAATCAGGCCAAACGTCGCATCCTGTCGGACTATGCGCTGACAGTGGACGGAAAGCCTCTATTGAGGAGCGAATCGCAAGTCTGTGTTTATCCCGACCGACTGGTACGTCGTTGGCCTGTCGCAATCGAAACATTGGCCATGGTGGACAACCGTGAATTGCTCAGTATTGCTGTGGATAAGGTGCAGGGCGACAGCATCGGCATCGCACTGAACGAAACGTTACTGAAGGATGCCGACCGACAGACTGACGCACTTTGTTACACACCACAGGAGGCTGAGAACAATCGGTTAAAGGTGGTTCCTTTGAATCCCGTTGGCATCAGCTTCAACAGCAACCGTATGCAGGCACCTGCATCCGCCGGAGGTTTCCTCATTGCTTATGGCACGGAGGCACATTGTGACTCACTCATCGCCGGTTATCGGCAGGAAGGGGCGGAATGGCTGGCTCAGCGCAAGGCACGCATGAATCGTCTGATTACCGAAAACAATCCTCTGCATACCAATCTGCCCGAACTGGATAAAGCTTTGGCTTGGATAACCCTGACCATGGACGAACTGATTACCGAGCAGCAGGGTAAGGGCATTTATGCTGGTCTGCCCTGGTTCAACGAGTATTGGGGGCGCGATATGTTTATCGCCATGCCGGGGGCTACACTTGTCACAGGTCAGTTTGAAGTAACGAAAGACATACTAAAGGATTTCGCCAAGTTGCAGGATCGTGATACTACTTCGGTGACTTGCGGGCGCATCCCCAATCGCGCCAATTTGGAGGGTATTCTCTACAATACTGCCGACGGTACGCCGCGCTACGTCATCGAGGCCGAAGAGCTCCTTCGCTATTCGGGCGACCGCAGTTTCCTTCGCGACATTTATCCTTCTGTCGTTCTTAGTATTGACCAGAGCTTGCGCCATCACACGGACGAGAAAGGTTACCTGCTGCACGCTGATGCCGACACGTGGATGGACGTGAAACGTAATGGCATCCCTGGTTCACCTCGCGGCAATCGTGCCAACGACATTCAGTATTTGTGGTACAAACAGCTGGAGGCTGGTGCCCACTTGGCTCGTCTGATGGATGATGCACCTCATGCCGGAGCCTGGCACGAAGCAGCCGTTCGTCTGGCTCGTAACTTCGAGGCTGATTATTGCAACAAGGATAGCCTTCTTATCTACGACCACCTGAATGCTGACGGCACTCCCGACCTGCAATACCGTCCCAATCAGCTTTATTGTTTCGACCTGATAGCCGACGAGGATTTCAAGCAGTGCGTCACCCGTCGCGTATGGGAAGAACTGGTTTATCCGTGGGGTGTGGCTTCGCTGGCCCAGTGGGATCTTCAGTTCCATCCGCAGCACGAGAACTGGCACTACTACCATAAAGATGATGCCTATCACAATGGTACCGTCTGGCTGTGGAATAACGGCATCGCCATGCAGCGCATGATAGAGTATGGGCAGCAGGAGACTGCTTGGAAACTCTTCCAAAACATGAACCGACAAGCCTTGCATGAAGGTGCAGTGGGCAGTCTTAGCGAAAACGCCGATGCCCATCCGCGTGAGGGACACTCGTGGGCAGGGCGTTCGGGTACTTTCCTGCAAGCGTGGAGCAACTCCGAACAACTGCGTGTGTGGTACCAGTACTTCCTCGGCATCCGTCCCGACCTGATGAGTGGTACGGTGACCGTCGAGCCCAAGTTACCGGCTGATATCACTGAATTGCAGACTTCAGTCAAGATAGGCCGTGGTACATTATATTATACGTATAAGAATGGAAAGTTCGATGTACGTCTCGAAGGTGAGGATGCCAAGGTCAATCTCATCCTGCCTCAGGCTGCTGCTCCCAATCCGATATTCGACGGCATAGACTTCTGTCAGCCTCGTCCGTTGGAACATTATCCATGTTTTGACACGTATCATGAAGAGGCGTTGACATACTAAATTCCATTTTGCAGGGCTAAGATTATAAAGACGGCTGCAGATGACCTTGCGATTCTGATAAGGTTCATATGCGGCTGTCTTTTTTCGTTAGAGGAACAGAGCTACAGTCCACATCCGGAAGTAGTCGAGGCTCATGTACATCAGTCCGTGGTAGCGGTTGTTCGTTCCCCACGAGTTCTGTGCTACGAAGTAGGGACGGCCTTCGTTGTCCGTTGCCCATCCTACGAGCAGCAGGGTGTGGTTGTCATCCAAATGGCTACGGCGGTAATTGTTTTCGCGGTCGTCGGGACTGACGGGAGTGCCGTGCCAGATGGCCAATCCTTCGCGCCAGTAGAAGCCGTTGTTGCTTGTGTCGCCTTCCCATACTACGGTTCCTCCTTTCTTCACTGTCTGTTCGGCTATGTGGCAGAGTGAGTCGAGGGGCAGGTTCAGGAAGTTTTTCCGTTCGTAGTTGTCGGGATAGTCCAGTACCAATTCCTGGTTATAGGGTGTGTATTGGAAGCTGGTCAGGCGTTTTACGTCGGGCATGCCGGTGGTCAGTCGGTGGTAATATTCCAGTGGCGACAGGGAGAGGCTGTCTGTCAGTACTTGTTCGGGCAGTGTACCCATGTAGCGGTCGAGTATGGCGTTGACTTCTTGCAGGAAGCGTTTGCCGTTGTCCGTGTCTTTACGATGTTGTTTCAGAAGGTCGGCCAGTTCGCTGTTCATATCTTTCAGTCGGGTACGCGGGCGGCAGGGATATTCGTCTTGTGGAACGATGCCATAGCGTCCGGCCAGTGATAGAAAGGTATGTCCCATTCCACGGATAGAAACCTTGCGGGCTTTGTCCTGCCAGGCGCGGAGGGCAGCTTCTTCGTAGGCTTTCCGTGTGATGAACCAGGGGGAAAGGGCAATTGTATCGCCGCGTTGCATCAGCAGATTTTCCAGACGGGCGGTCATAGAGTATCCCCAGCAGCTTTCTGCCTGCCCTTGATTACGGGGCGGGGCGGGCAAGGGGCTAAGGCATTCGTTGTGGAACGTCAGTTCGGGCGCCGTCGGCTTGGAGGTCCATTGACAGCCGGTTGTCATCAGCATACTGAGAAGGACCGAGAGAAAGATATAATGGGTTTTCATGGCTCTGTATCGGATTTATTCTTTTCAGATTGAATATTTGGGTGCAAATATCGGCTTTTTAAAGGAGTATTAGGTAAGTTCTGGGTTATTATTTTTGTGAATTGTGTGGTTAGAAAAAAGAAAGAGACTATTCCCTTTGGCAGGAATAATCTCTTCCTTATATATAGTATGTTGTGATCCTTCTGGATTACTTGCGATAGCTTTCCAGCTCTTCGGCCTTGAACTTACGGATGAAGTTGAAGTGCTTTTCTACTTCGGCTTCGGCGTAGTTGACATAAACCTGTGCCGATTGGGCGAAGAGTTCGGGAGCCTTTGTAGCATCCTGGATGATGAGCTGCGACATCACGCAGTCGGCTGCCATCTCATAGAGGCGGCGTGCGGTGAAGTCGAGCAATTCCTGGTTCTGGGCTTCCTTTACGGCAGCAGTGCAGGCTTCGAGTTTGTTGGTCATTTCCTTCACGCGGTCCATCAGGGGTTGCATGGCCTCGCTGCACGGGATTTGTTCGTACTCGTGCAGGATGGAGGCGTAAGTGCCGTTTGTCACGTAGCGGATGGCGGCCACCGTCTGCAACTGGGTGGTACCTTCGTAGATGCTGGTGATGCGGGCATCGCGGTAAATGCGTTGGCAGGCATACTCCATCATGAAGCCCGAACCGCCGTGAATTTGGATACAGTCGTAAGCGTTCTGGTTGGCATATTCCGAGTTCATACCCTTGGCCAGCGGAGTAAAGGCGTCAGCCATCTTGGCGAAGCGCTTCTGTTCCTGACGTTCTTCCGGAGTCAGCTTGCGTTCGCGGGCGATGTCGTCCAGGGCCTTGTAGATATCGACGTAGCGCGATGTCTGGTAGAGCAGCGAGCGGCCGGCATCAAGCTTGGCTTTCATTGTGGACAGCATGTCGTAAACGGCAGGAAACTCGATGATGGCTTTGCCAAACTGCTTGCGATCCTTGGCGTAGGCCAGACCTTCGTCGTAGGCTGCCTGACTGAGTCCGACTGACTGTGCGGCGATACCCAGACGGGCACCATTCATCAGCGCCATTACGTATTTAATCAGACCCAGCTTGCGGTCACCGCAAAGTTCGGCCTTGGCATTCTTGTAAACCAATTCGCAGGTGGGGGAACCGTGGATACCGAGCTTGTTTTCGATGCGGCGTACGTCCACACCGCTGTCGCGCTTGTCGTATATGAACATGGAGAGGCCGCGGCCGTCGTGTGTACCTTCTTCGGAACGAGCCAGTACGAGGTGCAGGTCAGCGTCGCCGTTGGTGATGAATCGCTTCACACCGTTCAGACGCCAGCACTGATTGGCTTCGTCGTAGGTAGCTTTCAGCATGACGCTCTGCAGGTCGGAGCCGGCATCGGGCTCGGTCAGGTCCATAGACATGGTTTCGCCGGCGCAGATGCGGGGGATGAAACGGCTGTGCTGGTCTTCGTTACCGAATTCGTACAGCGTTTCGATACAGTCCTGCAACGACCAGATGTTGCCGAAACCGGCATCGGCCTGAGCCACGATCTCCGCACACATGGTGTAGGGAGTGATGGGGAAGTTGAGACCACCGTAGCGACGCGGCATGGTCATACCGTTCAGGCCAGCCTTCACCATAGCGTCGAGGTTCTGCTTTGTACCGCTGGCATATTCCACACGGCCGTTGGCACAATGAGGACCTTCTGCGTCTACGCCTTCTGCGTTGGCGGCAATCACTTCGCCGGTAATCTCGCCGGTGATTTCCAATACTTTGTCGTATGAGTCCATAGCGTCGGCATAGTCCTGCGGCGCGTAGTCGTACTCATCCTTGTCTTTATATCCGCGTTCCTTGAGTTCGCAGATACGTTCCATCAACGGGTTGTTCAAGTGGTACTTGAGTTCCGGATGTTCGGTATAAAAGTTTGCCATAATTGTTAAAACTTTATTGTTTTATCTTGCAGGTGAAATGGAACACATTATATCCTTGATGAAGAAAAGTGTTTGTACAGGTTTACCATCTATCATACCTGGAGTGAAGGTTTGGCCTTCCAAAGCTGGTAGGACTTGGTCAAAACATTCTTCATTGAATTTTGGATCATCTGTACGAAGAATACACAGGTCTGTTACTTTTCCTTTTGGATCAATCCAAATGCCGATATCTGCAGTTAACTTATACAATTTATTGTCTGCCATATACTCTATCAGACCTTTAGAAAGCTTCATGTTGTGACTGATAACTTGAATCAATCCATTGATTCCGTTTGCATATTCAGCTCTCTTGTAGAAAGGTATAAATTCGAGTGGAGTACCTTCAGCCGACAAAAAACTTCCCCCTTGGGAAACATCGTCTTTATAGATTTCCTGGCGTTTTGTTTTTCCGTTGGGGTAGAATTGTTGCAGCAATCCATTTAGCATGCCATCTTTGTATTGCCCTTGTGCCATGATTGCTCCGTCTAGGTAATAGTATGTTGCTAATCCGTTTCGGCGGTTATTGGTGTAGAACACAAATAGGCTATCCTGCGTACTGCCAGAGAATTTGTAATGTGTTTCTCCATGCAGTATACGAGAAGAGGCTTGTTTCTTGAATTTGCTGTACTCACTGCTTTGTGTAAGTTTCCCATTCAGTGTATAGAAAAATACCGTTGTCTTTTGTTTGCTTTCTTCTTGTACCAATGCGCATGAGGAGGCTTTGGCCTTTTTCTTGATAACATTTTGTTGTGCGTCAAGATAAAGGGTATCTTGTTGCGCCTGCATGGAAACACTGGCTAAAGCAAAGAAGAAAACTAAGAAAAGACGTCTCATGACTGCAAGATATATTGTGATTATTTACTGTTCTTCTTATAATACTTAATCATTTTAGGAATTACCTCTTCCACCGTTCCGTTGATGACATAGTCGGCGATGGCGTTGATGGGGGCATTCTCGTCGTTGTTGATGGAGATGATGATACCCGCATCCTGCATGCCGGCGATGTGCTGGATCTGGCCGGAGATACCGCAGGCGATGTACAGCTTGGGATGAACCGTTACGCCGGTCTGGCCAATCTGACGGTCGTGGTCGGCAAAGCCGGCATCGACGGCGGCACGGCTGGCACCTACTTCGGCGTGGAGTTCCTTGGCCAGTTCGAACAGCATGTCGAAGCCTTCCTTCGAACCCATGCCATAACCTCCGGCCACTACGATGGGAGCACCCTTCAGGTTGTGTTTGGCCTTTTCTACGTGGCGGTCGATGACCTTGACTACGTAGTCCGTTTCGGGCACGTACTTGGCCACGTCGTGACGGATCACTTCGCCCTGATAGTCGGGGTCGAGGATTTCTTTCTTCATCACGCCTTCGCGGACAGTAGCCATCTGCGGACGGTGTTCGGGATTGACGATGGTGGCCACGATGTTGCCGCCGAAAGCAGGACGGATCTGGTAGAGCAGGTTCTCGTACGTCTTGCCTACTTTCTTGTCCTCGTGGCTGCCGATTTCCAGCTGCGTACAGTCGGCGGTCAGTCCGCTGGTCAGGGCCGAAGATACACGCGGGCCGAGGTCACGGCCGATGACAGTGGCACCCATCAGACAGATCTGAGGCTTTTCTTCCTTGAACAGGTTGACAAGGATGGATGTGTGGGGCAGGGAAGTATAGGGGAAGAGGCCCGGAGCGTCGAACACGTGTACGCGGTCCACGCCGAAAGGCAACACTTGTTTTTCCACACCTTCGAGGCCGGTGCTGGCGCAGATGGCTTCCAGTTGGCAGCCCAGCTCGTTGGCCAGCTTGCGGCCTTTGGTCAAAAGTTCGAGACTGACGTCGGCAACATGGCAGCCGTCCATCTCACAATATACAAATACGTTGTTCATAGTCTTATTATCCAATCGTATGATTTGCAATCAGTTCTACAATCAGGTTCTCTACATCTGCGTCGCTGCCGGTCAGGGTCTTGCTCTCTTTGGCCTGGAAGACGATGTTTTCGATCTTCTTCACCTTGGTGGGCGAGCCGCTGAGGCCGCATTGCTTGGTGTCGCCGTTGACGTCGGCCACGCTCCACTCCGTGATGTTCAGGTAGGGGCGTTGCTCGTAGAGCGAAGCATAGGGCAGTGTGTTGCCGTCTTTGGTCAGGGCTGCTTTCTCCTGTCCGCCCATGGCGCGTTTGTACTTCTGCACTAACTTGGCGTTGCGCGGACGGCAGGGGGCGGCGCTACCGTTCACGGTGAGGACGATGGGCAGCGGGCCTTCTACGGTCTCCACGCCGCCGTCGATGTGGCGTTTCACACGGATGTGTCCGTCTTTCACTTCTTCGATTTCCTCGACATAGGTCACTTGCGGCAGGCCCAGCTTTTCG
>CABROZ010000008.1 GCA_902472795.1 uncultured Bacteroides sp. | reverse complement strand
AGGGCCTGAGGCGTGTCCCCGTCAGGGTATGCAATTGGCTATCAGCTTGCAAATTTACTGAAAGTGTCGGGTTTGGCAAGGAATAGGAGCAGAAAATGCACAAAGCAGATGGAACTGAGCAATTTCTTTGGTCGGTTGCGGCACTTTGCTTGGTACATTGCCAGTGTTTGGCTTTCGTCTTGGCTGCCGGGTTGTACATCCCGGCACGTGAGATGCATATCCCGGCACGCAGGATGTACATCTCGCGCCGCGAGATGAAACGTAAGTAAGGGAAAGGACAAAGAAAGACCGTACATAGATGCTACGTACGTCGGTAGTATGGGGAAGGCGGTACGGACTTCTGACATGCAAAAAGCCCGCCTTCCTCTTGTGCAGAAGAAGTGCGGGCATTGCTCTATAGGAATCTATTACAGGTTTGAAACTGTCGGAACCAATGGTCAGAAGATGACACCGAGGCGGAAGCCGGCATTGCTTTGGCCGTCGATGTCGCCGGTCAATGTTGCCGTATGGTTGGTGGCATAGCTGTAGAATCCGGCTATGTGGAATCCCCAGTGCTTATGCTTTGAAGGATAAATCTTCAGACCGATTTCGGGCGAAGCGTAGAATCCCCATGACTTGTCGTAGAGGCCGCGTGTGCCGAAATACGTGGTGTAGCGGGCAAACATGGCTCCTAATTTGGCTCCTATGTAGGGGCTGACCTGCGAGCGGGGGCAGAGTGTGTAGTCGATGGCGGCTCCGAAGGGCAACTGGAAGGCCGACCGCTGCTGGTCGGTGGTAAGGCTTTCGGTTGGCGATAACACGAGTGTCTGCCGATCGACGTACTGGTGGTTCGTGTGGTACGATACAAAGGCTCCTGCCGAAAGGCGGGGCGTGATGTCGTACATGCCTTCGAAGTTCATGCCCCATCCGCTGAGTTTGTCGGCAAAGTCGGTGTTCAGCGGGGCGTTCATTTGCCAGTCTATCGTGAGGTGAAACTTGCGTTCAGGGTGATGTGGGCGTGCTTGCGCTTGCAGGGCGATGCCCAAAAGCATGCAGCCGGCCACGGTCACGGTCTTTATCAGTGTATGTATAGATGTTTTCATTGCTTACCTCCGTTTCTTATTTGTTGGATTGGATATAGGGTGATTGCTCGAAAGCCTGACCGATGGCTTCGGTCATCAGTTGGATGTTGTACTTGGAACTGTACTGGTAGCCCGAAGCGTCGGCATACCATACGACGGGCAGTTGAGCATTCTCGGTACCGCTGTGCGACAGGTCAACCATTTCCATGATCAAGGTATTGGTGTTGTAGCTGTAGCTGACGGTGTAGGGATAGTACCATCCTCCCCACCACGGGCCCCAGTAGGCATAGTCCCACCATCCGCTCCAGTAGCCTCCGCTGACGACGTGGGTGGTCTCTGCGACGTACGACAGTTGTACGCCCAGGTCGGCCTGGTCTTTCAGTTCAGGGTCGGTGATGCGTTGGTAGCCGCGGCTGTTCATTTCGTTCTCTACGGCTTTGATCAGCCTCTGGGCATTCTCGTCTTTCCAATAAGTAGCGCGGTAGCTTCCGGCTTCCAAGATGCTGTCGGGCAGGAAGTAGGTCTGAAACTGGCCGAAGTCGGTTTCGTCGTCATGGTCGGTATAGACCACCATATCACTGTCCAGTTGATTCATGTCCGGATCTTTTTCGCACGACATGATGGCAAATGCCATGCATGCCAATAACAAAATCTTTTTCATAATTTTCTGGTTTGGTTTATTAAAATGAAGGAAAGCGCTGTACGGTCAGGCTTTCCCGGATGTGTTTGTTTTGTCTCTTTCCGTATCAGAGGGAGCGGCCTTTGAATATGCTGCTTTTTTCCAGCGGGACGATGACACCGCTCAGTGTCATGCGGTTGGAGTTGAAGTTGGGGGTGATGTTTACCGTAGCCTTGTTGTTGCCGTTGTAGAGGGTGATATCGACCCGTGCAGAGATGCCGGCACCGACCACGTTGAGGGTAAGCATCATGTTGCCCTTTTTGTCTGTCTTCAGGTCATAATCCGAGAAGCTGCCTTCTACGGTGACGCCTCCCAGTCCGTTAGGTCCGCTAACGGGAATGTTGAAGGCTACTTGTACGACGGCATGGTTGTCCTTGACGGATACGAAGTTGGTGTTGGAAGTCACATAGGCTGTTTGTCCGTATTTGAAGACTACTTTGTCTGCTTCCAGCGTAAAGGCCCGGTTGTTGAGGGCGCGTGCGGCTTCGGCAAATTGCAAACTGTCTATTTCGGCCTGTAGGGCTTTCTTTTCTTCACGGGTCAGTTCCCGGGTTTCTTCTTGTGCGGCTGCGCTTCCTGTCAGCATAAGCAGGAACAGCGTCAGCATGAATGTCAGTCTTTTCATTGTTCAATACATTGTTTAGTTTCGGCGAGGTGGCCATGGGGTGGTTTGTGGGTGCAGGCCCCATTCGGCTTCCCGCTTCTGATTATAGAAACAAATAACTCCCGTTTTTACTGCTTATGTTTTGATTAATAATGATTAAAGATGTGTTTATTTATCTTTCGTTTATACTTCCGGCTTCAGAAATAAAAAAAGGAGAGCTCGTTGACGGCTCTCCTTTTTGATTATGAGATTGGTTCAGGGGATTACTTGATTCCCAGTTTGGCTTTGATTTCGGCAGGTATAGCATCCTTGTGCACCAGGATGTTCATCGTCTTGTATGCCACGAAAGCTTTCGATGCATACCAGATGCCTTTGTACTTGCCGCTCAGTCCCCAGGAGTTCTTCACCATGAAGTATTCTTTTCCGTTCTGGTCCTTGGCAATGCCGTAGATCACCATGCCGTGGTCGTCGGTCGTTTCCCAGTTGTCGAAAGCAATCTGGCGCATTTCCTGAGTGACGTTGACCTCGGGCAGCGGTTTGCTGGTCAGTTCCTTGCGCTTGTCGGCAGCTGTCATGCCTGTCCAGCGTGCCATGTCCGAACCGGTCAGTTCGGCGCCGCGTGCAGCGTCGGGCATTACGGCAATACCGTCGCGGGTAAAGCCTTGTTCGCTGACGTCGCTACCCCAGGCAAAGGTGTATCCTGTGCGGATGGCGTTGTCCATAACGGCCATCAGTTCGTCAATCGGCAGGTTGTAGGACAGGCCGTTGCGCCAGTTGTCCTGGATTTCGATGGCAAACTGCGTGTAGAACGGATGGTGTGTATATGACGTCAACGATACATAGTCGTCCGGATTGATGCCTAAACTTTCGGCGAAGCTCTTCGGAGTGTATTGCTTGCCCTGATAAGTAAACGTTTCGGGGCATTTGCCTAAGTAAGTATCGTAAATGGCGCTGATGCCATTCTTCCAGACCGGAGTCAGCTTGCTGAACTTGCCTTTGCCGATGGCTTGTACATAAGCGCCGGCTACGGCGTCGAGTTCGTTGTGTACGGGCAGCGAGTCGCCATACATGATGCCCGGCATGGCTTCCTGAGGTACAAGGCCGTAATTCTTCATGCAGTACATGATGTCGTAAAAGCTTCCGCCCGGCGAGAAGGATGCATCGCCGTGATAGCGTACGTAGTTGACGGCACGGTCAACCATCGTATGGTGAACCACGAACATTTCAGACAGGTCGTACGTACCTTTGCCCAAACGCAACAGTTCGCTTTCGAGGAATCCGAGGCTGGAGAAGCTCCAGCATGTGCTCGAACGGTTCTGGTTCTTGATACTGGTGATGGGATTTTCTTTCACTGTGGTGAACACGAAACCCTCTTCTTTGGGTTCGGTCTTCTTCTTGGCCGACATGTCGAAGGCCACGAGAGCCAGTGCGGCAATGAGGATAGTTTTTTTCATCATGATTAATTTAGTTGGAATTTTCTGTTACCGGTGGCAAATATAGTGAGAATATCACTAACAAAAGCTATCTTTGACCGTTAATTCGATAGAAGATATGAAAACAACCATACAAATAGACTCCCATACCGGTCTGGTACTTGAAGGTGGAGGCATGCGAGGGGTGTTTACCTGCGGTGTGCTCGACAGCTTTATGGATCGGGGCATCCGTTTCCCGTATGTCATCGGAGTCAGTGCAGGAGCCTGTAACGGGCTTTCCTATATGTCGGGACAACGTGGAAGGGCCAGATTCAGCAACATCGAAATGCTGGAGAAATATCATTATATCGGCCTGAAGTATCTGTGGACCAAGCACAATATCATGGACTTTGACCTGTTGTTCCACGAATTTCCCGAACACATCGTTCCTTATGATTATCAGGCATATTTCGACAATCCGGCCCGCTACGTCATGGTGACAACCAATTGCCTGACGGGTGAGGCCTGCTATTTGGAGGAGAAGCACAGTAAGGAGAGGGTAGTGGACATTGCCCGGGCTTCGAGCAGTTTGCCTTTTGTCTGTCCCATTACGTGGGTGGACGGCATTCCGATGCTTGATGGCGGCATCGTGGACAGCATCCCGCTGGCACATGCACTGGCCGACGGGTGTACGAAAGCTGTGGTGGTGCTTACCCGTAACTATGGATATCGCAAGAAGATTCAGGGTACGCGTGTTCCTTCTTTTATATATAGGAAATATCCGTTGTTGCGTCAGGCCATCAATCGCCGCAGTGTGGTTTACAACGAGCAGTTGGCATTGGCCGAACAGTTGGAAACGGAGGGTAAGGCAGTCGTTATCCGTCCGCAACAGCCAGTGCAGGTGGACCGCATCGAGCGTGACGTGAACAAACTCAAGGAGTTGTACGACGAGGGTTATCGCTGTGGAATGGAGTTGGATGTCCTTTATTCATAGCGCGTTATTGCCCAATCAGAATAGGACTGAATTCCCCGGTACAGATCCTATCATTTTTAAAGTGATGTGGGACAGAGGCTGCGGCAGGGAGAAAATAGTGCACCAGTTAGTGCACAGATAATGGATATTTTGCTGGTGTGACTTCTATTATATAGCAATCCCCTGCAAGGTCGTTGTGCCTTACAGGGGATTGTCTATATTGTCAGAAAGAAATGGGACACGTCTGGTCCCCTTCTTCCTTTTTCTGAGCATTTGGCTTATTCGGCTACTTCAGCTCCCCAGTTTTCGCGGGCCAGACGCTTGTAGCTGTTGTAACGCCACTTAGCGTTGTCCTCGGCTGCCTGGAAGAGTTGGTCAGCTTCTGCAGGATATTGCTTCATTACCGATGCGTAACGAACCTCACCCTTCAGGAAGTCTTTGAAGCCTTCCCATTCGGGTTCTTTGCTATCCAGCGTGAACGGATTCTTGCCTTCAGCTTCCAAAGCCGGGTTGTAACGCCACAAGTGCCAGTAACCGCACTTAACAGCTTTTTCTTCCTCAGCCTGGCTCTTACCCATACCGGCCTTCAGACCGTGGTTGATACACGGAGCGTAAGCGATGATGAGTGACGGACCGGGATATGCTTCAGCTTCGCGCAGAGCCTTCAGAGTCTGAGCCTGATCGGCACCCATAGCGATCTGTGCTACATAAACGTAACCGTAAGTAGTAGCCATCAGACCGAGGTCTTTCTTACGTACGCGCTTACCGGCTGCAGCAAACTTGGCAATAGCACCCAGCGGAGTAGCCTTAGAAGACTGTCCACCTGTGTTGGAGTAAACCTCAGTATCGAGAACGAGGATGTTGACATCCTTACCGCTGGCGATCACATGGTCGAGACCACCGTAACCGATATCGTAAGAAGCACCGTCACCACCAATAATCCACTGGCTGCGCTTAACGATGTATTGCTTCAGACCGTAGATGCCGTTGCAGATCGGACATTTGTCCTTGGCAGCTTCGAGCATCGGAACGATACGTTCGTAGATGTCTTTTGTCTTGTCGGCATCAAGGCTGTTGTCCAACCATTCCTGGAAAATAGCCTTGTATTCGGCCGGAGTAGATTCGCTTTCGATGCCTTCCTTCATCAGTTTGGCAATGCGTTCGCGCATCTTCTCGTTGGCCAGTTCCATACCCAGACCAAATTCGCAGAAGTCTTCGAACAGTGAGTTAGCCCAAGCCGGACCGTGACCCTTTTCGTTCTTGGTGTAAGGAGTAGAAGGAACAGAACCAGAGTAGATGGAAGAACATCCTGTAGCGTTGGCTACCATTTCGCGGTCGCCGAAGAGCTGAGAAATCAGTTTCACATACGGAGTTTCGCCGCAACCCGAGCAAGCGCCCGAGAACTCGAACAACGGAGTAGCGAACTGAGAATTCTTCACGTTGGCCTTGATGTCCACCAAGTGTTGTTTGCTCTTTACGTGTTCTACGCAGTAAGTCCAGTTGTCTGCTTCGGCCATCTGGCTTTCCAGATGAACCATTGACAAGGCCTTGCCACCCTTCTTCGGGTTGCCCGGACATACGTCAACACAGTTGCCGCAACCCAGACAGTCGAGTACGTCCACCTGCATGCGGAAGGTCATGCCGTCGAATACCTTACCTACGGCTTTCAGCTGAGTGAAGTTGGCACCCTTCTGCTCTTCGGCATCGAGGATGAACGGACGGATGGCAGCGTGAGGACAAACGTAGGCACACTTGTTACATTGGATACAGTTCTCGGCATTCCAAGTCGGAACGAAGGCTGCAACACCACGCTTCTCATACTTGGCAGTACCTTGTTCCCAAGTACCGTCTTCGATACCCTTGAAGGCAGATACCGGCAGCAGGTCACCGTCCTGAGCATTGATAGGACGAACCACTTCGTTGATGAAGGCCGGATCGTTGTTGGCTGCTTTTTCGTCGTCTGGCAGGTTAGCCCATGCAG
This sequence comes from uncultured Bacteroides sp., assembly GCA_902472795.1. Taxonomy (GTDB): domain Bacteria; phylum Bacteroidota; class Bacteroidia; order Bacteroidales; family Bacteroidaceae; genus Bacteroides. The sequence continues at coordinate 29,866 of CABROZ010000008.1, read as the reverse complement.
GATCAACGGTAAGTTGCTTGTATTCGCCACCACGGTCAACGGCAGCATAGTTCTTGTTCACTACGTCTTCGCCCTTCTTGCCGTAAGACTTCACGATGAACTTCTTCATCTGTTCTACAGCCAGGTCAACAGGGATAACACCTGTGATGCGGAAGAATGCCGACTGCAGGATGGTGTTGGTACGGTTGCCCAAACCGATTTCCTGTGCAATCTGAGTAGCATTGATGTAGTAAACGGTGATGTTGTTCTGTGCGAAATATTTCTTCACCTTGTTCGGCAGGTTCTTAGCCAGTTCTTCGCCTTCCCAGATGGTGTTGAGCAGGAACGAACCGTTCTTGCGCAGACCGCGGGTTACGTCGTACATGTGCAGATAAGCCTGTACGTGGCAAGCTACGAAGTTAGGTGTATTAACCAGATAAGTAGAGCGGATAGGCGTATCACCGAAACGCAGGTGAGAGCAAGTGAAACCGCCTGACTTCTTGGAGTCGTAAGAGAAGTATGCCTGACAGTGTTTGTCGGTATTGTCACCGATAATCTTCACTGAGTTCTTGTTGGCACCTACTGTACCGTCAGCACCCAAACCGTAGAACTTGGCCTCGAACATGCCTTCGCCACCTACGGCGATTTCGGCTTCCTGAGGCAGAGAAGTGAAGGTAACGTCATCTACGATACCGATGGTGAAGTGGTTCTTCGGAGTCGGCAATGACAGATTGTCGTAAACGGCAAAGATTTGTGCCGGAGTGGTATCTTTCGAACCCAGACCGTAACGTCCGCCAACGATAAGCGGGGTATTTTCCTGTCCGTAGAAGCAGTCTTTAACGTCCATGTAAAGCGGTTCGCCGTTGGCACCCGGTTCTTTTGTACGGTCGAGTACGGCAATGCGCTTGGCAGTCTTAGGAACAGCTGCCAGGAAGTGCTTGGCAGAGAACGGACGGTAGAGGTGAACGGCTACCAGACCGACTTTCTCGCCTTTGGCGCGCAGATAGTCGATGACTTCGCGGATAGCTTCGGTAACCGAACCCATGGCGATGATGACGCGTTCTGCTTCCGGATCACCGTAGTAGTCGAACAGACCATAGTTACGGCCGGTGATTTCGCTGATCTTCTTCATGTAGTCTTCTACGATTTCAGGAACGGCGTCATAGAAGCGGTTGCAAGATTCGCGGTGTTGGAAGAAGTGGTCAGGATTTTCGGCCATACCACGTGCTACCGGAGTCATGGGGTTCATGGCGCGGCTACGGAATTCAGCCAAAGCTTCCTGGTCGATCAGCGGAGCGAGGTCTTCGTTGTCGAGCTTCTCAATCTTCTGGATTTCGTGTGATGTACGGAAACCGTCGAAGAAGTTGATGAACGGTACGCGTGCCTTCAGTGTAGCCAGGTGGGCAACACCGGCGAGGTCCATCACTTCCTGTACAGAACCTTCGGCCAGCATGGCGAAGCCTGTCTGACGGCAGGACATTACATCCTGATGGTCGCCGAAGATACACAGAGCGTGGCTGGCCAGTGTACGTGCAGATACGTGGAATACACAGGGCAGGTTTTCACCGGCAATCTTATACATGTTGGGGATCATCAGCAACAGACCCTGAGAAGCAGTGTAGGTGGTAGTCAGCGCACCTGCCTGCAGTGAGCCGTGTACGGCACCGGCAGCACCGGCTTCCGACTGCATTTCCTGAACCAATTCTGTGTCGCCGAAGATGTTTTTGCGACCTGCGGCAGCCCATTCGTCCACGTGTTCAGCCATCGTGGATGACGGGGTGATGGGGTAGATGGCTGCTACCTCGGAGAACATGTACGAGATGTGTGCAGCGGCTTCGTTACCATCACAAGTGATGAATTTTTTCTGTTTAGTCATAACTAAATGAGTTTTATAAAGTAAAAAAATCTTTTTCTTTTTTAGTTGACGAGTTGACAGGTTGACGAGGCTACGAGGCTTACTTTTTATATACGCCTCTTTGTCCTGTTCCCTTGAGACTCGCCCTTTGTTGACTCGTTGACTTGTCATCTTGTCAACCGAATCAATATAAAAATCCGAACAGCCATAGCGGTATCTGGTTGTTCCGTCCTATCTCTGCTTTGTGCAGGGCGTAGGTGATACCGGGGTTGTTCTTTATCTTCATGCCTTCCGGACATATTTTGAACGGCATAACTTCATCCACCATGAACGAGGCATTCTTATCGCCCTTGTTCACCTTATGGTCTTTCCACATGGTGTTTACGAAGAATGTGTCGAGCACATCCTGCTCTTCTACCTTTACCGGATAGATGGAATACATCAGGTTGGGGTTGTGCATCATTATCTTCGACGGTTTTTTGGGAAATTCTTCTCCCTTCGGATAGACCATGTTGATAAGGCGCGCATCTGCCAGATACTTGATGTAGTTCATCACCGTGGCACGCGATGTCTGTATGTCGTTTGCCAGTTGGCTGACGTTTGGGGCCTTTGGCCCATCTACGGCCAGCAAATATAACAATTTTTTTATTTTTGAGAGATATTTCAGCTCGATTTGTTTGATAAGCAGGATATCTACTTCCACCATCATGTTCATCGTTTTCAGCAGGTTTTCCGAAAAATTTCGCTTTTCGAGGAAGAACGGGTAGAATCCGTGGTGGATATAGTCCTGAAAATAATCCAACGGGCGTACTTTCGACAGGATGCCTTTGGCTATCTGTTCGTGACTGCTCAGGATTTCTTCCAACGTATAGGCATGGAATTTCATTCCCGTTTGCAGATTCAGAAATTCGCGGAAGGAGAATCCGCGCAGGTTGTAGCTTTTTACTACATCGCGCAGTTCGAGGTTCTCCTCTTTCAGGCGCATGACCGATGAACCGGTGAATACTATTTTCAGGTTAGGGAAGCGGTCGTAGCATGTCCGGAGTTCCCGGCTCCAGTCGGGGTGTTTGAATACCTGGTCAATCAGCAACACTTTCCCTCCACGACGTTGAAACTCGTAGGCAAAATCGACCAGGCTATGTCCCGAGAAGTAGAAGTTGTTCATGTTGATGAACAGGCAGGAACGGTCGGTACCGAATTTTTCTTTGGCATATTGCAGCAGGAAAGTGGTTTTGCCTACACCGCGGGTGCCTTTGATGCCGATGAGACGGTCGTTCCAGTCGATCTCGTCCATCAGGTCACGGCGGACAGGAGCGTTGGTATGCTCTACCAGATAAGCGTGTGTACGATAAAATGCTTCCATGCTTTACATTCCATATTTATCAGGCGACAAAGATATATCTTTTTTATAGATTTGCAAAGTGGAGATAGCAAAATATTGGAGATTAATTCTTATCTTTCGTCCCCAAACCGATAGGACAGTAGGTATTATGGAACTTCATCTTTTCAATCCCGATGCCGATATGGCACTTGCTGATAACAGCGCACATTACATTGCACCGGCTTCTATAAGGCGTATGGCCAATGATTTGGCCTTGCTTCCTTTGTGGTATTCCCAGCCGGGAAGTTTTGTTCTGGTAGGCGAAGTTGTCGATGAGGCTTTTCTGAGGCAGATGCAGCGGCTTTTTCAGTTGGATGTAGAGGTTGTTCCGTGGAGCAGTTTGCCGAACCTGTCATCGGTGCGGATTCGTCCATGGGGATGGAATCTGGCATTACGTCAGGCACTGCTGAAGTCAGGGCTAAAATCAGATGTGTTGCCGACAACAGAGGAACTGGCACATTGGCGGACTTTGATGGGTCGTGACGTGGCGTTGCAGGTTTTAGAATCCTTGGCGGGGCTTCCTTTCTGTTGTGGCAGTGGTGCGGTTCTGTCTGACGTGCAGGCATGTAGCGACTATGTACACAGACAGGGAGGTTGTGTGTTCAAGGCTCCTTGGTCGGGCAGTGGAAAAGGTTTGTTATGGTGTCGCAGCGGTTTTACGGAATCTGTTGCTGACCGCTGTGCGCGTGTTATCCGTGAGCAGGGATTTCTGACAGCATTTCCTATATATAATAAGGTATTGGATTTTGCGTTGGAATATCTGTCCGACGGACAGGGAAACGTGGCTTTCATCGGTTATTCCTTGTTCGATACGGACGATAGAGGAGCTTATTCGGGGAACCGATTACTGTCCGATGAAGAGATCGAACGGCAGATTCTTCGTTTTGTCCCTTTGGCAGCTTGGCAACTGGTATGTACCCGCTTGCGTCAAGAGCTGACATTGTGTTATGGCAGTGCATACAAAGGGTTTATGGGCGTGGACATGATGATTTGCGATGTGGGGAATGCAGGGGACAGTGAGTATCGTGTTTTTCCTTGCGTGGAGGTGAATTTGCGCATGAACATGGGAGTAGTGGCACACCTTTTTGCCGACCGTATTATGTTACCTGCCGGATGCGGGTATTTTCGTGTGGAGTATTTCTCCGATTCAGCCGCCTTACATCAGGCGCACGAGGCCGACGAGCGCAGTTCGCCGGCTGTGATACGCGACGGCAGGTTGGCGTCCGGCTATCTGCCATTGGTGCCTGTTGGTGAAGAAAGTCGTTATAGGGCTTACGTCAAGGTAGAGGAATAGGTTGGCTTGTTGTTCGGAATATTCAGAAAAAATGCTTTTATAGTTTTATTTTTTCTTTCTTTTTATTATTTTTGCATATGGCAGCCGGAATTTTCCTGACTACTGTAAAACATTACCCATGGAAGACTATGATAAATTAATCAACGGACAGTTGGAAAGCATTCTGTCCGTAATGGACCGACGGAACGTGTCGGCAGAAGACCGTTTGCGTATTAAGGATGCTTTTGAGTTTGCCCGCGAAGCCCATGCCGGACAGAAGCGTAAAAGCGGTGCGCCTTACATCATCCATCCGGTGGCTGTGGCGCGTATTGTGGCCGAAGAGCTGCAGTTGGGGCCCAATCCGGTGATTGCCGCGTTCTTGCACGACGTGGCCGAAGACACGGCATTTACACTTGATGATATCAAGGCACGTTTCGGACCGGATGTAGCCTACTTAGTCAGAGTGGTGACGAAACAGAAAAAAAAACAGTATGAAACCTCCAAGCAGGTCGAAAACTTCAAGCAGATGCTCGACTCGCTGCACTATGACATCCGTGCTATCCTTATCAAGCTTGCCGATCGTCTGCACAATATGCGTACGTTAGACAGTATGCGCCCTGAGAAGCAGATGAAGATTGCCGGCGAAACCGACTACTTCTATGCACCGCTTGCCAACCGCTTGGGATTGTATGGCATTCGCCGTGAATTGGAGAACCTGAGTCTTCGCTATCGTTGCCCGTTGGAGTATCAGGAACTGGAGCAGGCCATTGAGGCCGACAAGGCGGAGGACCGCCAGCGACTGGAAGCCTTTACCGGCGAAATGCTGGAATTGCTGCGTCGTAATGGCATTCAGGCTCGTACAGAGGTGCGTTATCGTATGCCTTACAGCATCTGGCGGAAAATACAGTCCACCGGTCGCGACTTTAAGCACTTGGATTACCGCCATGTAGTCCGGCTGATTTATCCGGCTGAGCGCGAAGAGGATGAAAAGAAAATCTGTCTGCACATCTACTCTATTCTGACCGACCGCTTCAAGGAGAAGCCGGGCAGTATTGTCAATTTCATCGATTCGCCCAAGGAGAACGGTTACCAGAGCTTCCACATCCGTCTGCTTAGCGAACATGGCATTTGGGAGGAAATTCACATTTCATCCGAGCGTATGGTGCTTAATTCCAAGTTGGGTTGTGCCGTCGAAAGGATGGAAGGGGCATGGGACAACTGGATTGCCAAGTTCCGTGCTCTGTTGAAGGACGCTGCCAGCCAGACTGCCGAGGGTTGGTTTATGGATAGTGTAGTAAGTTCGCTTTACAATGAAGACATTACCGTTTTCACTCCTCAAGGTAAGCCCATCAATCTTCCGCAACGGGCTACGGTGCTTGATTTTGCATTCGAGTTACATAATTCGATCGGTTCGCATGCCCAGTATGCCAAGGTGAACGGGAAGTTGTGTTCTGTCAAGACCGAACTGCATCATGGTGATTGTGTGGAAGTAGGAACCAATCCGGATTTTGTACCTCGTCCCGACTGGCTCGACTGTGTTCAGACCTATAAGGCAAAGAGTTTTTTGCGATCTTATCTGGGACAGGTAAAGTCCATTCCCAAGAACCGTTGTCTGAGCTGTCATCCGTTGCCGGGCAATGAGGTTATAGGCTTCAGGGAGGTAGATGGTACGGTTACCATTCACAAGCGCGATTGTGCTGTGGCTATCCGTCAGGCATCACAGGACGGCGATTCCATTGTTTCGGTCGATTTTCCCGAAGATAAGGATGTGCTCTATCCTGTACGTATCAATGTGCGTGCCGTCGATCGATATCATTTGTTGATCGATCTGGTGGATTGCATCACCAATGGCATGAAGCTTTCCATCTCCAGCCTGAATACGGTGACTGTTGACGAGATTGCCGACTGTACCATTAATTTTTCGGTTCATTCCTTCAGCGAGCTGCAGAACGTCATTGCATCCATTGGGCGTATCAACGGAGTGGACGAGGTTCATCGGGTAGAACTGTAGGATTCGGCTGCTGTCCGGCTTTCGTTTCCACACCGGTCCATGGCGGTGACGGCGAAGTAATGTTTCACAGTCCAGGGCAGTATGGGGGCATAGATATATTCTGTCCCTTGTATGCGCTGTGCCACGATGTTCTCGGGGCGACTGGTATCGACAGGGTAAGTGTCGGATGCGTAAACCACGTAGGTGGGTGCATTGCGTGGGTCATTGTCGGTGCCGGGTTGCCAGCTGAGTTTCCAGTAGCCTTCTTTCAGTTCTTCCACTTTCAGTGCGGTGGGGGCGGTAGGCGGTATGCTGTCTATCCACGTCATGGGTGGTTGCAGGGCAGGGGCTGTGTAATACTTTTCAGTCAGGATGTCGTACAGTTCCTGTGTGTTGTCCATCAGGTATTTCACCCGGTAATGACCTTCTCCGTCTAACTTGTGAGTGCGTACGAAATGGATCTGGCGTTCCACTTCGTCCACTGTCCAGTTTCCTTCGTTGGGGTCCAGAAAATAAATGCCTAAGCCGGGGATGACCTGCCGTCCGTTGGATTGTTCCTTCCAATCGAGGGCAAAAGGATAGAACCCGTTGCCGCGGAAGTACATCATGGGATAAACCTGATCCTGTATGCCTTCTCCCAACCATCCCTGCACATCCTGATAGACGGTATGGAAGGCATTCCAACCACGTGAGGAGTAACGTGAGGTATCTCGATACTTTCCGACCGGACATGTGCTTACTTTGACCCACGGCTTCAGTTGTTTTACACCTTTATATATATAGCGTACGATTTCGGTGATGTTGTCTCTTCTCCATTGGTCAAGGGTGCGGCCTTTTCCGTATTTGCGAAAGTCGGCTTTGTCGGGAAAGTTGGGTGCATTTTCCGGATAGCGCAGGTAGTCGAAGTGTACGCCGTCTATATCGTAGCGTTCTACTACTTCGCGCACTAAGCTCATCAGGTATTCTTTGGTTTGAGGATTTCCGGGGTTCAGAAAATATTCCCGTTTGTAGGGAACGCAGATGCCAGGTTTCTTTTTTGTTACCGAAGCTTTACCCAATGCGGCTACATGCTTCCGGTTGCCTAAGGGGATGGTTACCATCCAGGCATGACACTCCATGCCTCGCTTGTGGCATTCTTCGATGGCAAAAGCCAACGGATCGTAACCGGGATTTTTCCCTGTCTGTCCGGTCAGAATGGAATTATAGGGTTCGATGTCCGATTGGTACAGTACGTCGCCCCGTGTACGTGTCTGGAAGAGTACAGTGTTGAAATTGGCAGCTTTCAGTTTGTCCAAAATCTCGATAAGTTCATCTTTTTGTTGCTGTATTTTTCGGGGAGTGGTAGCCCGTGTCTGTGGCCAGTCCAGTCCATAGACAGCAGTTACCCATGCTGCCCTGACCTCTAATTTGGGTTGTGCGGCAAGTCGGGGCATTATCATCGGGCAAATAATAAACATCAGAAGTATAATGATTGGTCTCATTCAGATCTTACTTTTTTAGGCCAAAGATAGTAAAAATGGGAATAAAGTTATGCCGTTATTTTAAAAACTGTTACATTTGTGCCTATTAATACGATAAAAAGAAACACACAATGATTACTTTTACACTTTGTTTGCTTGCTTTAATTGTAGGCTATTTTGTTTATGGGCGTTTTGTAGAGCGTATTTTTGGTCCGGACGACCGTCAGACTCCGGCTTTGACAAAGGCCGATGGAGTGGACTATATACCATTGCCCCGTTGGAAAATTTTCATGATTCAATTTCTGAACATTGCAGGTTTAGGACCTATTTTTGGCGCTATTATGGGGGCAAAGTTCGGAGTGGCTTCTTACTTATGGATTGTCTTGGGCAGTATTTTTGCCGGTGCTGTTCACGATTATCTGGCCGGTATGCTGTCCTTGCGGCACGGCGGAGAAAGCTTGCCCGAAATTATCGGAAGATATCTGGGAATGACTACCAAACAGGTGATGCGTGGTTTTACGGTGATTCTGATGATACTGGTCGGTGCCGTTTTTGTAGCCGGTCCGGCCGGGCTGTTGGCCAGTCTGACTCCGGAAACACTCGACACTACGTTCTGGATTGTCGTAGTCTTTGTGTATTACATTCTCGCTACGTTGTTGCCGGTGGATAAAATTATCGGAAAGGTTTATCCGCTGTTTGCCATCGCCCTGTTATTTATGGCAGTAGGTATTTTGGTGATGCTGTATGTCAATCATCCTGCATTGCCCGAAATCTGGGAGGGAATACACAATACGCATCCCAATGCCGATTCTTTACCTATCTTCCCGATCATGTTTGTCAGCATAGCCTGTGGTGCCATCAGTGGTTTCCATGCTACTCAAAGTCCTTTGATGGCTCGTTGCATGACCAGCGAACGTCATGGACGTCCTATTTTCTATGGTGCCATGATTACCGAAGGTATTGTCGGATTGATTTGGGCGGCTGCCGCTACTTATTTTTTCCACGAAAACGGCATGGCAGAGACTAATGCGGCCGTGATTGTGGATGACATTACGAAAGGTTGGTTAGGACCGAGCGGAGGTGTATTGGCTGTTTTGGGAGTGATTGCCGCTCCTATTACCAGCGGTGATACTGCTTTCCGTTCGGCTCGTCTGATTGTTGCCGATTTTTTGGGAATGGAACAAAAATCCATGCGAAAACGTTTGTATATTTGTATCCCGATGTTCGTACTGGCTATCGCCCTGTTGCTTTACAGTATGCGCGATGCCGACGGCTTTGATATGATATGGCGTTATTTCGCCTGGGCTAACCAGACGTTATCCGTCTTTACTTTGTGGGCCATTACCGTTTATCTGGCTCGTGAGCGGAAAGGATATTATTTCTATGTCACTTATCTGCCGGCCTTGTTCATGACGGCTGTATGTACGACGTACATTTGTGTGGCTCCCGAAGGCATCGGTTTGCCAGTTGATAAGGCGGCGATCATTGCCGTTCTGGCTGCCGTGATTGCTGCCGTGTGGTTCAGGATGTGGTATTTTAACGTTGCCAAAAAGCTTAGCTGATGAAGAAAATCAGAAAATCGACCGGACTAACTCTTGCTTTGCTGATCTATGTTTCGGCAACGGCGGCTTATTTTTTGCCGCGTAATTCGGAAATTTCATCGGCCGAAAAATACATCACGGTGGTGGCTTCGTATGTGATTGTGCTGTTGCTGTGGTTGGTGTTGCGCAAGAAGGAAAAGCTGCAGCAGAAACGTCGGGACGAAGAACGTAAAAGCTGAATACTTACTGATAAAAATTGAAATGATATGAAGAAGCTAATGTTGCTTGTTTGTCTGTTGGTCGCTTCGGTGGCGGCACGGGCACAGTTTGAGAAAGGAAAATGGATTGTCAGTCCTTCACTGACGGGATTGGAGTTGTCGCACGATACAGGAACGGACAAAACTTCTTTCGGATTGGAAGTAAAAGGTGGAGCTTTCCTGGTTGACAACGTGGCTTTGCTGGTGAACGGTGCTGCCAAATGGAATGAAAATGGAGCCGACATCTATTCTTTGGGTGTGGGAGGCCGTTATTATTTCAGTCAAGTCGGTGTCTTTCTTGGTGCCAATGTCAACGTGGACCGTTACGACTTGGGCAATCTGGATGATACCAAGTTCTCGTTCGGGATGGAAGCCGGTTATGCATTCTTCCTCTCGCGTACGGTGACCATCGAGCCTGCTGCCTACTGGAACGTCAATGGCGACCGTTCCAAGTTCGGAGTGAAAGTCGGGTTCGGATTGTATTTCTGATAGAATTGGTGCTTATATAAAAAGGCGACCCGTCATTGATGCTGATCTCTCAATGACGGGTCGTTTGCTTTCTGGTGTCATAGGGGGGCTACACCTATCTGTTCATTTTCCACCAGTCAAATTCCAAAAGTTCTTCATCATCGCCACGGTACAGGATGGTCAGATCGTGAACGCCCGTTACTTTTTCTACAGGGGCGGAGAGCTGGTGCCATTCTTTGTCGGCTGTCACATGGATGGTGGCTATTGCTTTGTCGTCAACTCTCATTTCTATGGTTCCGCCGGCCTTGCCTCGTACACACACTGTGACCGACTGGGCTCCGTTGCCGAAGTCAACGCTGCGCAGACGCTGCCATGAGCCGTTGTATATGCGGGTCAGCCAATGGTCTTTTCCTGCCTGGCGGTCGGTTTTTAAACCATAGCTGTCCGCCATCGTTTCTGCTTCTACCCGTTCGTAGGGATTCAGGTTTTTTATGGGGTTTTTCACTCCTTCTCTGGTGAATGCAATGTGCGGAATAGAGCCGTCGGCATTGCGGGTGAATTCTTCCACACATGAGGCGCGGCGATAACCGCTTCCGTTAGGCAGAGTGCCGTTGTGATAGAACATGAAGTTACGTCCTTTGAATTCGATTGACCCCCCGTGAATGGTAAAGCTGCCACGGGCTTCGTTCATTATGCGTCCGCGGTATGTCCATGGCCCTGCTATGTTTTTGGCAGTCGAATAGGCCATGTGTTCCGGGACTCCGCCGGCAGCATATTCCATGTAATAGGTATCTCCGCGCTTATATATCCACGGGCCTTCTTCGTATCCGGTTTTCATGATTTTCTTGTTCAACTGCCAGTCGTGCTTCAGTACCTGTGGTCCGAAAGCCGATTCGCTGTCCGTATCGACTTTGATTATCTCGCTTTCCAGCGACACCATGTCGCGTCCCAACTTGGCATACCACAATCCGTTGTTGCCCCAAAACAGGTAGGCCTGTCCGTCGTCGTCGATGAAGACGGACGGGTCGATGTATCCAAAACCACCCGGAATGAGTGGTTTGCCTATGGCATCTTTGTACGGTCCTTCGGGATTGTCTGCTACGGCTACACCGATTCCGTGCAGATGGATGGTTGTGTCTTCTGCGGCTACATACCAATACCATTTTCCGTCCCGCTCTATAGCTTGCGAAGCCCATGCATTATCGCCTTGCTTGGCCCACTTGAATGTTTCGGTCGATATGGGGACACCGCGGAATGTCCAGTTCACCATGTCGGTTGTGGTGAAAAGCAGCCAGTCTTTCATTTTGAAGTATTGGGCATCGTCTTCATCGTGGTCGGTGAAGAGGTAAACCGTATCGCCATGTACGTATGGTGCCGGGTCGGGGGTGTAGCAGGTTTGTATGATAGGATTTTGTCCGGACAGTTGGAACCATGAGGACAGCACTCCTATAGCCAGAACGATTGCTCTTTTTTGTTTCATGACATTAAATTTTTATTTATTACTTGCGTGTTAAGTTCTAACTGAAGTTATATCAGTGTCACACTTTTAATCACAATTACTGCCGGTTCTTTGGTAAAAAAGAAAATGTAGTATATGCAATCGGGTGACACCCGTTGGTTGGTCATGCTGATCATGTTGTGCAGATCGATTTCGATCACGTTGCTGCCGTTGAATTTGTATTCAATATGGTTCATGGTATATAACGTGTTTTCGGGAATCAGTCGGAATGCAACACTGCTGCCTGTAGGGGCGCTTTCCAATTCTACACGGATTTTAGAGTAGTTGGAGAGGTCGAGCCCGTTGTTGTAATGCCATCCGGAAAAGCTTTCTTTGCCTTCTTCGCCGAAAGTCAGTGTCTTGGTGGTTTCGTCGAAGCTGCCGGGACCCTGACCGCCAAATAGAACGGGATTGAACATTTCCTTGGTCAGTGCAAACGGCCCTAAGACGGTAACTTTAAAGGTCAGGGATTTGGTGATGTCGCCCGATGTGTATGTAGCGGTTACGTTCGTCTCGCCGAAATTGTGAGCAGTGATTTTACCCATATCGCTGACTGTCACGATGCTTTCGTCGGCACTGGCGAACTTCAGGTTTCCGGTAATCATTTTGCTGCTTCCATCCGAATACACGGCTTTAAGAGCGACATAGAGGTCGTTGTCGATGGATAGTTCGATGTGATCGGATGCGTCGGATAACTCCAGCCCTACCAGTTCGGCTTCGGAAACATCTTCGCCGGCATATTCCTTCAGCCAGTGATATACAGGCCAGGGACAGGCTTCAGGGTCGTTGAGGAATGTATAGTTGCCTTCTTCTCCCGGTATGTCTTTGAAGTCCAAAAGCAAGTGTGTGCCTGTGTAAAGCACCCAGCTTACGTTACCTTCGCGGTCGGTAATATACTTAAAGTTGGCTCCGAATCCCCAGTCGCCGGCAACGCCGGTATAGCTTTTGCCCCAGCTGGAATTGTACTTGGACGGTGCCCAGTCCATTTCGGTGACCATAATCGGGGCTATCTTGGCAGCAGGACCGACCTGTTCGTCCCAGCCCCGCTGGAAAGCCTGGTAGCCGCCACCCCAGCTTCCTCCGAGTTCGGGACTTGCTTCTTCTCCGTCGCTGCCATACCAACCCGGATATACATGTACGGCATAGCCGACATTCTCGCCTTTGACGGGATTGGTGGCATAGCCGGCATATTGCGACTGGTAGCCAAGTCCCGGGACCCATATGATGTTGTTGCATTGGTTTCCGCGGATTTTATCGACAATGGCCTGGCAGAATATGGTCAGCTGGTCATAGTATTCCTGGCTGCCGTTTCCTGCACGGGTGCCGTCGGCGCTCTTGATGTTGACGGGCTCGTTGAACAGCTCAAACATGACACCGGGATTGTTTCTTATCTTCGGATGTCGGGAGAACAAATCCCACATGCGGATGATGTATTGATGGAAATCATCGCCTACGGCAATCGTTTCACGAGGTCCGCTCGGTGGGGCGATTACCACATAAAGGCCTTTGCTGTTGGTATATTCAATCAGTGGAACAAAAAGTTTTTCCATGTATCTCTGGAAGTAATCTTCCGACAAGAAGTCGTATTTGGTTTCTTCGGTAGAAACGAATTTGGGGTCGGTGAACCATTGCGCGTCCACAATCAGGCGCAGGAAGGTAAACTTCCAGCCGGCATTCAGCACGCCATCCAACTGTTTTTTATTGTGCCTTATGCAGCCGTCCACATCGTAGTTCTCATAAGCGTTTTGGGCAAAATATGGGTTGGAACCCATCACTGTGCCATGAAGGTTAATCAGGTTGCCGTCCGCATCTTTCAGATAACGACCTTCTACGTGAAGAGGTTTCAGGTCACAGACAAAACTTTCTTCCGGGATTTCTTCTTCGGGAGTTTCTTCCGGTGTTGGTGGTTGTTCGACTATCACATCATCCTTGCAGGATATGAACAAGGAAAAACATAGTGTGAAAAATAACAAGTAATTTAAGGCTCTCATCTTTATAACATTTTATAAGTGTTTGCTATGTGGATGCACATTCGCGACGTGCAAACTTTTGCAAAGTTAATGAATTGTTTTGATCTGTGAGCATGAACTATTGCTAAAAATGATTCGGCACTATCGCTGTCGAAGAAAATTTTGATGGACAGCTCTTACTGATGTCCGGATGAGCAATCAGACGGGTAGAGTGAGAAACACTTGTACGGCTCCTGTTCCACACTTGTACGGCTCGCGTTCCACACTTGTGTGGCTCGCGAACGACACTTGCATGGCTCGGGCTTCTTACGTGTATGGTAGTAAATGCTTACTATCGATGAGTGAAGCATACCATGCAGCCTGAAATAGTCGGGCCGTGATTCCAACTACCGCTTGATTTTATTTTTCCCGAAATATCCTTCACGGCTTCACGGAGGTTTATTCGATTGATATGCAATGGAATATGGTGAAACATGATGTTTCACAATCATTGCGTGAAGGGTTCACGAGGCTTTGTAAGGGGGATTTTCATAGTCCGGAATGCTGGTGAAAGCAGACGCTATGTAACGTACGTGCAAGTGGAAATGTAACGTAGAGAAAAGTGGAGGAGAGTCTATTTTGCGTGATTTCCTTACAAAATAATACGCACCCGCACCCGTACGGAGACTCGTGCTCCGTCGGATGCGGATGGCGCTGTTCTTATGCCTGAAGTTTTTCTTGCAGGAATTGTCCGGTATAGCTGGCAGCACATTGGGCTACCTCTTCCGGAGTACCTGTGGCTACGATGTAGCCGCCTTTGTCGCCACCTTCGGGACCGAGGTCGATGATGTAGTCGGCACACTTGATAACGTCAAGATTGTGCTCGATGATGACAATGCTGTGCCCCCGCTTGATCAGGGAGTCGAAAGCTTCCAGCAGTTTCCGGATGTCGTGGAAATGCAGGCCCGTGGTAGGCTCGTCGAAGATGAAGAGGGTAGGGTCGGCCTTTTCCTGACTCAGGTAGTAAGCCAGTTTGACGCGCTGGTTTTCGCCTCCCGACAGGGTGGACGAGGACTGTCCTAACTTGATGTAGCCCAAACCGACTTCCTGCAACGGTTGCAGCTTCTTTACAATCTTTTTCTGTCCGTATTGTGTGAAGAATTCGACAGCTTGATTGACCGTCATTTCCAGGACGTCGTAGATGCTCATGTCGTGGAACTTCACTTCCAGCGTGTCAGCCTTGAAGCGTTTGCCGTGGCACGATTCACACTCCAGTACCAAGTCGGCCATGAACTGCATTTCGACGGTGATGGTACCTTCGCCTTTGCATTCCTCGCATCGTCCGCCCTCGCTGTTGAAGCTGAAATAGCCGGCGGTGTATCCCATTTGTTTGGCCAATGGCTGTTCGGCCCATAGTTTTCGTATCTCGTCGTAAGCCTTGATGTAAGTCACCGGGTTGCTCCGCGATGACTTCCCGATGGGGTTCTGATCGACGAACTCCACGTTGCTCAGGCTCTTCAGGTCGCCTCCTATCGATACGAATTCGCCGGGACGTTCGGTGCATTCGTCCAGTTCGCGCTTCAGGGCGCGGTAGAAGACATCGCGTACCAGCGTACTTTTCCCCGATCCGCTGACGCCGGTGACTACCGTCATCACGTTGAGGGGAAAACGCACGTCCACGCCTTTCAGGTTGTTCTCGCGCGCACCTTTTATCTCGATATAGTTGTTCCACGGCCGGTGGTGGGTCGGTACGGGGATGGTTTCTTCGCCCAGCAGGTAGCGCACGGTGTAGCTGTCACTGCCTTTCTGCAAGTCCTTCATGTCGCCCTGATAGACAACTTGTCCGCCTAATCTTCCGGCTTTAGGACCGATGTCGATGATGTAGTCGGCTGCGCGGATGATTTCTTCGTCATGCTCTACCACGACAACGGTGTTGCCCAGTTGTTGCAGCTGGCGCAGTACGTGTATCAGTTTGTCGGTATCGCGGCTGTGCAGTCCGATGCTGGGTTCGTCCAGAATATACAGGCTGCCTACTAAGCTGCTGCCTAACGAAGTGGCTAAGTTGATGCGCTGGCTTTCACCGCCCGAGAGTGAATTACTGAGCCGATTCAGGGTCAGGTAACCCAGTCCTACGTCGAGCAGGAACTGGAGCCGGCTGTTTATCTCGGTCAAGATGCGTCGGGCTATGTCGGCATCGTGTTTGCTCAGCTTCAGGTTGTCGAAGAAGACTTTCAGTTCGGTGACAGGCAGGTCAACCAATTCGGAAATGCTTCGTCCGCCCACTTTCACATATCCGGCTTCGGGTTTCAGCCGTGTGCCGTGGCATTTGGGGCAGAGCGTTTTTCCGCGGTAGCGGGCCAGCATGACTCGGTATTGTATCTTGTATTGGTTTTCCTGCAGCATCTTGAAGAAAGCGTTGATGCCTTCGAAGTATGGTGTCCCCTCCCACAGCATGCGGCGTTGTTCGTCGGTCAGCTGGTAGTAGGGGGTGAAGATGGGGAAACCAGCCTTTTCGGCTCCTCTGATCACCATGTCTTTCCATTCGCCCATCTTTTCGCCACGCCAGCATACGACAGCACCGTCATATACGGAAAGAGAGCGGTTGGGAACAACCAAGTGTTCGTCGATGCCGATCACCCGCCCGAAACCTTCACATTCGGGACAGGCACCGATGGGCGAATTGAACGAAAACATCTGGTCGTTGGGCTCTTCGAAAGTGATGCCGTCTGCTTCGAACTTGGTGCTGAAGCGGTAGAGGCTGGTGCCGCCATCCGCCTGATAGAAACGCAGCAGGCAGGCGCCGTCGCCCTCGTACATGGCGGTTTCGGCCGAGTCAGTCAGGCGGCTGATGTTGTCTTTTGCGGTAGAGGCGGTCATGCGGTCA
Source organism: uncultured Bacteroides sp. (assembly GCA_902472795.1). Lineage (GTDB taxonomy): Bacteria > Bacteroidota > Bacteroidia > Bacteroidales > Bacteroidaceae > Bacteroides. The sequence continues at coordinate 13,331 of CABROZ010000008.1, read as the reverse complement.
ACCAGCAGAAAGATGGTATCGCCTTCCCGGGGCTGATATTCATCGATGCGTACCATCTGGCCGTTTGCCTCTAACCGATTGAATCCCTGCTGCATGTCCACCTCTAACTGTTGGGCCAGTGTGCGGTTGTCGCGCAGCAGGAGGGGAGCCAGTACGGTGAACCGTGTCCCTTCGGGATACTCGGTCATGCAGTTCACGATGTCTTCGGTAGAGTGTTTCTTCACCTCCTGTCCGCTGATGGGACTGAAGGTCTTGCCCACTCGTGCATAGAGCAGGCGCAGGTATTCGTATATTTCGGTCGATGTGCCCACGGTAGAACGCGGGTTTCGGCTGCTGACTTTCTGTTCGATGGCGATGGCGGGCGGTATTCCCTTTATAAAGTCGCACTCGGGTTTGCTCATTCGTCCTAAGAACTGGCGTGCATAGCTGCTGAGGCTTTCCACGTAGCGGCGTTGGCCCTCGGCATACAGTGTGTCGAAAGCCAGCGACGATTTTCCCGAACCGGACAGTCCGGTGATGACAACTAACTTGTTGCGCGGTATTTCGACATCAATGTTTTTCAGGTTGTTGACCCTTGCACCCTTGATGATGATAGATTTTGATTCGCTCATGTTTCGTCTTTCGCTTATTAGGATGCAAACTTACGCAAAAAACGGATGAAACTGTAATTTTGTGGTGGATTTTATAAGCCGTGGATGCAGTCTTTATCTGTTATGGAGATGGTTTTTAGCGGACTAAATCGTTGAACTGTTCGTTTTTTCCCCGGAAATGTTTACCTTTGCGACCTTACGTAGAAATAGTTAATAGAATATATGGGTATGATGAAGATTAGAATATGGCTATTGCCTTTGTTGCTGTGCGTATCGTTGCTGACGGTGTCGGCACAGAATATAGCGTCGGGACGTTATCCTAAACGTGAATTCCGCGGTGCGTGGATTCAGATGGTGAATGGACAGTTTAAAGGAATGCCGACGGAGAAAATGAAACAGACTTTGATTGAGCAGCTGAATTCGTTACGGGGAGCGGGCTTTAACGCAATCATCTTCCAGGTGCGCCCCGAAGCCGATGCACTTTATGCTTCACGTCTGGAACCTTGGAGCCGTTATCTGACAGGCGTACAGGGACAGGCACCCGATCCGTACTGGGACCCCATGCAGTTCATGATTGAAGAGTGTCACAAGCGTGGCATGGAGTTTCATGCGTGGATCAATCCGTATCGGGTAAAGACGTCTTTGAAGAACGAACTTGTGCCCAATCATGTTTATAATCTGCATCCCGAGTGGTTTGTGACTTATGGCGACCAGATTTACTTCGACCCGGCTTTGCCGGAAAGCCGCCGTCATATCTGCCTGGTAGTGGGCGACATTGTTTCGCGCTACGATGTAGATGCCATTCACATGGACGATTATTTCTATCCTTATCCGATTAAGGGAGTCGATTTCCCCGACGATGCCAGTTTTGCCCGCTACGGAGGCGGCTTTGACAATAAGGCCGACTGGCGCCGCAGCAATGTGAATACGCTGATCAGGCAGCTGCACGAGACCATCCGTGAGGTGAAACCCTGGGTGAAGTTCGGTGTTTCGCCTTTTGGCATCTATCGCAACGAAAGCAGCGACCCGCTGGGCAGTAAGACGAAAGGATTGCAGAACTATGATGACCTGTATGCCGACGTACTGCTGTGGGCACGCGAGGGTTGGATCGACTATAACATTCCGCAGATATACTGGCACATCGGACATCCGGCGGCCGACTACGAAACGTTGGTAAGATGGTGGGCCAAGCATACTGAGAACCGTCCGTTGTTTATCGGACAGTCGGTGCAGAACACCATCCAGAATGCCGATCCGCAGAATCCCGAAATCAATCAGTTGCCGCGCAAGATGGCTTTGCAGCGTGCTTATCAGACCATCGGTGGAAGTTGTCAGTGGTATGCGGCTGCCGTAGTCGAAAACCAGGGACGTTATCGCGACGCACTGGTTGCCGAATATCACAAGTATCCGGCTTTGCCTCCAGTATTCGATTTCATGGACAATCAGGCTCCCGATAAAGTACGTAAACTGAAGCCCGTATGGACAGAAGACGGATATATCCTTTTCTGGACGGCACCTAAGTATAAAGACGAGATGGACCGCGCCGTGCAGTACGTGGTATATCGTTTTGACACCAAGGAAGAAATTGATTTGGACGATGCCTCACACATTGTAGCCATTACGCGCGACTGTTTCTACAAGCTGCCATACGTGGACGGAAAGAAGAAATACCGGTATGTGGTGACTGCTCTCGACCGTTTGCAGAATGAGTCTAAACATGTTTCGAAGAAAATAAAACTGTAACGGGAACTAATGTTCCGATAGCCGACTTGCCCGTCGGTATCTTTGGAAAGAATAAAGGCGCGGATTTCGCAGACACGACGGATCACTTGTTTTTTTGATCCGTAGCCTCTGTGAAATCCGTGCCTTTTTATATCGGAAAGTATAGATAGCTTAGTAAAGCAGTAGCCCGGCCAGACCGCAGGCGATAATCATTCCGATAGGATTCAGCTTATACTTCTTTGTTCCGACAAAAGCCACTAAGAAAATGATGCAGCTGATGACGAACGAGTAGGTATCTTCGGTAGGCGAACTGAAGTTTTCGGTGTTCATCAGAACCAGTGCAGCTGAAGCAAGCAATCCTACTACGGCAGGCCGTAAGCCGCTGAATACGGCTTCTACAGCCGGATGTTTCTGGTACTTCAGGAAGAATTTGCTGATGGTGAGCATCAGAATGAAGGATGGAAGCACTACGGCAAACGTCGCAATCACCGAACCCCATACGCTGCCCGTCGCCGTGAAGCCGACATAGGTAGCCGAATTGATGCCGATCGGACCCGGAGTCATCTGGCTGATGGCGACAATGTCGGTAAACTCCTGAGGAGTGAGCCATTCGTAGCGTGTGACCACTTCGCCCTGTATCATTGAAAGCATGGCATAGCCTCCGCCAAAACCGAAAAGGCCTATCTTGAAAAAGGTATAAAATAGTTGCAGAAATATCATATCTTTGTTTCCTCCTTTTTTAATTCTTCATTCTTCATTCTTCATTCTTCATTTTTCTGTATCTTCCCCATACGTATCCACCGACTCCTGCGGCAATGATAATCCAGATGGGTGAAAAGCCGAGGAGCCAGATCAGCAGGGCAGAAACAACCGGGATCCAGATGTTGTACTTGTTTATTTTTGCCGATTTGGCCATGCTGAAGGTCGGTGCGGCAATCAGCGCTACAACGGCCGGACGTATGCCTTTAAAGATGCGTTCGACAACCGTGTTCTCCTTGAAGTTATGGAAAAACAGGGCGATAGCCAATATAATAAGGAAAGAGGGCAGGATGGTTCCCAATGCGGTGACGATACTGCCGCGGATGCCTCGCAGGCGATAACCGATAAAGATGGATATGTTGACGGCTAAGATTCCTGGCGATGACTGTGCAATGGCAAGCAAGTCTATAAAATCGTCTTTGGCTATCCAGTTGCGTTTCGTTACAATCTCCTCTTCTATCAGCGGTACCATGGCATATCCACCGCCGATGGTGAAGGCACCAATCTTAAAGAAGATGGAGAAGGCTTCGAGATAAATGTTCATATAATCCGATAATGCGAATATTTATTTGTTAATATTTAAGATAAAATGCTGTTGGCTGACCCTTTCACGAGGGCTTTTCCGGTGACATCCGCTTTTCTTTCTCCTGTATCTTGTCCTTGGCATATTGGCTGGGACTGACGTTGAAGTGCTTTTTGAATACTTCGCGGAAATACTTGGCATCGTTGAAGCCGGTTCTTTCGGCTATTTCAGTGATGGTATATCTTTGTTCTTCCAGTAATTGGGCGGCATATTTCAGCTTGATCAGGCGGATATAGTCGGCCGGTGCCTGGTCGGTCAGAGCCTTTATCTTGTTGTAAAAGCTGGTGCGGCTCATGTTCATCAGGCTGCAGAGGGTATCTACATTGAAGCCGGGATTATCCATGTTGTCGTCCACGATTTTCTTTACGGTGGCGATGAACTCCCTGTCGAGGTCGTTATTGCAGTTGGCACAGGGGATGTCTTCGTTTTTGTCGTTCAGCTCCAGATTGGCATACTTGCGACGAAGCAGGGCACGGTTGGCCAGCAGGTTGGCAATGGTAGCCCGCAGGATACCGATGTTAAACGGCTTTACAATGTATTCGTCTGCTCCGCTTTGCAGGCCTTCGATGATGTTCTTGTCTGTACTGAGGGCAGTCAGCAGGATGATGGGGATGTGAGATGTTTCGATATCCTTTTTCAGAATCTGACACAGTTCGTCGCCGCGCATTTCGGGCATCATGATATCCGAAATGATCAGATTGGGCATCATCTCCTTGACAATGCCGAGTGCTTCTTTCCCGTTGTTGCAGACACTGATCCAGTATTCGTCATGCAGACTGTTTTGCAAGTAGTTCCTCAGTTCGTCGTTGTCTTCCACAACCAGTACCTTCGGCAGGTTTTCTGACTGCGAAGCCGAATCTGTTGTACCTTTTCCGTCCGAAGGACTGGCCGGTGCAGGGCGGGCGGCTGTCGCCACTGTCGTGGCGTTATTGGCAGACCCGTCGGTTTGTACCGCGTTGGCAAGAGCCTTTCTGTATTTCCGTTTGTCCTTCGGGAAGGTGACTTTAATGGACGAGCCTTTGTTTTCGATGCTGTTGAAACTGAGTTTTCCCTTGTGTATGTTGACCAGTTTCCACACCAACAGAAGCCCGATGCCACTTCCCGTTATTTTCGAATTGATGGCGTTGCTGCCGCGGAAGTGCATTTTGAACAGTTTTTTCTGTTCGGAGGCCGGAATGCCGATTCCTGTGTCCTTTACTTCAATGCTCCACGAGTCGTTGTTGTCTGTCGCACAGATTGCTACGCTTCCGCCTTCGGGAGTATATTTCAAGGCGTTCGAAATAATGTTCTTCAGAATCGAATCCATTTTGTCCTTATCTAACCAGACATTGAGATACTGGAAGTTCTTTTCATAGGTTAATGTGACATGTTTGACGTCGGCATAGGCCTTAAACACGTGGATGGTCTCTTCAATGTAGGCATTCAGTTCGTATTCGGAGACATGCAGGTTGCTGGAGTAAGTATCTGCTCTTTCAAAGTTGAGCAGGTTGGTGGTCAGCCGCAGCAGGGCGTTCACGTTCCGTAAGGCTGTGTTCAGGTTGTTTTTCCCTTTTTCGCTCAGTTGTTCGCGCTCTTCCACTTCCTCGAGGGGGGCTTTGATGAGGGTCAACGGGGTACGGATATCGTGTGCGGTATTGATGAAAAAACGGATTTTTTCGTCAGATACTTTTCTTTGTTTCTTCATCATCAGCAGTCGGATGCCGACAGACACAATACTGAGCAGTACGATTACATAGAGGCTGATGGCCCATCCGCTGAGCCATATCGGTTTTTCGATGATGATTTGCATGCTGCGTTCCTCCAGAATGATGTTTCGGTTTTCATTGGAGATGGCTCGGATGCGCAGGGTGTATTCACCCGGGTTCAGGTTGGTGAAACGAATCGTATTTTCCCGTCCGGGACGGCTCCATGCATCGTAGAATCCTTCTAATTTCCAGGAATAGAGGATGAGGGAAGGATAGTCGTAATTAATGGACGAAACCTGCATGGAGAACGTATTCTGATTGTACTTCAACCGGAGCGTCTTTGTGTCGTTGATGTCTGCCTTTAGCGGTGATTTTTTGTCGTTGGGATAGACGGTTTGGTAGAGTACTTTCAGATCACTGAGTATCATTTTGAATTTGTAGTCATCGGGCAATTCAATGTCTTTGCTGAACTCGATGGCTCCATCCGTGCTTCCGAAGATGAAGTTGCCGTTTCGGCGCAGTGTTCCTGACGAAGCGTTGAAATGGTCTGAGCTCAGCCCTTGTTCCTTTGTCCAGTTGCGGAAAGTCTTGCTGACGGTATTGAAGTTGGTCAATCCGCTTTCTGTACTGAGAAAAATGTTGTGCTTCCCGTCGGACAGGATGTCGTAGATATTGTTGGATATCAGAGCACTGTTATCCGTATAGAACTGTTCGAAGCTGTCTGTTCGAATGTTGTAGATCAGCAACCCGGCGTTGTTTGTTCCTATATAGAGCAGGCTGTCTCCGGCCTGGTATAAGGAATAGATGTAGTAAGAGTCGATAGGCAGTGGGACAGGGTGTTGTTCGCCCGTCTTTTTGTCAAGCAGACTGAGCCCGTTTGTGGTTCCTATCCACATGTGGCTGCTGTCTTTTTCAAGAATGGTGGTAATTCCCGTCAGGTTGTCGAAGTTGCGTATTTCTTTCTTCTTGTAGTCTATCTCTTTCAGGTTGTAATATCCTCCCGACCATACTTTGCCTTCCGAGTCGAGGGTAATGGAGCGGATGTATTTGTCCGGTCGGATGTTCAGGTTGCCAAATAGCGACGGGTTGAAGAAGTCCACGCTGTTTCGGTGTTTGTTGATTTCGTAGATGCCCGAACTGTATCCGCCTGCCCAGATGATGCCGGGAGCGACCTCGCACAAGGAGAGGAAGGCGTGGTTCTTGCTGTGCAGTTCCTGATCGAATATGCTGAGGAAGGAACGCCAGTTACCGCTTTTTTCTTCATAGAGGCTGATGCCGTTGTTTGTGGCAAACCACAGGTCGCCTTCGTGGTCTTCGATAATGGCGTTCACCTGGTCGTTGACTAACGACTGGCGGTTTCCGATGGAATGCTTGATCCACTGGTAGGCTGCGTAGCGGTTGTTGCGCACTGTGATGCCGATGGGGTAGTTGGCCATCCAGATGCGCTGTTCGTCGTCTATATAGATGTCGCTGATGTTATTGCCGTTCATCCCGTTGTTGCTGTTGTAGTCGGCCACGATATAAGGCTCCGATTCGTAGGTGTGGACATTGCTTTTATAAATTCCTGCCCCATCGGTAGCTATCAGTATTTCGTCGTCGTTCAGGGCCTGGATGCAGTTGATGGTGATATCCATCAGTCCAGCTTGCAGGGGCCGTACGCGGTGATTGTCCAGTTCGTAAACATATACTCCGCGCTGGAAAGTACCGATAAATACCTTATGCGAAGGCTTGTGATAGTATAATTCATTGATTTGCAGGGCAAGTGAATCCAACTGCTCGCAAGGTGACAGCGTCAGTTTGTTCTGTTTCAGTTCGGCGTAGTGGATGCCGATGTCTGTGCCTATAAAGTAGTGAGTGGAGTCTATTTGCTCGATATCGGTGATGTTTCCGCTTATTCCGTTCCGGATGTTTGTTACTTTGTTGTGGGTGGAATCGTACAGATAGATTACATCCGCGGTGCAGAGCCACACGATGCAGTTGTCATCAACAAAACCATAGCTGACCGGTGAGTGAGGTTCCTTGTTGGCTGTGTTTTTAGGTAGTTTGTACACTAATCGGAATGTGTCGTGTACGGCATCGTAGCGGAACACCCGTCCCTGTCTGCCAATTACCCACAGTGTCCCTTGGGGGTCGAGGCAAAGCCAATTCAGGTTGAGGATGGAACTGATTTCCTCTTCTCCATCCATCAGTTTGTACGATTTGAAGTCCTTTCCGTTGAAACGGTCTATTCCGTCGTGAGTCAGAAACCACATGTAGCCTTTCTTGTCCTTTTGAATGGCATATACTTGTCTGTTGCTTAATCCGTTTTCTACTCCGATGTATTTATAGGTCTGAGCCAGACAGAGCAAAGGACAGAGAAGGAATATGACAGAAAGGATCTTTTTCAGCATGATTGTCGGTTTTTATTTGAAACGAACAGAGTAGCTTACCTTATTATAATTGGATTACAAATGTAGAACTTTTATTTGAGATTAGCAAAAGGGAAGCTGAGTAAGTTGCAGATAAAATAAATACGGATTGTACATGGGATCACTGAAAGATTGGGATCTGTTTTCGTGACGTTTGTACAATCCGTATGGTTGTTAGTAGTGGGAGGAAGTTACAGTTGCAGCCGTCCTTCCGTACTCCCTTGTTATTTCATTTTCTGCTCTACCCACTTGCGTGCGTTGACGAAGGCTTCGATCCATGGCGTTACTTCGTCGTGGTGCAGGCGGTCGGCGGGATAGTAGGCGTTCTGCCACGGGAAGATGGCGCGCTCCAAGTGGGGCATGATGGCCAAGTGGCGGCCGTCGGGGCTGGCGATACCTGCTACGGAGTAGTCGGAACCGTTGGGGTTGCCGGGATACTCGTCGTAGGTGTATTTGGCTACGATGTTGTAGTGGTCCTCGTCGTAAGGCAGGGAGAACTTGCCTTCGCCGTGAGCTACCCAGATGCCTAACTTGCTACCGCTCAGCGAACCGAACATCACGCTGCGGTTGGTCGGGATCGTGACGCCCAGGAAGCGGCTTTCGAACTTGTGCGAGTCGTTGTGGAGCATGCGTCCGCGCTTCTCGTCGGTGGGGTTGATGAGGTTCAGTTCCATCATCAGCTGGCAACCGTTGCATACACCCAGCGACAGGGTGTCTTCGCGAGCATAGAACTTGTCGAGCGCTTCTTTGGCCTTGGGGTTGAAGAGGAAGGCTCCCGCCCAACCTTTGGCTGAACCAAGTACGTCGGAATTGGAGAATCCGCCGCAGAAGACAATCATATTGACGTCTTCCAGCGTTTCGCGTCCGCTTACGAGGTCGGTCATGGTCACGTCCTTCACGTCGAAGCCGGCCAAGTAGAGCGAGTAGGCCATTTCGCGTTCGCCGTTCGTACCCTTTTCGCGGATGATGGCTGCGCGGATGCCGCTCGGTGTGCGGCGGTCGGGGCTGATGCCGTATTGGGCGAGCTTGCCTGTGAAGCCGGGCATGAAGGCCAGGTCCATGGGTTGCATCTTGTAGTTTTCGAAGCGCTTCTTGGCGCAACCGTTCATCGACTGTTTGCGGTCGAGCAGGTAGGAAGTGGAGTACCACACGTCGCGCATGTAGTCGATGCCGAACTGATAAGTGGCACCGTCTTTCTCGACGAGGATGTGACGCTCATCGGTCGGCTTACCAATCTTCACGAAGCCTACGCCGGCGTCTTCGAGTATCTTCTTCACTTCGTCCTTGTGCTTGTCGGCCACCTGGATGACGATGCCCGGGTTTTCGGCAAACAATATCTTGATGAGGTCGTCTTCCTTAATTTTGTCAAGGCTGATTTCCATACCGCCTTCCATGTTCGAGAAGCACATTTCGAGCAGCGTGGTGATGAGACCACCGGCCGAAATGTCGTGTCCAGCCAGGATGAGGCCCTTGTTCACCAATTCTTGAACAGCCAGGAAGGCGTCGCGGAAGTATTCGGGATTCTGTACGGTAGGTACGTCGTCGCCCACCTTGCCCAATGACTGTGCGAAGGCCGAACCGCCCAAGCGCAGCTTGTCGAAGCTGAAGTCGATGTGGTAGAGCGTCGTCTTATGGTCGTTCACCAGTACGGGCGAAACCACATTCTTCACGTCGCTCACCTCGCCGCCGGCCGATACGATGACCGTACCCGGAGCGATGACTTTGCTTCCGTCGGGGTATTTCTGCGTCATGGACAAGGAGTCCTTGCCGGTAGGTACGTTGATTTGCAGGGCGCAGCAGAAGTCGCTCAATGCTTTCACTGCCGTGTAGAGGCGTGCGTCTTCACCTTCTTGTGAGCGGCAAGGCCACATCCAGTTGGCGGAGAGTGATACGCTATCCAGCCCTTCGGCCAGCGGTGCCCAGACGAGGTTGGTCAGTGCTTCGCTGACGGAGAGTACGGAGCCGGCGGCAGGGTTGGCCAATGCGGCTTGCGGAGCATGACCCAGCGAAGTGGCGATACCGGCTTTGCCGCGGTAGTCGAGGGCTACCACGCCGCAGTCGCTCAGCGGCAACTGAAGCTCGCCTACGCATTGCTGGCGGGCAATCTTACCCGTTACGGAGCGGTCCACCTTGTTGGTCAGCCAGTCCTTGCAGGCTACGGCTTCCAGCTGGAGCACGTTGGTCAGGTATTCATGCAGTTTGGACAGTTCGTAAGTCGGCATTTCGTAATGGCGTTCTACGGTTTTGTCCACCATGTATGTTTTGGGTGAGGAGCCGAACATCTGGTCAACGGCCAGGTCGAAGGGGCGTACGCCATCGGCCTGCTCGAAGCAGAAGCGGTGGTCGCCGGTCGTTTCGCCTACGACGTACATCGGGGCGCGTTCGCGTTCGGCAATCTTGTGAACGTGTTCGATGGCTTCTTCCTTGATGAGCAAGCCCATGCGTTCCTGGCTCTCGTTGGCGATGATTTCTTTGGCCGAGAGGGTCTTGTCGCCGATGGGCAGTTTGCTCATGTCGATGTGTCCGGCCGAGCCGTGGTCGTGGATGGAGACAACGGGGTTTACCTCTTCTTCGCAGAGGGCGCGCACTACGTTGTAGGCACGTTTCTGCATTTCGGCGTTGGCGCGCTGTACGGCGTTCAGTTCGATGCCGCTGCTATAGCGTCCTGTGTCAACGGATGAGACGGAGCCGCCACCCAAACCGATGCGGTAGTTGTCACCACCTATTACAACAATCTTGTTTCCGGTTTCGGGTTTGCCCTTCAGACAGTCGCGCTGGGTGCCGTAGCCTACGCCGCCGGCCAGCATGATGACTTTGTCGTAGCCGTAAATAGTTGACGAGGCTTCAGCTGGCGAGTCAACAAGGCCTGCCTTGTCACCTTGTCCACTTGTTTTTTGTTTACTTGTTTCCTGGTGTTCGAAGGTCAGCACCGAACCACAGATGAGCGGCTGGCCGAACTTGTTGCCGAAGTCGCTGGCACCGTTGGATGCCTTGATCAGAATCTGCTCGGGTGTCTGATACAACCATTTGCGTACGGGCAGGATTTCCTCCCATTCGCGTCCTTCTTCCGTGCGGGGATAGGAGGTCATGTAAACGGCAGTACCTGCGATGGGCCAGGAACCTTTACCGCCACCCATACGGTCGCGGATTTCACCACCCGTACCGGTTGATGCGCCGTTGAAGGGCTCTACGGTGGTGGGGAAGTTGTGTGTTTCGGCTTTCAGCGAGATGACGCTCTTGATGTCCTTCACCTGGAAGTAGTCGGGCTTGGAGTGGTCGGCGGGTGCGAACTGCTCGATGACGGGACCTTCGGCGAAGGCTACGTTGTCCTTGTAAGCCGATATGATTTTGTTGGGATTCTCTTGTGTGGTCTTCTTAATCATCTGGAAGAGCGAGGATTCCTGCTCTACGCCGTCGATGATGAATGTACCGCCGAAGATTTTGTGGCGGCAGTGTTCGGAGTTGATTTGGGCGAAGCCGAATACTTCGGAGTCGGTCAGCGGACGTCCGAGGTCTTTCTCCACTTTCTTCAGATAGTCCATCTCTTCTTTCGAGAGGGCCAGACCTTCCTGCTCGTTGTAGGCTTCGAGGTCTTCGATGTGGATGATGGGTTCGGGCTTGCGGTTGGTGGTGAATACTTGCTGGTCGAGTCCTTTGTACATGCGTTGCAGCATCGGGTCGTGGTCGGCGTTTTCGTCGGCTACGGGGAAGTACTCTTCGATGCGTGAAATGCCGCTGAGGCCCATGTTCTGAGTGATCTCTACGGCATTTGTACTCCAGGGAGTAATCATTTCGCGGCGGGGGCCAACGAAATATCCTTTCAGGTTTTCTTCACTTTCGGGGGTGGCTTCTCCAAAGAGCCAGCAGAGCTTTTCGCTTTCTGCTTGCGAAATGGCGTGATCGCATTCTACGGCAATTACGCTTTTTTGAGGAGTTCTGTAGAAAGAAATCATAATTGTTATAGCGCTATGTTGATGATAAAATCCTTTATTATCAAGGTGTTTCGGGGGTTATGTCTCCCTTTGTCCTTTTCCGTATGCAAAGATAGTGCAAACCGAGTGAAGTACAAAGCAAAAACCTTGTTTTTAGCTTTTACTTCCGAGGTGCCGCCTGTCTTCTGGAAAGATAGTGCAAACCGAGTGAAGTACAAAGCAAAAACCTTGTTTTTAGCTTTTACTTCCGAGGTGCCGCCTGTCTTCTGGAAAGATAGTGCAAACCGAGTGAAGTACAAAGCAAAAACCTTGTTTTTAGCTTTTACTTCGGAGGTGCCGCCTTTCTTCTGAAAGGACTGCACATTGTTTCATCTTTTGATTTGTTCGGTCAGGCGTGATGGTTCCCGGCGGGTATCCCATAGGTCGGCAATGTACAGAGTATCGTTGGGCTGGTCGATGTAGTAGATGAGTTTGAAGTGCTCGTGGATGACGAGCGAGCGGTATTGGTGGCGTTTCCTGTCTATAAGCAAGGGTTCTATTTTCCCCATGTATGGTTGTAACCCTAAAAGTTTTACTTGCTTATCCACACTTTCGATGAAACGCATGGCAACCCTTGCTCCGAAATGTTGTTGGCAATATCTGACTTCTTTGGCCATTTGTGTTTCAGCCTGTTTTCTCCATTGATATTTCATCGCATTGCAATAAGTTTGTGCATTCTTATCATAACTTCTTCATGGGGTGTAGCAGGGGTTCCTGTATCTTCTTCCGCTTCAGCCTCGTCAATCCTTGCATTCAGCTCTTCCATTGTATAGGGGCGCAGGTCTTCTGTTTCCTGGGCAGGAGTGGCGTGGTTGGCGCACAGACGGTTGAAGCTTCGTTTCATTTTTTTGAGCACGTCTAAGTCATCTACGTCCAAGATGTCGCGTAAGAGTTCGCGGCGCAGACTTTCCATTTCCAGTGTATCCATTTGTTGTTCTCCTTTCTTTGGAACAAAGATAGTGCAAACCGAGTGAAATACAAAGCAAAAAGCTTGTTTTTAACTTTTACTTCGGAGGCGTGGTCGGTTTCACCTCGGTCTTTAGGATAGCCTAAAAGTTGTTTCACTTGCACGTACGTTACATCGGCACTTGCACGTACGTTACATCCTTCACCACATCTATCTGTTTATCAAATGATTATAACTTTCGCTTTTCATGGGGTGAAGCTAAGGAAAATGAGCCGATTCGGAGGAGGTGAAACCAAAAGGTGAAACTTTCGTGAAATCGTATGTTTCACCGTATTGTGCTGAAAACCAGCATGCTGCAAGCCGGGTGAAGGCGTGAAGGCAAATTGGAGGATTTAAGGTTTAAAGTTGGGGGGGATGAGGGTTGAGGGTTTATGGTTGAGGGTTGAAGTTTAAAATGTATTCCTTTCACTATTCATTTTTAATTATTCATTTTCCGTTTTCAACGTACCACTTTGGCCGCGTAACATCGGTAGTCAGCCGGAGTAACAAGCAATGTCCGGCAGCGTAACAAGCAATGCCGTCGGGTTTCGGAAGCAATGCCGACGGGTTTCACTGACAAACCTCACGAGTTTTGCTTATAATCCCGCCGGGTATTGCCTGCAACTCCCACGAGTATTGCTTGTGTGGCTCGCGAGCCGTGCTTGTG
>CABROZ010000007.1 GCA_902472795.1 uncultured Bacteroides sp. | reverse complement strand
TGGTTTTTTTCTCCAGTTAGGAAAAAAATTTTTCCCAGTTAGGAAGATATTTTTCTCTAACTGGGAAAAAATCAGGCTATAATACGCCCTCAATAATGATTGTAACTGATGACTTTTTCTGCCGGCTTCCTCGACTTCGGGCGTTTCTCTTTTGCAGGATAGCCGATCGTAATATCAAGCAATAACCGTTTGCCCGAAGGAATGCCGGTGAGCTTCTTGATCTCTTTCTCGTCGAACCACCCTAAGATGCACGAGCCCAGACCTTCGCTCTCGGCAGCCAACACAATGTGGGCAGCGGCGATGCCAATGTCGATCAACGGGAAGTATTTATCCTTGATTTTAGCACCGAGAAACGAGGTGATGTTCATCGACTCTTCCACTACCAGAATGTGGACGGGGGCGTTGCGGGCAAACTTGTTCATGCCCAGTCCGGCTGTGGCCTTCCCTACGGCTACGGCCAGTTCGGGGTCGGTGACAACGACAAACTTCCACGGCTGGGCATTACACGCCGACGGAGCCAGACGGGCAGCCTCCAGGATGCGGTCGAGCTTTTCCTGTTCGACCGGACGTGATGCGTCGTAAGCACGGTCGCTCTGACGTGCCTCGACTAAACGGAGAAAATCGGATTCAGCTAACATAATCGATTGGACAGTGACTTATTTAACTCAACTGAGTCCACTTTAAAAAGTACAGTTTTTGTCTTAGCGCATAACATAGTTATCATTCTGTCATCCTGAACGAAGTGAAGAATCTCTTTCGAAGGCTATTTGATAACAGATCCTTCACTTCGTTCAGGATGACAGAGCAAAGTGATAGTAACTATAAAGCGACTCATAGGAAACAGACTTTTTAAAGTGAACCCAACAACTTACGTAAACGGATGGGTGGGACAAGGTACAGGTAAGGATTACCTGCCCTTGACCGCACCCTCTGAGGGAAAACCTCAATACTGTATCATCCGGCTGATGTACTTCCCTATAATGTCGAACTCCAGATTGACAATGCTCCCCACCCGAATGGCATGGAAGTTGGTATGTTCGAAGGTATAGGGGATGATGGCTACCTGGAAGGTGTCGTCGGTGGGGTTGCAAACCGTCAGGCTGACACCGTTCACCGTCACCGAACCTTTATCGACCGTGATATAGCCGCGCTTCGCCATCTCCTTGTCGAAGGCATAGCGGAAGGTGAAATAGTAGCTGCCTTCGGCATCCTGAATGTTGATGCACGTGGCCGTCTGGTCAACATGCCCCTGAACGATGTGCCCGTCCAAGCGTCCGTTCATCATCATGCTGCGTTCTACGTTCACTTCGTCGCCCACCTTCAACAGTCCGAGGTTGGAACGTTCCAAGGTTTCCTTCATGGCCGTCACCGTGTAGGTGTCGTCGGTCATGCTGACTACGGTGAGGCATACACCGTTGTGAGACACACTCTGATCGATCTTCAATTCATTCACAAACGAACAGGTGAACGTGAAATGCACATTTTCCTGCTCCTTCACCATCGCCACCAACCTGGCGCATTCTTCTACGATTCCGGAAAACATATACTATAATATATTAAGATGTTAAGTTTGACCTTGGTGGTTTCCGATTCGCGACCTGCGAAATCCGAAACCCGGATTATACTTTGCGAAGATAGATATTTTTTCCGTTTTAAGCTATGGGAAGAGTACAAATAAAAAAGGCAGCTTTTCACAAAGCCGCCTTTTTCAGTTTTCAATAGGTATTAGTTTTTTTTTAAGGTAAAAAGATTGTTTTCAGGATAACGATGCAAATATAGCGGCTTTTCTGGATACCAACCAAATTAAAAAACATGTCTTATAACATCTTTTTGAATTTTCTTTTGGATTTGTTATCATTTGAAAGCAATTTTCCACATCTGCATCCTTTTCAAGAAACAAATATAAGATTTTTTTTCTTGAAACACTAAATTTATCCTAAAAAACATCTTCTTCCCCTTGATGATCATTCGTACTGACTCAAGTCGGTCATTGAGGGTAATGTTCGTCCGTGCGACCGCTATGCTTCAGAACCTTGGCATCGATGAAGAAGACAATTTCTTCGGCAATGTTCGTGATGTGATCGCCCGAGCGTTCGAGCTTACGGAACACACTAATCAGGTTCAGACAAGTCAGGGCACTGTCGGGATGCTCGACGATATATCCGGCCAACACCTCAGTGACTTCCGCATTGATTTCATCCAGCAGATTGTCTTTGGCAAAAACAGACGTAGCCAGATCCAGACTTTCTTCGTGAAGAGCCTTCTTGGCCAATTCGAGCATGGAGAGGACTTGTCTGATCATCTCATCCAGACGCAACTTCTTTATGAGTTCGGCATCCAACGCCGGCTCCTGACAATGAATGGCAAAACGGGCAATGCCTTCGGCAAAGTCGCCCAACCGTTCCAGATTGGTATTGATCTTGAGCATGGCGAGAACAAAACGCAAATCGATGGCCACCGGATTGTACAAAGCAATGATGTCTTCTACATCACTATCGATTTTCAACTCCAAGGCATTGACACGGCGCTCACGAACCAATACTTGCTGAGCCAGTTCGCGGTCGAGGGTAAGCACGGCCTCCCCTGCCCTGTCAAGCTGGTTGTACACCAGATTCCACATCTCCTCAATCTCCTTTTTCAGCAAGACGAGTTCCGATTCGATAAATTTTACCATAACTTTTTTGTTTTTATAATTGATGATTGATACATTAGCAACAACTTGAACTTGCGAAAGTTAAGCCTATTACATTGGATATGCAAAGAAACGGCCGGAATGTTAAGAGAATGTGACTGCACTTTGAAAGATCTGTTACAAAAGTATTACATTCGTGTTACAAACCCGCAGGAAATGGTACCAGCAGGCGCTACGGTCGATCTGAACAGAGTGGATAAGCGACTGCCCCGGCACACGTGTCGGCTGTCATCGGCCGACAGACAGCAATCAAGAAATCACTAAAAGAACGTATATTAATCCGACAAAATAGCAGCATACAAAAAAATTAATCGTATTTTTGCATCCAGGAAATAGTGGAAACTACGAAAAGATAGAATTATGGCAGAAATGAAATGCGAAGAAACAAGCGAGAAGAAAAGCTTGAACTTCATTGAACAGATAGTGGAGAAAGACTTGAAAGAAGGTAAAAACGGCGGAAGAGTACAAACCCGCTTCCCGCCGGAGCCCAACGGATACCTGCACATCGGACACGCAAAAGCCATTTGCCTGGATTTCGGCATTGCAGCCGCTCACGGTGGTGTGTGCAACCTGCGATTCGACGATACCAATCCGACCAAAGAAGACGTAGAATATGTAGAAGCCATTAAAGAAGACATCAAATGGTTAGGTTATCAGTGGGGACACGAATACTATGCTTCGGACTACTTCCAGCAACTGTGGGACTTCGCCATCCGCCTCATCAAGGAAGGGAAAGCCTACATTGACGAACAGACCAGCGAAGAAATAGCTGCCCAGAAGGGAACGCCTACCCAGCCCGGAACAGAAAGTCCCTACCGCAACCGCCCCATCGAAGAGAACCTGGAGCTGTTTCAGAAAATGAACAGTGGCGAGATAGAGGAAGGAGCCATGGTGCTGCGTGCCAAAATAGACATGGCCAACCCCAACATGCACTTCCGCGACCCGATTATCTACCGCGTAGTGAAGCATCCGCACCACCGCACGGGTACGAAATGGAAAGCCTATCCGATGTACGACTTTGCCCACGGACAAAGCGATTTCTTCGAAGGCGTAACGCACTCGCTCTGTACGCTGGAGTTTGTGGTACACCGCCCGCTGTACGACCTGTTCGTTGACTGGCTGAAAGAAGGGAAAGACCTGGATGACAACCGTCCGCGCCAATACGAGTTCAACAAGCTGAACCTGAGCTACACCCTCATGAGCAAACGAAACCTGCTGACGTTGGTCAAAGAAGGACTTGTCAACGGATGGGATGACCCGCGTATGCCGACCATCTGCGGATTCCGCCGTCGCGGATACTCACCGGAGTCTATCCATAAATTTATCGACAAGATAGGTTACACTACTTACGACGCCCTCAACGAGTTTGCCTTACTGGAAAGCGCCGTACGCGAAGACCTTAACGACCGGGCTACCCGCATATCGGCTGTGCTGAATCCGGTGAAACTGATTATCACCAATTATCCGGAAGGACAGGTAGAGGAACTGGAAGCTATCAATAACCCGGAACATCCGGAAGAGGGAAGCCACCTGATTGAATTCAGCCGAGAACTGTGGATGGAACGCGAGGACTTTATGGAAGATGCTCCCAAGAAATATTTCCGTATGACACCCGGACAGGAGGTACGCCTGAAAAATGCCTATATTGTAAGATGTACCGGATGTAAGAAAAACGATGCAGGCGAGGTCGTAGAAGTATATTGCGAATATGACCCCGAATCGAAAAGCGGTATGCCGGGCGCCAACCGCAAGGTAAAAGGGACGCTGCACTGGGTGAGCTGCGCACACTGCATCGAAGCCGAAGTACGCTTGTACGACCGCTTGTGGAAAGTGGAAAATCCGCGTGACGAACTGGCCGCCATCCGTGAAGCCAAGAACTGCGACGCACTGACTGCCATGAAGGAAATCATCAATCCCGACTCGCTGCACGTGCTGCCCTGCTGCTACATCGAAAAATTTGCAGCCGGCATGAAGCCGCTCACTTATCTACAGTTCCAACGCATCGGCTACTTCAACGTAGATAAAGACTCTACTCCCGACAAGATGGTCTTCAACCGTACCGTCGGACTGAAAGATACATGGGGAAAAATCAACAAATGAAACCAAAAAGGATCCAATAAGATTAAATGAATAGAAAAAATCTGCTGTCTGGAAGAGATAAGGAACTGTACGAACTGGCAGAACAATACGAAAAAGCCCAAAGGGAAAAGACGCCCATCTATATGGACGCCGAAGACCTGGCGGACCTGGCCGATTGGTATGCCATGCGTAACAAATTCCAGACAGCCCTTGAAGTTACCGAATATGGTCTGAGCCTGCACCCCAACAACACGGCATTGCTGGTGGAGCGGGCTTACCTGTTCATGGATACACAACGCCGAAGCAAAGCCAAAGTTATAGCAGACAGCATCCCAGACGACACCAGCGATGAGGTGAAAGTGCTGAAAGCAAACATCCTGATGGGCGAAGGCAAGCTGAACGAAGCAGAAGAACTACTGGATAAAATAAAGGACAAACATGAACTGGCCAACATTGTGGAAGTGGCATACTTGTACAATGATATGGGCTATCCGCAGAAGGCATCGCAATGGCTGAAAAAAGGGGAAGGCCTATATGATGAAGACGAAGCATACTTGGCCGTTATTGCCGACTGCCTGTATGCCAACAGAAAATTTGAAGAAGCATCCGTCTATTACAACAGGCTGATCGATAAGGATCCCTACTCTGCTCCTTATTGGTTTGGACTGGCACGTTGCTATTTCGAACTGCAACAATACGACAAAGCAATTGACGCTTGCGACTACGCCATCATCTCGGATGAAGAATTTGCCGAAGCCTACGTCGTCAAAGGACATGCCTTCTACCAGCTTGGGAACGACAAGAAAGCACTGGAAAATTATCGGAAAGCTGAAAAGATGCAAGTGCTGACCCATGACTTCATCTATACTTTCATTGCCATGGGACACATCAGCCAGAACGAATGGGACAAGGCTTATGATTATCTTGAAGCGGCCATAGACAACTACCAGGAAAAAACTATTCCACTGTCCATGCTATATTCGAACGCCGCACTGTGCCTACTGAAAATGGGAGAGAAAAAGAAAGCATATCAATATTGCCAGAAAGCCATCAACGCCGATCCGAATGATGTGGAAAACTACCTGATGTCGGGAAGAATCTACATGGAAGATCAAAAGCCACAAGAAGCTGTACGTGAATGGGCCAAAGCACTGAACATGTCTCCTTACCCGGAAACATGGAATGAAATAGGACTGATCTGCATGGAGATCAATCAGATTGAATATGCACAAGTGGCCTTCGAACACGTCAAGAGGGAAGCGCCGGACTTTGAGGGTATCAACGAAAGGCTGACTTCCATCTATCTGCTGTTGCACGACAAAGAAAACTTCATGAAGTATAACAAACTCTGCAAAAAGCCGATCAGTCAGGACGAACTGAAAGAATTGCAACAGATGATGAACAAGGAAGAACGGGAAGAAATGGCCAAAATAATGAAAGAAATTTTCGATTCACTGAAATAAACCGTAATCAACCAAAATAAAAATGGAATCAGTCGCAGAACTTCTTAAATGGGTATTAGAAAACCTGAATTACTGGGTAGTCACTGTCTTTATGGCTATCGAAAGCTCGTTTATACCATTCCCATCGGAAGCAGTAGTGCCACCAGCTGCCTGGAAAGCCATGGCAGACGACAGCATGAACATCGTGCTCGTAGTGGTATTTGCAACGATAGGAGCCGACCTCGGAGCTTTGGTCAATTACTATCTGGCACGCTGGCTGGGACGCCCTATCGTCTATAAATTTGCCAACAGCCGTTTCGGACACATGTGTCTGATCGACGAAGAAAAAGTGCGCCATGCCGAAGAATACTTCCGGAAACACGGTGCGGCTTCTACGTTCTTCGGCCGCCTGATACCGGCTGTACGTCAGCTTATCAGCATTCCGGCCGGACTGGCAGGCATGAAGATGGGTCCTTTCCTGCTCTACACCACATTGGGAGCCGGAATCTGGAATACGGTACTGGCTGTGCTGGGATACATGATCTATCGCTTCACGGATCTGAAGACAACAAACGACGTCTATGTAATGGCAACCAAATACAGCCACGAGATAGGATACGTCATTCTGGCTCTTGCCGTATTTGTGGTAGCTTTCATCATCTACAAAGGGCTGAAGAAAAAGTCAGAGAAGAAGCAATAGAAAGAAGCAATAGAAAGAAGAAGAGCTATAATAAAAAACAGGAGGCTGTCACAAAACAAGGAGTGGCAATGACATATGTGTCATTCATTACATTCCTTGTTTTGTGACAGCCTCCTGTGTTCATCCATCAGCCGGGATTCAGCCCAATGCCTCGATGGCTTTCGCATAGTCGGGCTCCTGCGTAATCTCCGGAACCAACTCGGTGTAAGCTACTCGCCCATCCTTACCGATGACAACTACTGCACGTGCCAGCAATCCCTTCAACGGTCCGTCGGCCATACGTACGCCATATTCTTCGTCGAATTCGGAAAGGCGGAAATCGGACAGGGGGATAACGTTCTTGATGCCTTCGGTCGTGCAGAAACGTGCATGCGCAAAAGGCAAATCCTTGGAAACAGCCAACACAACCGTATCGGGCAAACTTGCTGCCAGCTCGTTGAACTTGCGTACGGAAGTGGCGCATACAGCCGTATCAAGACTGGGAAAAATATTCAATATCACACGCTTCCCAGCCAACTCGCTTAACGAAAACGAAGACAGGTCTGTCTTTACCAACTCAAAATCGGGAGCTACTGCACCCACTTTTACAAACTCACCGATCAGCTTGACCGGTTGTCCCTTAAAACTTGTTATTGCCATAATTCAATCTGTTTTTATACATTATACATTGCTTCGCCTTACTGCACTCCTGTCATGATGACTGCTACCTCCGACCGCATACCTGTCAACACTATCAACTTCCTTCGATCACATCCATTGTTGCCTGGTATGCCTGCACGGGAAGAAGGCGAATTCTTGTCTTCTAAACAAACATATCGGCTGAATGGTTCAGACAAATGGCTTTTTCCTGAGTAATGCTTACCGAAAACGTCACTCCATCCCGCCTACCAAGACAACATTTCCCCGAATGCTTTATCTTTTTTATTACACCGTCACACCATAATCACGGATTTTTGTGTAGCTTTGTAAGCTATTTAACGGTAACAAAAGAATTATTGAATCATTAAAAACTAAAAATCAGAAAATTATGGCAATGCATACTTGGTTTGAGTGTAAAATCCGCTATGAAAAAACAATGGAAAACGGTATGAATAAAAAAGTTACCGAACCATATCTGGTAGATGCACTCAGCTTTACCGAAGCGGAAGCCCGCATCATCGAAGAAATGACTCCGTTCATCACGGGAGAATTTACGGTTTCGGACATCAAACGGGCCAACTATAGCGAACTCTTCCCCTCGGAAGAAGAAGCTGCCGACCGCTGGTTCAAATGCAAACTGATATTCATCACGCTGGACGAAAAAAGCGGTGTCGAAAAGAAATCATCGACACAGGTACTGGTTCAGGCTGCCGACCTGAGAGATGCCGTCAAGAAACTCGACGAGGGCATGAAGGGTACCATGGCTGACTATCAGATTGGTTCGGTGGCCGAAACAGCCATCATGGATGTCTATCCCTACAGTGCCGAACCGGATGACAAACCGGAAGTATAAACAACTAAATAAACAGAAAACATCAAAGTATTATCACCCATGATTGCAGAAAATCTGAAACAAGTATTGAACGAATTGCCAGAAGGGGTGCGACTGGTAGCCGTTTCCAAATTCCACCCCAACGAAGCGATAGAAGAAGCTTACGGGGCCGGACAACGAATCTTCGGCGAAAGCAAGGTACAGGAAATGGATGCCAAACATGAAAGTCTGCCCAAAGACATCGAATGGCACTTCATCGGGCATCTGCAAACAAACAAAGTGAAATACATTGTACCCTACGTGTCACTGATACACGGCATTGATTCCTATAAACTGCTCGTCGAAGTCAATAAACAGGCTGCTAAAATCAACCGAATCGTATGCTGCCTGCTGCAACTGCATATTGCTCAGGAGGAGACCAAATTCGGTTTCAGTTTCGACGAATGCCGGGATTTATTGAGAGCGGGCAAATGGAACGAACTGAAAAACGTACAGATATGCGGACTGATGGGCATGGCTTCGAACACTGACAACGTTGAGCAGATACGGAAGGAATTTCGCTCGCTGCACGACTTCTTCCAGGAAGTAAAAAGCATCTGGTTTGCCGATAACGACTGCTTTAAGGAACTTTCCATGGGCATGTCGCACGACTATCATGAAGCCATTGCAGCCGGTAGCACCATGGTGCGCGTAGGTAGCAAGATTTTCGGAGAAAGAATCTATTAAAAACATTTTTCACCTATAAAATTTACTATCATGGCAACATTAGAAACAACTTTTGCAGGGTTGAAACTCAAAAACCCGATTATCGTCAGCAGCTGCGGCCTGACAGACAGTGCGGACAAGAACCAGAAACTCTGCGAAGCAGGAGCAGGCGCCATCGTGCTGAAATCGCTGTTTGAAGAACAGATTATGATGGAAGCCGACTGGATGGGCGATCCCAATATGTATCCCGAAGGCAGCGACTACTTGGTCGGCTACATCCGTGAGCACAAGCTGGGTGAATATCTGCGCCTCATCAGCGAAAGCAAGAAAGTGTGCGACATACCCGTCATCGCCAGCATCAACTGCTATCAGGATGCAGGTTGGATAGACTTCGCCAAGAACATAGAAGAAGCCGGAGCTGACGCGATAGAGATCAATATCCTGGCTCTGCAGACCGACGTACAATATACTTATGGCAGCTTCGAGCAACGCCACATCGACATTCTGCGCCACATCAAGAATACGGTCAAGATACCCGTCATCATGAAGCTGGGCGACAATCTGACCAACCCGGTAGCACTCATCAACCAACTCTATGCCAACGGTGCAGCAGCCGTTGTGCTGTTCAATCGCTTCTATCAGCCGGACATCAACATTGAAAAGATGACCCACACGGCTGGCAGCATATTCAGCAACGAAGCCGATCTGTCCAAGTCGCTCCGGTGGACAGGCATTGCATCGGCCGCCGTCAGCAAAATCGATTACGCCATCTCGGGCGGTATCCATTCGGCCGAAGGCGTAGTAAAAGCCATATTGGCAGGTGCTTCGGCTGTGGAAATCTGCAGTGTCCTCTACAAAGAGTCGTCCGCAGTCATTGGTGAATACACCCGATTCCTTGAGAAATGGATGACCAGCAAAGGCATGGAAAAGATAACCCAATTCAAGGGTAAACTGAACGTAAGCGACGTAAAGGGTATAAACACCTTCGAACGTACGCAGTTCCTGAAGTATTTCTCCTCGCACGAATAAGCAACAGCTTCGGCTGACCGGCCGACAAAAGAATATGCCAAAACAGATAAGCAAGCTCTTATCCGTTTTGGCATTTTTTCGCATTTGCCACAGAACTTAGCCATTTTCTACAAACTGCTTGCACACAACAGTTTACGACCGATCTGGAGCGAAAAGCATATTCTCCAAACTGATGAAATATAAAACACTTGCATTGCTCACGAGCCACACTTGCATTACAGAAATGGAATGCAAGTGTTACAGACGAGCAATGCAAGTGTTACAGAAACGTCCAGTTACATCAGGTTGCTGGCCAGTTCGCTCAATTCGCTACGCTCGCCTTTCACCAGATTGATGTGGGCAAATAGATTCTGGTCACGCATACGGTCGATCATGTAAACCAAACCGTTGGACTGGCTGTCCAGATAAGGCTGGTCGATCTGCTGAATATCGCCCGTAAATACCATTTTGGTTCCTTCACCCGCACGGGTAATGATGGTCTTGATTTCGTGAGGGGTCAGGTTCTGCGACTCGTCAATGATGCAGAAAGTCTCGCTCAGGCTACGCCCACGAATGAAAGCCAGTGCTTCGATAACCAGCTGGTCGCTCTTCTGCATGTCTTCCAGCCGTTTCACTTCGCTGGAGTTGGCGGCAAACTGATGTTTGATGACATTCAGGTTGTCGAACAACGGCTGCATATATGGCGCCACTTTCTCTTTGGCATCCCCCGGCAAAAAGCCCAAATCCTTGTTCGACAACGCCACAATAGGCCGGGCCAGCAATATTTGCTTATATTCTGCCATATTGCTCAGAGCTGCAGCAAGTGCCAGCAATGTTTTTCCGGTACCAGCCTTTCCCGTCAGGGCAACCAGCTTGATGTTCGGATCGTTCAATACTTCGAAAGCAAAGCTCTGCTCGGCGTTTCGCGGCTCGATGCCGTAATTCTTCGACTTATTGACGCGGCAGACAGCATGTGTAAACGGATTGTATCGGGCCAGCACACTGTTGCGATCGCTCTTCAGGATAAAGCATTCGTTGGGATGAAGGATGTCCTTAAAGTCGAACTCGCTGATGTCAATGCCCTCGCGTGAAGAATAGATACGGTCGATCAGTGCCGGATCAATTCCCTCGAACACCTCGTTCGATTTTTCAAAGATATCGACATTCATCACCTTGTCGGTGATATAATCCTCGCACAACAATCCGATGGAACGTGCCTTCATACGCAGATTCACGTCCTTCGTCACAAGTACGGTCTTCATGTCGGGATGCTTCCGAGCCACATAGTCGGTCACTGCCAGAATCTGATGGTCGGGAATGCGTTCGGGAAATGAATCATGAACCTTAGGCGAATCGACCGTACCAGCCACTACGAACAGACTGCCCAGCCCTTCCCCCAAAGGAGCACCTTTCGTAAAAAGATTATCATCGGTAATCTGGTCGAGTTCACGGACAAACTCGCGCGCATTGAAGTTAATCTGCTCATTACCTTTCTTGAACTTATCCAGTTCTTCGAGAACAACGATAGGAAGATAAATGTCGTTTTCCTGAAAATTCTTCAAGCAATTATAATCGTGAAGAATCACGTTCGTGTCAATCACAAAATTTTTCTTTGTTCCCATATCCGTTAGATTTAAATAGTTAATATCTTTGTTGCTTATAAAGATAACAAATTAATAGAAGAATATATTTCTCTATTGCCGTTAAAGTTTATAAAAGATGGATTATCAGCATACTTTAGAGTACTTATACAACAGCGTCCCCATGTTTCAGCAAGTAGGAAGTCGTGCCTATAAGGAGGGATTGGAGAATACCCTGGCATTAGACGAACACTTCGGACACCCCCATCGCAACTTTCGTACCATACACGTGGCAGGCACTAACGGAAAAGGCTCGTGCTCGCACACTCTGGCAGCCATCCTGCAGGAAGCCGGATACCGTACAGGACTATATACTTCACCCCATTTAGTGGACTTCCGCGAACGCATCCGTGTCAACGGTCAGCCCATTCCGCAGGAATATGTCGTACGCTTCGTCGAAGAGGAACGCAACTTCTTCGAACCACTGGCGCCCTCGTTCTTCGAACTGACCACCGCCATGGCATTCCGCTACTTTGCCGACGAAAAGGTTGACGTGGCCGTCATCGAAGTAGGATTGGGCGGCCGGTTGGACTGCACCAACATCATCCGTCCCGACCTGTGCATCATTACCAACATCAGCTTCGACCACACCCAGTTCCTCGGCAACACACTGGCTCAGATTGCCAGCGAAAAGGCAGGCATCATCAAGCAGGGTATCCCGGTAGTCATCGGCGAGACCACTCCCGAAACCCGACCCATCTTCGCAGAGAAAGCTCAGGCTGTACAAGCTCCCATTTATTTTGCCGAAGATCATACGCCGGAAGAATATCCGAACATGGATTACGAACTGAAAGGGCTCTACCAGGAAAAGAACCGTAGGACCCTGCTGACAGCCTTGCCACTACTGAAAAAAGCCGGTTACCGCATCAGCGAACAAGCCGTACGCAACGGCTTTGCCCACGTGTGCGAACTGACTGGATTGATGGGCCGGTGGCAGAAGCTGCAAGACTCCCCCACCCTGATATGCGACACGGGACACAATGTAGGCGGCATCACCTACATAGCCGAACAACTGAAACAACAAACCTACCGGAAACTGCACATCGTAATGGGAATGGTCAACGACAAGGACATCCGCGGCGTATTGGCGTTGCTTCCACGCGATGCCTCCTACTACTTCACCAAAGCCAGCGTGAAGCGTGCGCTGCCCGAAACCGAACTGGCTCGCTTAGCTGGTGACGCCGGTCTGCAGGGCGAATGCTATCCCGACGTTCCGACAGCCGTCCGAGCCGCGCAAGAAAAAAGCCTCCCCGAAGACTTTATCTTCGTAGGAGGCAGTAGCTTTATTGTGGCCGACCTGTTAGCGAGCCGCGATGCACTCAATCTCCACTAACGCATCCTTCGGCAAAGCCTTGACAGCAACAGCCGAACGTGCCGGATAATCACCACTGAAATAAGTGGCATACACTTTATTCATATCGGCAAACAGAGACATATCGGCCAGGAAAACCGTCGTCTTTACAATGTTTGCCATACCCAATCCTGCTTCTTCCAGAATGTGCTTCACATTCTCCAACGACTGGCGGGCCTGGGCTTCTACACCTTCAGGCATCACACCGGTAGCCGCATCAATCGGCAGCTGACCTGAAACAAAAACCATTCCGTTGGCCTCGATAGCCTGGCTGTAGGGGCCAATGGCACCCGGTGCCTTCTGACTGCAAATAACTTTTTTCATATTCTACTAAATTTGATGATATAATATATTGATGTTTCGCAAGTTATGAACTGAAATACGAGAAACAGAGTTGTGCAAAATGCGTTAGGAACCAATTATCCGACAGAAAAACGAAAAAAAATCCTATCACAATGCAGTATTTCCCAAAGGTGTGCATTTCATCTAATGAACGCAATAATAAATACGCATCACACCTAAACTTAACTCTATATAAAACAGACCTAACTTTAAAGTAAAAGCAGGAAGAAAATCCTGCGAAGAAGAGGGATGCCCGAACGGATACATTCCTCTTCTTTGTTTTTACTACCGGCCGCGTCTGCCTACTTGCAATGCTTACTAATCAAAGAATCTACATTCGGATCACCCAATTCCTTCGCTTTGGCAAAACTTTCGCAAGCCTCGGCATTCTGTTTCAACTGCAATTGGGCGATACCCTTCAGACGATAGGCTTCTGCGTACTTAGGATCAATCTTCAAGGCCTCATCAAGCACCTTCATCGCCTCTTCGTTGCGCCCTACCCGCAGATTAATGACAGCCAGCTCGGCACGATAAGTCAAGTCCTTCGGATTCAGTTCGATGGCCTTTGCCATATCGTCCAAAGCACGCTGATATTGTTTCGACTTCAAAGCAGCCTGCTCTCTGTAATAGTAAAACACGTCGTTGACCTGACCGTTCATAACCTTGAAGTATTCATCGTAATCAGTCAACGCTTCGCGTGGACGTTCGGCATTCATGCGCGCCTGTGCACGTCCCAGCAAGTAAGGAGCAGCGGCCTCGGTATAAGGGGGAGTAAAGCGTGATACACAACTGTCCATTAATGCCAGAATTTCCTCCTGCGGTGCCCCCATCACTTCCTTGATTTTAGCTGTAGTGAAAAAAGTTGCCGGAGAAGCCATGCTGCTGCGATTTACCTGTTCGTAAGAAGCAAGCGAAGCAGCATAATCCTGTTTGGCAAACTGGATATCGCCTTGCAGCTGAATATATACCGGAAGCGGATCAATCTCAATAGCTTTGTCCAACTCTTCCAACGCCTTGTCGTACGACCAATCCTTATATACCTTTTCCGGATTGCTGAGCATATAGCCATACATCAGTTTTGCAATGTTGTAATAGACATCGTCCTTTTTGGAAGCTACATCCAATGCCTTTTCCAAGTCTTCCTCCACCTTCTTCATCGAAGCCTCATCCTTCGACCGATACAGCTGATTGGTAGCGCGGCGCACGTAGCCGTCTGCACTATCCGGATAACGGGCTACGAAGTCGTCCAACAGTTCGGCATACTTATCAGGCGTCACCTGCGAAGAAATCATATACAGGAACACCAATGCTTCTTCTTCCGTATCGGGCAAAGCCTTCTTGATCCGCAGATCGCGCAAAGCGGCATCGTTGAAAGCCAACGGACTAATCTTCAATGCCATGACAAAACGGGCATCTACGGCATAGCAGATGGTAGCCGTATCCTCGCCGGACGATTGTTGTGCCAATCCGAAGACCGCACCTTCCGTCGTCACCACAGGACAGCTTACCATTTTATCTTTCAGATGCATATCGAGCGTGTAATAACTGTAATTATCGGCCACTTTGTCAACTCCCTTCACCTTGCCGGGGGTAAAAGAGCGGTCTTTCTGAGTGGAATATGGCAGCAAAAGCACCTCGGAACCTATAGCGGGAGCTGTAGCAGCTACCTCCAATGCAGGTACTTTCTTCTCGGTGATGGCAACCTTGAACTTTATGACATCGTACATGTCATCGGCTCCCATAATAGACTCGACCGGCATTTGTTTTCCTTCCGAGTTAAGGATAATCGCACGCTCGGCTCCCTTAAACAAGGAATAGTCGGACATGGCCACTCCGTCTTCGCTGACGAAGAAACCGTTGCCCGTGTTCAGTATCTTGTCCTCCTTGTCGTAAGTAATCACCGAAAAGACAGCCTTCTTGGCTTTTTCTACCCATTTGGGTGCCTGAGCCATACTCCATTGAGTCAGCAGGCACAGGACAAACAATAATAAATATCCCTTTTTCATTCGCATTAATTTATTCTTTGTTTCACAGCTTCATAAATCAAAATGCCGGCGGCTACGGAAACATTGAGCGACTCGATGCTGCCAAGCATAGGAATCTTTACCCACTCATCGCACAAGGCCAGATTGTCGTAAGAGACTCCCTTGTCTTCTGCCCCCATGATGATGCACATCGGGCCTGTATAATCGGCTTTCGTATAGTCGTAATCGCCTTTTTCGGTAGCGGCTACAATATGAAAACCGCTGTTCTTCAGATACTGCAGCGTATCTTTCAGACTTTGTTCGCGACAGACGGGCAACGTATGCAGTGCTCCTGCCGAAGTCTTTATGGCATCGGCATTGACGGTCACACTGTTCCGAGCAGGAATAATCACCGCATCGACAGCGGCACACTCGCAGGTACGCGCGATGGCTCCAAAGTTGCGTACATCGGTAATGCCGTCGAGCATGACGAAAAGCGGATTCTTCCCCTGTTCGAACAGGAAAGGAACCAAGTCCTCTGTCCGCTGATAGGTTACCGCCGACATAAAAGCGACCACACCCTGATGGTTCTTGCGAGTAATCCGGTTAATACGTTCCACCGGCACACGCTGCACCGGTATGAGGGTTCCCTTCAAAGCAGCAAACAGTTCTTTGGACAAATCGCTCTGAATATCCTTTTTCACTAATATCCGGTCGATGTCTTTCCCTGCCTGAACGGCTTCTATCACGGCGCGTACGCCAAAAATCATTTCATTCTTATCAATCATATCGACTTTTATGCTTTGCCCAACAGTGCCCGTGCATTGTTCAGAGCAGCTTCGGTCAGCGTAGCACCGCTCAGCATGTGAGCCAGTTCTTCTACCCTTTCCTCGTCTGTCAGCCGACGGATGTGGCTGTTGGTTTCGTTTTCGTTATCTTCCTTATATACTTTATAATGAACACGCCCGCGAGCAGCAATCTGCGGCAAGTGGGTGATGCTGATGACCTGTCGGTTGCTGTCGCCCATTTCCTGCATGATGTCGGCCATGCGGTCGGCTATCTCGCCCGACACTCCGGTGTCTATCTCGTCGAACACAATGGTAGGCAGCTTGACGGCCCCGGCAATCATGGCTTTCAACGACAGCATGACACGGGCAATCTCACCACCCGAAGCTACCGAAGAAATGCTTTGCAACGTGCCGTTCTTATTGGCCGAAAACAGGAAGCTCACCGTATCGGCTCCATGAACTCCGGGCTCTTTGCGAGCACCTATTTCCACCTGAAAACGCACGTTGGGCATTCCCAACGGCACCAGACGGGATGCCATCTGTCTTTCGACTTCGCGGGCAGCCGCTACACGTGACTCGGTCAGTACAGCCGCCTGTTGTTTCACCTTATTATATAAGTCGGCACACTGCTGCTTCAGCTCTTCTATCTGGTCGTCGGACGAAGTGATGGCCGACAAACGCGAAGCATATTCTTCCTGCAAGGCCAACAGTTCGCCCACCGTAGATACACGATGCTTTTGCTGAAGGGTATAAATCAGGTTCAGCCTTTCGTTCACTTCATCCAAACGGGCAGGGTTGAATTCTACCTGCCACTTCCTGCGCAATGTCTTTCAGTTCGATGTAGGAACTTTCCAGACGTTTGGACAGTTCTTCTGCCGCAGGATAGACATTCCGCATGGATTGCATCGTGCTGAGGCAATCGTTCAGCAAGGGGAGCAAGCCGCCTTCATCGGCAGACAGTCCCTGCCCCACCCGATAGAGTCCGGCTTTGATGTCCTCGGCATGACTCAGCAGCTCGGCTTCCTGCTCCAGTTCCTCCTGTTCGCCGGCTGTCAGATTGGCTTCTTCCAGCTGTTCCAACTGGAAGCGCACGTAGTCTTCATCAGCCTTGTCGCGTTCGGCACGGGCCACCAGTTCGTCCAACTGCTGCTGTGCCTGCTTCCAGTTGCGGTAATATTCGGTGTACAGGGTTAAAGCCTCATCGTTGTGCGCCAGGATGTCCAGCACGTTCAACTGGAAACCCTCTTTATTCAACAGCTGGTTCTGATGTTGCGAGTGGACATCAATCAGCATCTCGCCCAATTCTTTCATTTGTGCCAGCGAAGCGGGAGTATCGTTGATAAAAGCACGGCTCTTGCCCGAAGCATACACTTCGCGCCGCAAGATGCATTCGTCTTCGTACTCTAAGTCGTTGGCCTCGAAGAAGGGCTGCATTCCGTAAGGTGCTATCTCGAAACGGGCTTCGATAATGCATTTGGAGGCTCCCCGACGGATGGCTTTTACGTCGGCACGCTGCCCCAACAGCAAGCCTATGGCACCAAGAATAATGGATTTTCCTGCACCCGTCTCTCCGGTAATGACCGAAAAGCCGTTTTCCAGCCGGATATCAAGTTTCTCGATCAGCGCATAATTCTGTATGTAAAGTGAACGCAACATAACTTCTGCTGATTACGGTTGTACATTCTGTTTCAACACAGCAGCCAGATGGTCGATGATGTCGGCTGCCACTTCAGCCTTCGACTTCAGCGGATAGTCGGTCTTTCCGTTGCGGTCGATGATGCTGACTTTGTTGGTATCGTAACGGAAGCCTGCACCTTTGTCGTTGAGCGAGTTGAGCACGATGAAGTCCAGATTCTTCCTTTGCAGCTTGTCTTCGGCATTGTGCTGTTCGTCGTTGGTCTCGAGCGCAAAGCCCACCAATACCTTGCCGGGGAATTGTTCTTTCTTCATCAGCCCCAAGGCGGCGGCAATGTCCTGTGTAGGCTTCAGCGACAGCGTCATGTCTCCCGTCTTTTCGCGCTTGATCTTGTGGTCGGCCACCTGCTCGGGCGTATAGTCGGCCACAGCAGCCGACAGGATGACGGCATCGGCCTGCGGAAAATATTTGCAAGCCTCTTCGTACATCTGTCTGGCACTCTCTACATTGCAACGCTGCACGGGAAAATAAGTGTTCCGCTGCACAGGGCCTGCCACAAGTATCACCTTTGCCCCGCGCGCCGCACATTCGTCGCCCAGTGCAAAGCCCATCTTGCCCGATGAGTAATTCCCGATGAAGCGTACCGGGTCTATCTTTTCGTACGTTGGTCCGGCTGTTATCAGAATGGTTTTGCCCGTCAGATCGCCTTCCTTGGCAGCGAAGTATTCTTCCAGGTGACGGATAATGTTCTCCGGCTCTTCCATCCGGCCTTTGCCCACCAGATGGCTAGCCAGTTCGCCGGTTCCCGGCTCGATAATGTGATTTCCGTACGAGCGGAGTATCTCCAGATTCTTCTGGGTGGAAGGATGAGCATACATATCCAGGTCCATCGCCGGAGCCACAAACACCGGTGCCTTGGCCGACAGGTAAGTGGTGACCAGCATGTTGTCGGCCACTCCGTTGGCCATCTTGCCGATGGTCGAGGCTGTGGCGGGAGCTATCAGCATGGCGTCGGCCCACAGTCCCAGGTCAACATGGCTGTTCCAAGTCCCGTCGCGCTGGGCAAAGAATTCGCTGATGACGGGTTTGCTGGTCAGGGCAGACAAAGTGATGGGCGTAATAAATTCTTTGCCTGCAGGAGTGATGACCACCTGCACTTCGGCTCCCTTCTTAATGAGTCCGCGGATGATGAGGCAAGCCTTGTAGGCAGCGATGCTGCCCGTTATGCCCAATACGATTTTCTTTCCTTTCAGTATATTCGCCATCATTGCTTCTGAGTCATTTCACGCAGACGTATCTTGGTCAGCATGGCTTTCGTATTCAATGTAAAATCGCTGTTCAGTATCCAGCCGTAGTATCCGGGATCGCGCTTCAGCACTTCGGCTACGGGCATCCCTTTGTATTTGCCGAAATTGAAGATTTCCACTCCTTTGTCGTCATACACCATCCGGCCGGCAAAATCGACATTGCGGTTGTAGCTTGAGAAATCGGAAAGGAAAGCCACATCGTTCTGCAACTCCGGATAGCGGTCCAGCTGCGCCATCAAAACTTCGTAAGTGGCACGTGTGTCGGCCTCGGCCGTATGGGCGTCTTCCAGATTTTTGCCGCAATAGAACTTGTAGGCAGCCGACAAGGTGCGTTGCTCCATCTTGTGAAAGATGACCTGCACATCGACAAACTTCCGGCGACTCATGTCGATGTCCACATTGGCACGAAGAAATTCTTCGGCCAGCACAGGAATATCAAAACGGTTGGAATTGAAGCCGGCCAAGTCGCATCCTTCGATGTCGTTGGCTATGCCGCGTGC
This sequence comes from uncultured Bacteroides sp., assembly GCA_902472795.1. Taxonomy (GTDB): domain Bacteria; phylum Bacteroidota; class Bacteroidia; order Bacteroidales; family Bacteroidaceae; genus Bacteroides. The sequence continues at coordinate 17,065 of CABROZ010000007.1, read as the reverse complement.
CACTTCCTTGAAAGTAGGACAGTCGGCCACATCGGCATCGTAGATTCCGTGCACAGCCGATGCTTCGGCCGGAATGTGCATTTCGGGGTTGATACGCATGGTTTTGGCTTCCTCGTTGCCGTTGGGATATACTTTCAGATAGCAGATTTCTACAATCCGATCTGTATTGATGTTTGTCCCGGTAGTCTCCAAATCGAAGAAGACTATCGGATTTTTCAGATTCAGTTTCATTCTATGAATTGTTTATTGTACGGACAAGGAAACGAGTCGGCACGCTGCCAAGTGGAGAAAGTATCGCTTCCGGCGCCACTTGCCAACTCACCAACTCGTTTTCCCGTCAAGCCTTCATTGGTTTATCAATCGTTCAGCATCATCGGCATCAGCAACATCAGCAGGTCTTCGTTCTCTTCCTGTTCGGCAGGAACGATGACTCCTGCACGCGACGGATCGGCCAACTCGATGATCACCTCCTCGGCCGAAATATTGTTCAGGATATCGATGAGGAAAGTTGACTTGAAGCCGATACTCATCGGATTGCCTACATACTGGCACGTCAGACTTTCTTCGGCCGAAGTAGAAAAGTCGATGTCTTGAGCTGAAATCACAATCTGGTTGTCCTGCATACGCAGCTTGATGAGGCTGCTTGCCTGAGAAGAGAATATCGAAACACGACGCAAGGCACCAAGCAGCTGCATACGATCGACCGTCACCTTGTACGGGTTGTTCTGAGGAATCACAGAATTGTAGTTGGGATAGCGTCCTTCAATCAGACGGCAAACCATGCGGTAGCTTTCGAGCGTGAACACAGCATTGCGCTCGTCAAACTCAATCACCACCGTTCCCTGCTCCTTCGGCAGCAGGTTCTTCAACAGCGAAGCCGGCTTCTTGGGCAGAATAAAAGCGGCACGTTCGTTACCTTTGGCAGCCAGCGTCTTGCAACGCACCAGCTTATGACCATCGGAAGCAACCATCGTGATATCTTCGGTCGTAATGTCGAAATAGATACCGTTCATTACAGGACGGAGTTCGTCATCGGCCGTCGCAAACACTGCACGGTTGATGCCTCCCAGCAGGATGGAAGCCTCCATCTCCACCCGGACAGCACTATCGCCCAGCATGGCCGACTGCGGAAACTCATCTGCGTTCTGTCCCATAAGACTGTATTTACCATTCTGATACTGCACCGTCATCTCCAGCGTATTCATATCGATGTCGAAAGTCAGAGGCTGTTCGGGGATTTCCTTCAAAGCATCCAACAATGTTTTGGCTGTAATGGCGAAGCGTCCGTCGGCATCGCTCTCGTTCACCTCAACCGTAGTGACCATAGTAGTTTCGCTATCGGATGCCGTTACCGACAATGTTCCATCCTGAAGTTCGAAAAGGAAACAATCCAGAATGGGCAATGCATTTTTCGAATTAATCACACGACTGACAGCCTGCAAATGACTGGAGAGTGCAGTACTTGAGACGATAAATTTCATATGTTCCGTATATTTAAGTTTTTATAATTCAACATTCAAACATCAGGGCAGAGTGCATCCGCCCCCATTTTAACTAACGGACAAAGTTAAAAAAAGAATTTCCTACGACAAAGAAATAAGGAAAGAAAAAACAGGCATTTACAGTTTCCTTCCGTTCCCACAAGTGGAAACGGGAGTTTCCCAGTTAGGGAACTGCAGTTCCCACATACGGGAACCGGCGTTCCCCTTTGTGGGAACCGATGCCCTGACAAATCATTGTTTTCCGGATACATTTAACGGAAAAATCAAAAAAGAGGCATTTATTCGTCGGATATTCCCAAAAAATTGTAACTTCGCCGCATCATTAAAACATATAGAGAACAATGGAATTTACAGGAAAAATCATCGCTATACTCCCTGCAAGAAGCGGAGTTTCAAAAACAGGCAATGAATGGAAAGTACAGGAATACGTGATTGAAGACCACGGACAATACCCTCGCAAAATGTGTTTCGACATTTTCGGAGCCGACAAGATAGAACAATTCAACATCCAGATGGGAGAAGAGCTGACCGTATCGTTCGACATCGATGCCCGCCAATGGCAGGACCGCTGGTTCAACAGCATCCGCGCATGGAAGGTAGAGCGTGTAGGCGCAACAGCCTCAGCACCCGCCGGCACCGGAGCACCCGTTCCGCCGCCCGCACCGACCGCAGCGCCTGAATTTACAACGGGCGACGCCAACGACGACCTGCCGTTCTGACAGACAGGCAACAGCCAACATTCAAAAGAAGCAACGCAGAAACATACAAGGCACAAGCCTTATCAGCAGAAGGGGATGTCCCAAGGAGGCACATTCCCTTCTGCCGTTTCAGACGGCATGACTCTGCACACAAGAATCACTCACCCTTATAAAGCAAAACGACATTGGGATAGACCACCCCGTCGGTACACGTAAACTGAATGGACAGCATGAAATGCCGGAAAAAGTCGGCATGACGGAAAAAAAAGTTGGGAACCAGACGTACATGTGATTCAGACTGACGCACGAGAGCCTCCATATCCGCCATCATGACGAAGTTGTAAACAGGAGCCAGACTTTCCACACTTGCCTCATACATCGGTATTTTCTCCAGCGAGTCCCCTTCCTCCATTGCATTGATGTATGCTGAAAGACTACGTGCATCGGGCGCCAGCAGAAACGAGCCCTTATAGAAACAGGCATATGCATACAACGCCGATTCGGTGAAGCCCGTCAAGCGTGTCAGCAACGTATTACGAGGCAACACATACTGCCTGTATGCGCGTGCATGCGGATAAAGCCCATATTCCGGCGAACTGCTTTGGAAACGGGGAGCATTACTCTCCTTCGGAGTAGCATACAGCAACGACTGAAACTTGCGTTCGGCAGATGCTACGTCTATCATCGGCACCCTCATCACAGCACATGGAAGACTGCTTACCGTATCACCCGGATGAAACAGACACGACATGATCTGTCCGCTGCCATATTCACCCATGAAGCCAATCCACTCGCTGTCACGCGCCTTGACATAATCCGAATTGCCATCTGCACACCAACCTTGCGACCGGGCAAACTTCCACATCGCCGCCCCGTCGGAAATAGACCAGAAATCATAGAAGAACGTCTTAGCAGGAAGGATATGCCCCGGAAAGACCTCAATCGGTTTTTGTCTGCGCAAGGCATTGACAAATGTCAACGACGAATCAGCAACGTGACTCACCCCTGAACAATATATGGCATTGCCACTCAACTTCAGATCAAACTCGCCCCAACCTCCCAGTCGGGCAGCAGCCGGAATGCTGTCATCGGCAACTTTTCCCATCCCGACCGACTTCATACGGACATAAAGTGTAGCGGCCACATTGGCCCGCTTTCCCCAATACATTGACTTAAACGATGGAAGACTTTTCAACGACTGCTTACTTACGACGGCATCGATGACCTGCTCCACCAGGCGTTTCTGAAAACTGGCCACCAAATAGTCGTCCGTAGAATAAGCCGCAAGGAAACGGCCACCCGACATCGGATAAATAGAAATCGTCTTCCCCTTGTAATCCGTCTTCTTGGCCGGATACCGACTATAAGTATATTTTTGAATGAATGTCTCGACCAGTTCCGAGTCGCCTGCGCCAAGGCTGCAATACAGAACCTGATTCAACCGATTATCCGGCTCATGAAAACTAATCAGCATCTTGCTCATCTGGTTGCTTAATCCATGAGGCGTATCATCAACAAAAGACTGAAGATACCTTTTCAGATAAGTAAAGAGTTCGGAAACATACAGATAACGGCCATCCTTGCTACACTGCAATTCATTGACATCCTGAACGAGTTCGGCCATCCGATCTGTCTGAAGTACGGCAATCGCATCCTGAGGAACTAATGTATAAAGATCGAAATCCTTCTGCCGTTCGACGGTGTCCAACCATAGAAAAGAATACACGCCGAAACCCGTGCACACCAACACTACGGACACGATCACTATTATTCGTATGAGCAGACGGAATTTCATAGCAAACACTCATCTTGTTTTGGCAAAAATAAAAAAATCAACTAACAAAACAAAATAAATGTTGAAAAAGTTTAGAAAATCACTTCTAACCCGTCGTAAGCAAAATGAATGTGAGGAGGTAATTGAGTACTTATCACCTGATGTAAGCCTGCATGATGGCTCATGTGGATGAAATACGTCTCGCGCGCACCAATACGGGCAGCAGTCTCCAAGGCTTCGGAAATGCTTTGATGAGTAGGGTGTGACTGAGGACGCAACGCATTGACAACAAGTATATCGATTCCCTTCAACAGTGCATACGACTCGTCCGGCATCACCGACATATCGGTAATATATCCAAGACGACCGGCAATGCGGTATCCTAAAATAGGCAGTTTTCCGTGCATCACCCGCAACGGCATTATTTCTGTCCTACGGACATAAAACGGTACTCCCGGCTCCGCCCTCTTCAGATAAATACGAGGAATGCCCGGATATTTCTTATCGACAAAGCAATAAGGCATTCGAGCACGAAGATGATCGGCCGTATAGTCGTCCGAATAAATCGGTATCTCTCCAAAACGACAGAAAGGCCTTAAATCATCGAGTCCGCCCACGTGGTCGTAATGTTCGTGTGTAATCAGAACGGCATCTATTTTCTCAAAAACAGGAACCCTTAACATCTGTTCCCTGAAATCCGGCCCACAATCAATCAGAATGACGGCATCATCGGTATGTATCAGAGAAGATGCCCGCAACCGATTATCCCTGGGATCGGACGATGTACAGACCGGACATGTACATCCTACCTCCGGTACCCCCGTCGAGGTTCCACTGCCTAATATTCGTAACTTCATGCCAATACCATTTTATCGATAAACAACGATGCAAATATATCCGATTCTACAGAAACATTCAAATCATATTCACCTCCGGATGAATCTCGACTCCAAATTTATCGCGTACGGCAGCACATACAGCATCCGACAAGGCTACAATATCCGCCCCCGTAGCTCCACCACAGTTCACCAGAACCAACGCCTGCCTGTCGTGTACGGCAGCACGGCCCATTCTTTTCCCCTTCCATCCGCATTGTTCAATCATCCATCCTGCCGGAATCTTTACATGTCCCGCATCGACCTGATAAAAAGGCATTGATGGATATTCGTGTTGCAAAGACTCGAATTTCGCACGCCCAACGATGGGATTCATAAAGAAACTGCCGGCATTGCCACGCACCTGGGGATCGGGAAGTTTACTCTTACGTATCTCAATAATCACCCGTCGGACAGTTGCAAGGTCAATCTTAGGATGCTTCTCCAACTCCTGACGAATGGTACCATAATTCAATGTGTAATGCTCTACCTTACTCAAAGCAAACGTGACATGCGTGACGAAATAAGATTTCATTTCCGGTCTTTTGAATACACTGTTCCGATAAGAATACGCACATTCTTCCACTCCGAACACCCGTTTGTCACCGTGAATATCCAACGTCTCCACACATTCAATCAGGTCCTTCACTTCAACGCCGTAAGCACCTATGTTCTGAACAGCACTTGCCCCTACCTCACCGGGAATGAAGGACAGATTTTCTGCTCCGTAATAACCATGATCGACGCAATAGGCCACAAAGTCATCCCATACGACACCCGCTCCTACCCGAATCCAAATCCTATCGGCCTCCTCCCGGATTACCTCAATAGATTGGATGACAGAATGCAATACTGTCCCTTTGTAATCGCCCAGAAACAACAAATTACTTCCACTACCGACATGCAGATAAGGAACCGTGATACATCCGTCAGCAATCAACTTCTCCAACTCTTCTGCCGACGCATACTCTAACCATCTGTCAGCCTTAACGTCAAGACCAAATGTATTAGGTATATTTTTCCCGCTTTCACAAATCATATCTGATGGTTTAAATGCTGGTATCCTCGTATTTATACAATTCCCATTCTCCATTCCTTTTTTTAAAATAGAAAACGTTGGAATAACCGTTTCCTATTCCGTTCACCTTAAGAATCTTCGAATCGGATAAATCTTCATTCTTCTGTCCGTAATTGATGTTCGACAGTTTATCTGTCGGCAGACTGGGACGGAATGCAAACCATTGGTCAACATCCAAAGTAGTTTCCAATATAGAAAATTCATCATCCGGATCGATAGTCACAAACTGTAACGGATTTCGGATATGCTCCCGTTGATACAGGCTGTCCGATGCAAAATGGGTATAAAAATCTACAAAGTTCTCATTTTCGCCTTTTTCCATATGACGCAGATTTATGGCTTCAAGCATCCACATCCCCTTTTTCCGCTCAAAATAATACTTCTTGACCATGTGGGTTTGCAGGAAAATCCACTCCACCTGCACCGAATTCAATGTTGTATCGCCAATCAAGTCCATGTCCTCTTCATTATCGAACAACATAGTGTAGTAACTCTGACGGGTGAACAAATAATCATGCTTCCAATACTTCTTCTCAATACGCGAGGGAGTATCTACATTATAATAAGGTAAGGGGAAAACAGTCCTCTGCCGCTGCAATTTCTCATCGGAAGCATAATTGAATATAAAATCATCGAACAGCTCATCAGCCTCCATCGGCTTGGGGGCTTCCTTCTCAGCTATTCGCTCCAAAGAATCAGCCCCGCTATTCATATACGAGGCTGAATCCACCAAATCTGTGATAGAAGTAAAAGGATCTATTTTCACTCTTTTGTTCCCACAAGAACAACAAACAGCTAAAAATAAAATCCCTGCACATATTTCTTTCATCTTGTGCGGACCTCAAGGTCACTTATTAAATTTAGCTCTTAACTTCTCAAGCATATCCACAGTCATCGACTCGAGATCGTACTGAGGCTTCCAGTCCCATTCTTCACGGGCACAGGAGTCATCCAACGAATCGGGCCAACTGTCGGCTATGGCCTGTTTCAGCGGATCAACCTTATACTCCATCTCGAAATCGGGAACATTTTTCTTAATGGCTGCATATATTATCTCCGGCGAAAAACTCATAGATGCTACATTGAAGGCATTACGATGCTTCAGCCGTTCCGGATCGGCTTCCATCAGCGAAATGGCTGCATTCAATGCGTCAGGCATGTACATCATATCCATAAAAGTGCCTTCCTTAATCGGACAAATAAACTTCTCGCCTTTCACAGCCGAGTAATATATGTCAACGGCATAGTCAGTTGTTCCACCACCCGGAGGTGTCACATTGGAGATAATACCGGGGAAACGGACAGCCCTCGTATCTACCCCATATTTAGTATAATAATAATCGCTAAGCAACTCTGTCGTGACCTTGGTCACACCATACATCGTACGCGGACGCTGAATGGTATCTTGAGGTGTCTTGACATGAGGAGTAGAATCACCGAACGAACCTATAGAGCTCGGAGTAAACACCGCACAGCCATACTCGCGTGCTACTTCCAGCACATTCCACAGACCATCAATGCCGACTTTCCAGGCCATAGCCGGACGGCTTTCGGCTACAACCGACAACAGTGCAGCCAAGTTGTAAATCGTATCAATCTTGAATTGGCGGGCAACCACCTCGATGGACTGACGATCGGTTACATCGGCTATAGCCGAAGGTCCTGACGCCTTTAACTCACCCTGCGGCATAGCACTTGGAATGTATCCGGCTACCACATGGTCATCACCATAACGTTTACGCAACTCTAATGTAAGCTCTGAACCGATCTGCCCGGTAGCTCCAATTACCAAAATATTCTTCATACGACTTATTTATTAAGGTGTTGTTAGTACTGAACCGCAAATATACGCACTTTTTTTTCATTATTCTATCATCTTGCTATTGTTTATTTAGAGAAAAATGATGTTCTTTGTAGAGGATGTAACAAAAGAACATATCACCCCTAAAAGATAAAATTATGTACGGTAAAATGCAAAATTATCTCAGCAATACACTTGCAGAGATCAAGGAAGCCGGACTTTATAAAGAAGAACGGCTTATTGAAAGCCCCCAGCAGGCAGCAATCACAGTAAAAGGAAAAGAAGTGCTGAACTTCTGTGCCAACAATTACCTTGGATTGTCCAATCACCCCCGCCTGATTGCCGCAGCTCAGAAGATGATGGAACACCGCGGATACGGTATGTCGTCCGTACGTTTCATCTGTGGGACACAAGATATCCATAAAGAGCTGGAAGCTGCCATCTCCGACTACTTCCATACCGAAGACACCATTCTGTATGCTGCTTGTTTCGATGCCAACGGCGGTGTTTTCGAACCCCTCTTCACTGAAGAAGATGCCATCATATCCGACTCGCTGAACCATGCTTCCATCATCGACGGCGTACGCCTGTGCAAAGCCAAACGTTACCGTTATGCCAACGCCAATATGGAGGAACTGGAAAAATGCCTGCAGGAAGCACAAGCCCAACGCTTCCGCATCGTGGTTACCGACGGAGTATTTTCGATGGATGGCAATGTAGCACCGATGGATAAGATATGCGACCTGGCAGAAAAATACGACGCGCTTGTCATGGTGGACGAATCGCACTCGGCAGGTGTGGTCGGCGCCACAGGACATGGAGTCAGCGAACTGTACAATACGTATGGACGAATAGATATTTATACCGGCACCCTTGGTAAAGCCTTTGGTGGTGCCATGGGTGGCTTTACTACCGGACGCAAAGAAATCATCGACTTGCTCCGCCAACGCAGCCGTCCCTACCTGTTCTCCAATTCAGTAGCCCCTGCCGTCATAGGTGCCGGCTTAGAAGTATTCAAGATGCTGAAAGAAAGCAATGCCCTGCACGACAAGCTGGTAGAAAACGTCAATTACTTCCGGGACAAGATGACTGCTGCCGGCTTCGACATCAAACCGACCCAAAGCGCCATCTGTGCCGTCATGCTCTACGATGCCAAGCTGTCACAAGTATATGCCGCCCGCATGCAGGAAGAAGGAATTTACGTCACCGGATTCTACTACCCGGTGGTTCCCAAAGGACAGGCCCGCATTCGTGTACAAATCTCAGCCGGCCACGAAAAGGAACATTTGGACAAATGTATTGCCGCATTTATAAAAGTAGGCAAAGAGCTGAATGTGCTGAAATAACGTAACCCACTCACCTGATAAAAACAAAGAAGCGGTAAAGAGAGCCGGACACATCCGACGACTTTACCGCTTCCTGTTTTATTGGACTTGCTTATTTACGCTCTCCCAACTTAGCATCAACGAAGAACAGACCGGCAGCTCCGGCTTTCTTGATCATATCGACAATGCCGGCAGCAGTAGCTTCTTCTTCTACCTGTTCGCGAACAAATCCCCACAAGAAATCCTGTGAAGCCTTATCCTTCTCGGAAGCAGCTACATCCACGAGCTCATCAATCAGTTTGGATACACGGCATTCATGCTCATATACCTGTTCGAACACTTCCAACGGAGTTCCAAAGTCGTTCGGAACTACATCAACTTTATCCAGAACAGCCTTTCCGCCACGCTTGATGGTATAAGAAGCCAACTCACATGCATGAGCACGCTCTTCATCAGACTGCTTTTTCAACCAGGAAGACATTCCGCAATACCCTTCCTTTTCCATATAGAAGGACATTGCCAAATACAGATTAGATGACCACATTTCAGCCGTAATCTGCTCATTGATTGCATTTTGTAATTTCTCTGTTAACATAGATGTATATATTAAATAATTAGTTTTTGAAACCGTTACAAATATAGCAATGATACAACTTCATTGTTCTTAAAAAAACATTATTTATACAAAGAAATTATATTCATCGGATGTGTAGCTTTGCGGCAATTCACGGCAGTTGTAACTTGAAGCCATAATTTCGCCGTAAGCCCCTGCTGAACGCAAAGCCAACAGATCACCACGTTTCACCTTATTCAAATCGATGGCCTTGCCGAATACATCCGAAGACTCACAGATAGGTCCTACCACATCGTACGTCTCGGGAGCTTCGTCTGAAGTTATATTTTCTATTTTATGGTAAGCCTGGTACAGGGCCGGACGAATTAAGTCGGTCATGCCGGCATCTAGAATAGCAAACTGCTTGTTGGTGCCCTGTTTCACATAAAGGACTTTTGATATCAACGAACCACACTGTGCTACCACCGAACGTCCCAATTCAAAATGCAAAGTCTGGTAAGGACGCAGTTTCAGGCAGTTGTCATAAGTCTCGAAATAGCTCTTGAAGTCAGGAATGGGCTGACGGTTGGGGTGCGCATAATCAATGCCCAGGCCTCCTCCAACATTCACATATTCGATCTTGATTTGTCGGGCTTCCAGCTTGTCAAGCAATTCATTCACACGATTGCACAAAGCTGCAAAGTCACCCATATCCAGAATCTGCGAACCGATATGAAAATGCAGACCTATGAACTTCACATTCTTAAGTCCCTGAGCAATATCAATCACACGGTCCATATCGGCCATGCTGATACCGAATTTGTTCTCTGCCAATCCCGTTGTGATATTGGCATGAGTATGGGCTCCCACATTAGGGTTGATACGGAAGGCTACATTGGCCACCTTGCCTTTCGCAGCAGCCAGTTCGTTGATAACCTCCAGCTCGGGGATGGACTCTACATTGAAGCAGTAAATGTTACAATCCAGTCCCAGTTCAATTTCCCAATCGGCTTTGCCAACACCGGCATAGACAATCTTATTGGCAGGGAAACCGGCCTTTACCGCTGCACGTATCTCACCGCCACTCACGCAGTCGGCACCTAATCCACTCTCGCGGATAATCGTCAGAAGTTTAGGATTGGCATTTGCCTTTACGGCATAATGCACCACATAACGATCGTACTTCGCTACTTCCCGCCGGATACAATCCAACGTATCACGCAGCACTTTCGTATCATAATAGTAAAAAGGGGTTCGCAACTCGCGAAACTTGTCAACAGGGAATGTTCCTTTCATAAATCGATAATACTTTGTTCAGTTACATGTAAAGAACGCGGATTATACAAACTCCACGGCGACGTTTCCTGTCATCAGTCCGTGCAGTCCATATAATGCGCGTTCCATATCAGTGTTGATATTCACTCCGGCTTATTCGTTGAATAACATGTCGCTAAGCGATTGCAACGCCCGCTTCTTATCACATTCACGAATAAGGAATGAAATATTGTAATTACTTCCTCCAAAAGAAATCATACGGACAGGAATATCACGCATGGCATCGAGCGCCTTGGCTTCAAAGCCAACGTTCTCCCATTCCAGATCGCCCACGACACAGATGATGCACATGTCTTTATCGACCGTCACCGTACCATACTTCTTCAGATCGTCCAAAATCTCATTCAGGTGCTTCGTATTGTCGATCGATACGGAAACCCCTACCTCGGAGGTGCAGATCATGTCGATAGAAGTCTGATAGCTTTCGAAGATTTCAAAGACCTTGCGCAGGAAGCCATAGGCCAACAGCATGCGGCTCGACTTGATTTTGATGGCCGTGATGTTGTCCTTGGCGGCAACAGCCTTGATCTTGCCTTTCTCGGTATCGTTGGAAATCAGTGTGCCGGGAGCCTTCGGATCCATCGTGTTCAGCAAACGCACGGGAATATTGGCGTATTTCGCCGGCTGGATGCAGGTAGGATGCAGAATCTTGGCACCAAAGTAGGCCAATTCGGCAGCCTCTTCGAAGTGCAGATGACGAACGGGCGATGTCTTATCGACCACGCGGGGGTCGTTGTTATGCATGCCGTCAATGTCGGTCCAGATCTGTATCTCCTCTGCATTCACCGCAGCACCGATCAGCGAAGCGGTATAGTCGCTTCCTCCACGCTGCAGGTTGTCAATTTCGCCATATGCATTGCGGCAGATGAAACCCTGCGTAATGTAGATTTCCGCATCGGGATACAGATCCAGTTGCAGCTGCAGCTTCTCCTTTATGTAAACCGGATCCGGTTCTGCATTCTTATCGGTGCGCATGAACTCAAGAGCCGGCAGCAATACCGATTTCACCCCGCATTCCTGCAGATAGTAATTCATCATGGAGGTAGAAATCAGTTCTCCCTGAGCCAGAATCACCTTTTCTTCGAACAAGGTAAAAAGATCCTTTGTATAAGAACGGATATAATCGAAATGCGATTTGATTAATTCCAAGCCTTTTTGCTTATACTCAGAAGTAGCATAAAGCTCATCAATGTGCTGGCGATATTTAGCTTCCAGCTTATTGATAATCTCATTAGCACCCTCCGGATTCTTCTTGTACAGATAATCCGAAATCTCCACTAATGTGTTTGTGGTACCCGACATGGCTGAAAGGACCACAATCTTACGTTCACCATCGGTAATCAATTTGGCCACTTCTTTCATCCGTTGAGCCGAGCCTACTGAAGTACCTCCAAACTTTAATACTTTCATTTTCGTTCTTATATTTATTTTAGTTTATAGTTTCAAGTCGAAAGGCATGTCTGCCTACAACTTCTTATTCATATTCCTTCTTTTTCTGTCACTTCCTCAATGTGATGTTCGGAGCAGCGATATATCCGTCCCGAAAATTCACGAAGCAACTGCATATTATGTGTTGTCATCACCACCAGCGAGCCCTGCTCGCTCAAGCCGTGCAGCAGATTCACAATGGCATGCCCGGTTTCGGCATCCAGATTGCCCGTCGGTTCATCGGCCAGAATGATTTCCGGTGCATTCAGCACGGCACGGGCTATCACGATGCGCTGCTGTTCGCCTCCGGACAGCTCGTTGGGGAATTTGTATCCCTTATTGCTCATCCCTACCAAATCAAGCACTTCGGCGATGCGCTCTTTTATTTCGGCCTTGTTCTTCCAACCGGTAGCCCGAAGTACAAACTCCAGATTGTCATTCACCGTCCGGTCGATGAGAAGCTGGAAATCCTGAAATACGATGCCTAACTTGCGACGCAGCTGGGGAATGTGTTTCCGTCTGATATGGCACATGTCATACCCCAACACCTCGGCATGGCCGGCTGCGATATCCAGTTCTCCGTAAAATGTCTTCAGCAAACTGGTCTTGCCCGAACCGACCTTTCCTATCAAGAAGATAAACTCTCCTCTGCGAAACTGAAGGTTCACGTCGTTCAACACACTCAGCTCCTGCTGGCGTATTTCTACATGCTCGTATTTGATCAGTACATCCTCCATGATTCCACTGTCCGTCTTCGGCCTATACCGCCCTTCTTATCAATGTTTTTTCCAGGTAGCACTGTGACGTTCCTGCAATTCGCGAGCCAGATCTTCGATGCGGTATCCCTTGGATGTCAGCAGAACGATGAGGTGATACAGCAAATCGGCTCCTTCGTAAATCAGCCGCTCGTCGGTACCGTTGCAAGCTTCGATCACCGTTTCGACTGCTTCTTCACCTACCTTCTGGGCCATCTTGTTGACACCGGAACGGAAGAGGCTGGTCGTGTAGGAGCCTTCGGGCATTTCCTCATGGCGCTTATCGATGAAGTCCTGCAACGTCTTCAGGAACATGACCGGTTCTTCGTTCTTGTCGCCCCAGCAGGTATCTGTTCCAAGATGGCATACCGGGCCTACCGGATGGACCTGAATCAGCAGTGTATCCTTGTCGCAATCTTCCTTCATGGAAACTACGTTCAGGAAGTTACCGCTTTCTTCACCTTTTGTCCACAGGCGGTGCTTTGTCCGACTGTAGAAGGTTACTTTTCCGGTTTCTACCGTCTTGTCATAGGCTTCTTTGTTCATAAAGCCAAGCATCAGGACTTTTGCCGTATCGGCGTCCTGTATGATTGCCGGAACGAGTCCGTTCATCTTATCAAAATCCATTTCTATTCAAAAATTTAGTTATTTACAGACCAACTTAGCGTCTCATTGCAATACCTTGGGTGCAAAGATACGATTTTAATTCGGGAATCTTTATTTCTCCGAAATGAAAAACACTGGCAGCCAACGCGGCATCGGCCTTTCCTTCTATAAAAACGTCTCTGAAATGTTCCTTTTTACCGGCACCACCCGAGGCTATAACCGGTATGGACAAGGCTTCCGACAAGGCCGAGAGGGCTTCGTTGGCATAACCGTTCTTCACGCCATCGTGGTTCATGCTGGTAAACAGCACCTCACCCGCACCCCGCTCCTGAGCCTCTTTGGTCCAGGCAAACAATTCTTTGTCGGTCTCCACTCTTCCGCCGTTCAGGTAGCACCACCACCCTTTCTCGGACAGTTTGGCATCGACTGCGAGCACACATACCTGCGACCCGAAGTGCTTGGCTATCTCGTCAATCAGTTCCGGCTGACGGATGGCAGCCGAATTGACCGATATCTTATCGGCACCGGCGTTCAGCAAACGGTCCACATCGCTCAGTTCGTGGATGCCGCCACCTACCGTAAACGGAATACTGATGTTGGCTGCGATACGCTTTACCAACTCGACAAAGGTCTTACGTCCCTCGAAGCTGGCAGTAATGTCCAGAAAGACCAGTTCGTCGGCTCCCTGCCGGCTGTAGGCGCGGGCCAGTTCGACCGGGTCGCCCGCCTGGCGCAGGTTTACGAAATTGGTGCCTTTCACGGTCTGCCCGTTCTTGATGTCAAGGCAGGGGATTATTCTTTTCGCTAACACAATTCTATTATTTTAGATTCACACTTCTCTGATTCATATACCGCCCTCCATGCAGCGGTTGCCTTCAGGCCAATTTCCGTTCTATCTCCTTCAGCGTGATGCGGCCTTCGTACAATGCTTTTCCGAAGATGACGGCCGGTACTTTCGCCGCCTCCAGTGCATCGACGTCGGCCATGCTGCCCACGCCTCCACTTGCTATCAGGTGAAGATCGGGGAAACGGTCCAATATCTTCTTGTACAACTCGACCGACGGGCCCTGCAACATGCCGTCGCAACCGATGTCGGTACATATCACTTTCGTGACCCCCCGGGCATGATAGTCTTCCAGAAAGGGGAACAGTTTCCAGGCGCTCTCTTCCTTCCACCCGTTGACTGCAACCTTTTCATCCTTCACGTCGGCTCCCAAGATGATTCTTTCCGGACCATAGTCTGCGAGCCAATGGGAGAACAGTTCCGGATCGGTCACGGCCACACTGCCGCCGGTGACCATCTGCGCACCGTTCTCGAAGGCTATCTTCAGGTCTTCATCTGTCTTCACTCCTCCTCCGAAATCAATCACCAACGATGTTCCTGA
Source organism: uncultured Bacteroides sp. (assembly GCA_902472795.1). Taxonomy (GTDB): domain Bacteria; phylum Bacteroidota; class Bacteroidia; order Bacteroidales; family Bacteroidaceae; genus Bacteroides. The sequence goes on along the minus strand of CABROZ010000007.1, from coordinate 1,950 downwards.
GGCTATCCGCTGCAAGGTGTGATAGTTGACGACGTGCCGGGATGCGGCTCCGTCCAGATCGACCACATGCAGGCGCCGGATGCCATGAGCTTCCAGTTCTTTCGCCACCTCCAACGGGTCGTCATTATATACCTTCTTGCTGCTATAGTCGCCCTGAGAAAGGCGCACACACTTTCCACCTATAATATCGATGGCCGGAATGAGTTCTATCATGGATATTCGAAAATAAAAGATATACGATTATAATATGATGTCACAACGCTAAAAAGTTGCTCAATATGCGCTCGCCCACACTGCCGCTCTTCTCCGGATGGAACTGGGTGGCATAGAAATTATCCTTGTGCAAGGCAGCACTGAACGGATGGATATAGTCGGTCACAGCAGCCGTACAATCATTGACCGGCACATAGTAGCTGTGGACAAAGTAAACGTACTCTTCCTTTGTAAAGCCGTCGAACAGGTGGCTTCGCGTCTGTTCTATCGTATTCCATCCCATGTGGGGCACTTTGTCTTCGTGCCTCGAGGGCACAAAGCGTTTCACGTCGGCATCAAAGATGCCCAGGCAGTCCACATCGCCTTCTTCGGAATGGCGGCACATCAGCTGCATGCCCAGGCAGATGCCCAATACGGGTTGCCTGAACTCCTTTATCAGACGATCCATCCCGCACGAGCGCAAGAACTGCATGGTCGTTTCCGCCTCGCCAACACCCGGAAAGATTATCTTGTCGGCTCCGAGCAACTCTTCCTTATCGGCCGTGACTACCGGCTCCACTCCCAAGCGCTTCAGCGCATAATCGACCGAGCAAACATTGCCCGCATTGTATTTGATAATTGCAACCTTCATAGCTACTTACCTTTTTGTTCTATCGAGCTGTATGCTGACGACGTCAGCTGAATATGACTGTCTTGTTCTTATACGTCAGCACTTTTCTTTCGATATGCTTCTGCACAGCCCTCGACAGGACGATTTTCTCCAGATCCTTTCCCTTGTTCACCAGGTCGTTCACCGTATCCTTGTGCGAGATGCGCACCACATCCTGCTCGATGATGGGTCCGGCATCCAGCTCGGTAGTGACATAGTGGCTGGTGGCTCCTATGATTTTCACACCACGCTCGAAAGCCGCGTGATAGGGCTTGGCGCCGACAAAGGCCGGCAGGAAGGAATGATGGATGTTGATAATCCGATTGGGATAAGCATTGATGAGCTGTTCCGAAATGACTTGCATGTAGCGTGCCAGCACGATGAAGTTCACCCCATGCTTGGCCAGAACCTCCATCTCGCGCTTCTCCTGCTCCTCCTTCGTCTCCTTCGTGATAGGGAACAGATAGAACGGGATGCCAAACCGCTCGGCCACGTGCTGCAGATCCGGATGGTTGCTGATGATAAGCGGCACCTCGACATTCCATTCGCCTGCCGTATAGCGTGCCAGCAGGTCGAACAGGCAGTGCGACATCTTCGACACAAAAATGGCCATACGTGGTGTCATGTCCGAGAAATACAAGCGGAAATACATGCCGTACTTCTGTGCATACAACGTTTCGAAATAATCTTCGATCTTTTCCTGAGGTATCAGAAAGTCTTTCAATTCCCACTCTATCCGCATAAAGAAGATGTTCTCCACATGATCCACATGCTGGTCCAAGTAGATAATATTGCCCTTATTCACCGTAATGAAGTCCGTCACCTCAGCTAAAATACCCGGCCGGTCAGGGCAATACAGCAACAGTTTGGCTGTTTTCATCGTTCCTATTCTCTTTTATTAATTACTTCTTTGCAATATACTTATTTTTAGGCTGGCAAAAATAACGATTTATTGTTAAATGACGAATTTTTCAAGCAATAAGTTTATAAAGTCACCTTTAAAGTTCCGTTTTCCTAATTTTATCACCCAACAGCTTTCTCGGTCATGCCGCATTTCTTCCGACGCGAAATTGTAAGCATTTCATACT